>JBDSWM010000357.1:0-38228 GCA_039926685.1 Fibrobacteria bacterium | reverse complement strand
GACGAGACCGTTCGCAAAGTGTACGGCGGCAAGCGCAAAATCGAATGGATGGAAGTGTACGCGGGCGAGAAGTCCCTGCAGGTTTACGGGCCGGGGGAATGGCTGCCGGAAGAAACCCTCGCCGCATTCCAGGAATACCTTGTGGGCATCAAAGGCCCCCTGACCACCCCGGTGGGCAAAGGCATCCGCTCCTTGAACGTGGCCCTGCGCCAAATCCTCGATCTTTACGTTTGCCTGCGTCCCGTGCGCTGGTTCACCGGCGTGCCTTCCCCGGTCAAGCACCCGGAAAAGGTGGACATGGTCATTTTCCGCGAGAACACCGAGGACATCTATGCCGGCATCGAATGGGCCGCCGGATCCCCCGAGGCCACAAAGGTGCTGGAATTCCTGGCCAAGGAATTCCCAAAAGAGTATTCCAAGATCCGATTCGGCACGGAAAAGGCTTCCCAGGACTGGCAGAAAAAGGTGCAGGCCATCGGCGCTCCCGCCAGGCCGGCGCCTTTGCAGGTGGGCGTGGGCATCAAGCCCGTCAGCTATCTGGGTACCGAACGCCTGGTGCACAGCGCCATCAGCTACGCCATCCTGCACAAGCGCAAGAGCGTGACCCTGGTGCATAAGGGCAATATTATGAAGTTCACGGAAGGGGCTTTCCGCGATTGGGGCTTCCAGGTGGCCAAGGAAATGTTCGGCGCGGTTGAAATCGACGGCGGGCCCTGGTGCAAAATCCCGGAAGGTAAACCCGGCGCCGGCATCGTCATCAAGGATTCCATCGCCGACATCACCCTGCAGCAGGTGCTGACCCGGCCCGAGGAGTTCGAGGTGATAGCCACCCTGAACCTGAACGGCGATTACCTGAGCGACGCCTTGGCGGCGCAGGTGGGCGGAATCGGCATCGCCCCCGGCGGCAACATCAATTACCTGACCGGGCACGCCATCTTCGAGGCCACCCATGGCACCGCGCCCAAGTACGCGAACCAGGACAAGGTCAATCCCGGGTCCGTGGTGCTTTCGGGCGTGATGATGCTCAATCATCTGGGCTGGACCGAGGCGGCCGACGCCATCGAACGCGCCCTGGAAAAGACCATCGGGGCCAAAACCGTAACCTACGATTTCGCCCGTTTGATGGAAGGGGCCCGCGAAGTGAAGTGCTTCGAGTTCGCCCAGTTGCTGGCGGGAGCGATCTGATGGCCGAGAATGAAGTCCTGTTCCAGATTACCAAGGACCTAATGGACACCGGCCTGCGCGGCTTTCCGGTAGGCACCTGTCCCAACAGCCATGTCGATCCCATGACCGGTCTCTTCTATGCCGGCTATGCCATCGCCGATCTGGCCGAAAAGCCGCCGGAAGAGGTCATCTACCTGCTGCTGAAGCGCGAGCTCCCGGACGCGGCCCAATTGGCCGCCTTCAAGAAGGAATTGATCGCCAACTCCAAGCTCCATCCCGGCGTCATCGATCATCTGCGCAGCCTGCCCAGGCAGGGCCATCCCATGAAATGGTTCCTGGCCGCCATCAACGTTATGGGCATGTACAGCGGCACGGGTGATTATGCCAAGGATTACCTGAACGTGGTGGCGCAGCTCCCGGAAGCCGTCGCCGCCATCTTCCGCATCCGCTCGGGCTGGGGCGATCCCATCCCTTCCAAACCCGAACTGGGCTGGGTGGAGAACTTCGTGCACATGCTGGGCGCTCCCGGCGCGTCCAAGGATCTGACCCACCTGATGAAGGTGTTCGCCATCCTGCATTTCGATCATGGCGGCGGTAACCTCTCCACCTTCGTGGGCAAGGCCATCGCCTCCGGCCACGAGGACATGTTCGGCTCCCTGGTCGGCGCCATGGCCGCCTTGGCCGGGCCCTTGCACGGCATGGCCAACCAGGAATGCTTGCGCTTCCTGAAGGACATCGCCAAGGACATCAAGGATCCCAGCGATGAGAAGGTCGTCTACGAATACGTGGACAACCTGCTCAATAAAGGCGGGGTGCTTTACGGTTTCGGCCATGCGGTGCTGCGCGTGGAAGATCCGCGCGCCACGGTGGAATACGGATTGGGTGAGAAGATAGCGCCCAAGGATCCCTTGTTCCGCCTGGCGGTGACCCTGCGCAAGGTGGGCAGCGAAATCCTGAAAATGAAGGGCAAGGCGTCCGATCCTTACCCCAATGTGGACGCCGTCTCCGGCTGCCTCATGAGCGCCTGCGGCCTCACCGACGAAAACTATTATACGGTCCTGTTCGGCCTGTCGCGCTGCGTCGGCATCGCCGGGCAAATCGTATACGAGCGCAAGGAAGCGCGCGGCGGCAAGGGCATTCCCATCGTGCGGCCGAAATACCTGTACACCGGGCCCAAGCGCTAGCCTCCGAATTCCGGGCGCCGGGCTTTTCCGGCCGCTCGGATTTGGCCGCTCTGATTTTGATCAGCGCCCATTTTTTGCAGGTTGAAGAGCGCTGGTTCTTCGTCCGTGCCGGTCCCCATATCCCGCGACCTTCCGTGAATCCCCCGCTAATCCCCGTATTCAGCCTGATTTCGAGGCCCTGAAAGCGAATCCTTCCGGGGTCGGTATTGGCCAGGTTTTTGCATTGGCTCTCCGTATCCTTATCCCGGAGCCAAGCATGAAGGTGAAATCCCCGCTGCGCCTGTCCGCCCTTTCCGCTCTTTGCGCCCTTCTGACTTTTGTATTCGCTCCCGTGACGGCGTTCAGCGAAATCCCGTTGGATTCCCTGCATGGTCCCATGTGCGGCATGATCGATCCGGACACCAAGGCGCAAACCGCGATTTCCCCTACCTTCACGCGGGTCAATGTGGTGGTGACCGATGCCATCGCCCAAATCGTGGTGACGCAACGCTTCGTGAACCCGTTCAAGGCCAAGTCCGAGACCGTGTATCTCTTCCCTTTGCCCGATCAAGGCGCCGTGCATGGCATGAAATACGAATACCGCGATTCGGTATATACGGCCCGCATCATGGAACGGACCGCCGCCCAGGCCAAGTACGATTCCATCAAGCAGGCGGGAGGCCAGGCCGCGCTGCTGTTGCAGGAACGGCCTAACATCTTCATGCAGCGCATCGCCAGCCTGGGCGCGGGCGAAACCGCCTATGTGGAAATCCGTTTGTCCATGCCGCTCAAATACGCGGACGGGGAGTTGGAACTGGCCTTTCCCACCCGCATCGGGCCGCGCTTCCAATCCGATGCGGCCAAAAAGACGTCGGCGGGGGCGGCGGTGGTAAGCCCCTGGAATCCACCGGAGGATCGTTCCGGCGCGGAATTCCAATTCAATGTTCTGATCGAATCCGGCGTGAGTCTGGCGTCCATTTATTCCCCCACGCATCCCCTGGAAGTGGGCGCCCTCGCCGACTTGCGGAAAACGCTGGTGGAGCGGCAGGTGATCGATTCCGCCGCCAAGCCGACGCTGGCCTATACCCAAGCCATGATCCTCAAGACCCAGACCACCTATCCCAACCGCGATTTCGTGCTCCGCATGAAACGGGCCGCCACGGCCCAGGATTTTTCCCTGGCCCTATCCGCGGACGCCAAGGGACAAGGTTTCTTCATGCTGAATCTCTATCCTGACCCCACTCTGTTCGCGGGCAAGCGCGGCAATATGGATCTGGTGCTGCTGGTGGACATTTCCGGATCGCAAATGGGATGGCCGCTGGAGCGCGAGAAGGAGATTGCGCTAAATATCCTCTCCCGACTCACTGCCGAGGACAATATCTGCGTGCTGGCCTTCAGCGACGCCGTCAGCTACGCTTTCGGAAGCAAAACCCCCGTGCCCGCCACGGCCGCCAACGTCGCCACCGCGCAAACCTTCGTGCGCGGCCTGGCTACGCAGGGGGGCACGCAATTGCTCGACGCGGTGAACGCTTCCCTGGCCGTGCCTTCCAATGTGGATAAGCAGCGCTTCTACGTGTTCCTGACCGACGGGTTCATCACCAATGAAACGGCCATCATCGAAGCCATCGCCAAGCATCCCTCCCGTCCCACCGTATTCACATTCGGGGCCGGGGACAATCTCAACCGGGCCTTCCTGGAGGAGAGCGCCGCCGTAGGTAACGGCTTCGCTACCCCGGTGCTGTCCGGGGACGCGACCGCGGCGCTGGTGGAGGCGGCCTGGAGCCGCATCGAGGCGCCGCAATTGGAGGGTATTTCCGTCGCTTTCGAAGGCCTGGAAACCAAGGACGTCCTGACGCCAGTATCCTCGCGCTTGTATCAGGGCCTGCCTTACCGCGTTTCGGGAATGTACACGGGGGAAGGCTTACATACGGTGACCTTGACGGCGCAAAAGCAGGGGCTGCCCGTGAGCCTTACCCGCAGCGTGGATTTCAGCCTGCGGGATCCTTTGGGCTGGGCCGTGCCCAAGCTATGGGCGCGGGAAAAGATCGGGCAATTGAAGCTGGCCCAAGGAACCACCACCGCCAACAAAGCGGCCATCATAAAAATCTCCGAGGACTATGAGGTGCTCAGCGAGTATACCGCCTTCCTGGCCGCGGAGGCGAAGGCGGCGACGGCGGACAACTCCATCGCCATCAACACCACAACGGGATTGCGGGAAGCGCCCTTGACCCTGCAGTATTTCGATCTCAGCCAGCGCGGCTCGCTGCTGTTCCTGGATTGGCGCGCGCCCGTGGAAGTGGAATCCATCCGCATCTACGATTTGCACGGGAAGGTCCTTTTCACCTATCGCCCTGGCGCGCATGCCGCCGCCATCGGCCGCTGGATATGGGACGGCCGGGGAGCGGACGGACGGAGGTTGGCGCGGGGCCGCTATATCATCAGCGTGCAAACGCGTTCAGGACTGCGCAACCAGGTGTTCGTCTGGACCGCGGGTAGGTAATCGCCGGGATTGTAAGGGCACGGGGCGGCTCACAGGGCCGCACACCGGCCGCGCAAATTCCGGTTCCTCCCCCGCGGCCCGAAACATATCTTCCCTGCATGGTAAGGAAACAAGTTCACAGCAGGAGAAAGCCGACTATGAAAAGCACCAAGCATGCCCTGGAAAACGCCGAAAACTTCAAAGAGGAAATGATGGAGGAAGCCCAAGAACTTAAGGATAACGCCCTGGAGGGGGCGGCGAAGAGTAATGAAAAAGTCAGCCGGATGGCGGAGGAAACGGCTTCCGTGACGCCTACCCTGGTCTTCGCTGGGGCGGCCTTGCTTTCCATCATCGTCTCATTGGTCTTGCAGATCCGGGGCAGAAGGCATTTGAGCCTTTTCGTGGGCCATTGGGCGCCCACCTTCCTGCTGTTCGGCCTGTATAACAAATTCTCGAAGACGGTCGGCGCGGCCTGACCTCTCTGGCTCGTTAAGCCACCGCTTCGAAGTATTCCCGTCCCGAAAGGCAGGCGCCCCGAAGCGCTGCCGCTTAGAATGGCTGCCGTCCGAAGCGTATTCACAGGTTTGCTATACTTGCCAACCTGTGAATACAGCTTCGCTTGAGAAAACCACTTCGCTTTTCGGCGTCAGCCTTACCATGTTCCTCATTTTCACAGGGCTGTCTTCAGGGCAGTTCCATTCCTATTTGTTCGAAAGCCGCGGGCTTCAGGCTTTGGAAATCGGACTCATCCTTATGGCGGGCCAAGCGGTGGGCATGCTGTCGCCGCTATTCCAGATTGCCGCCATCCGTCGCCTGCACGGACCGCGTTTACCCTTGATACTTATGTTGTTGGGGACCGCGGCGGCCTTGGCGTTGCTCCCGCGCCTGGCCGGATTCTGGCCCTTGTTCCTGTGCTTCTCCATATTCTCGTTTTGCGGCGCGGCCATCTTCCCGTTGAATGCCGCCTGCACTTTCGAATCCATGCGCAATCACGGCCATGGAGCCTTCTTCCGCATCCGCAGCTTCGGCACCTTGGGATTCCTCGCCGGTTGCGTGGTCAGCGTGTTCTTCCCCAGGCTGATGGATTTGCCCTGGTTATACGGCGGCTTCTCGGCCTGCCTGGTTTTCGCCCTGGCGACAGTGGCTTGGGAATACCGTAACGCGCCTTCGGCGGCGGGCCCCTCCGCGACGCCGGGTTCGGGCGGTTCCACCCTTTCGGGATCAAGCAGTGCCGCTGCCGGGCCGGCCATGCCATCTTTCCTGGCCGCCGTGAAATTGCTGGCCGAACCGCGCACGTTACGGCTGCTGGTTTTCCTGGGCGCGCTGAATTTCGCCAATACCATGGCCAGCGGCATGCAAGGCAATTACCTGGTCGATCGCTGGCATCAGGGCCAGCGCACCATCAGCATGGCCTGGGGAATTTCCACCGGCTGCGAAGTGCCTCTGATGCTGCTGTGCGCCGCGGTGCTGCGCCGCTTCGGCTTGCGCTACGTGATAGGGCTGGGGATACTGGGCACGGTGGTGAAGCTGGCGGGTCTGGCCTTGGCGCGCGAGGTATGGCAATATTATCTCGCGCTTAGTTTGCACGGCTGTTTCTTTTCCGGCGCCCTGACCGGCTTCAGCGTATTTCTCGATCGCAACTACCGGAAAGAGGAGCGGGCCGCGTTGCAATCCCTGGCGCCGGTTTTCTATGCCGCCATTCCCGCTTCCCTGTCGGGACTGACCTCCGGCCTGGTGTGGCATGCCTTTTCCCTGCGCGCCGTCTACGGTCTCGCCGGGGGCATCGCCTTGGCCACGGGAATCGTAGGCTGGTGGCTGCTGCGGGACAGCTTGTCGGTAACCGGCAAGCCGGTCCGGACATAGCCGCTCGATCCGGGAATTTCTTATCTTTTCCTCCGTTTCCATTCCATTCTTTTCCGCGAATAGAGGGGCCATCCGATGAAATATCTCCACGCCGCTTCCCTGCTGGCGCTCTTGCTTTGGGTCAAACCGGTCCATGCCTTGGATTCCGATGATGACGGCGTTCCCAACAAGTACGACGAATGCAAGAACGAGGCCGAAGACAAGGACGGATTCCAGGACACGGATGGCTGCCCGGATCCGGATAACGACGCCGACGGCGTTTGCGATCCCTGGGTCGCGGAGAAAGGCGAGTCCGCCAAATACGCCAACGTATGCAAAGGCTCCGACAAATGCGTGGAAGTGGCGGAAGACAAGGACGGATTCGAGGATGGCGACGGCTGCCCCGATCCCGACAATGACAAGGACGGCATTCCCGACACCAAGGACAAGTGCCCGAACGAGGCGGAAGACATGGACGGCTTCCAGGACAATGACGGCTGCCCGGAACCGGATAACGACGCCGACGGCACATGCGATCCCTGGGTGGCGGAAAAGGGCATGGCCGCCAAATACGCGGCCATGTGCGTAGGCTCCGACAAGTGCATGGATACCAAGGAAGACAAGGACGGCTTCGAGGATGACGATGGTTGCCCCGACCCCGACAATGACAAGGACGGCATCAAGGATGAAGTGGACAAGTGCCCGAACGAGGCGGAAACCGTTAACGGAGTCGATGACCAAGACGGCTGCCCGGATAAGGCCATGCCCGCCTTGTTGCCCGTGCAAACCTATCCGTTGGTGCGCTTCCGCTCTTCCACCGCCGAGCTCACCGTGGAAGCCGAGCCGCCCCTGGAACAGCTGGCCAAGCAGTTGAAGGAATACCCTGAGAAGAAGGTGGAGATCCGCCTCTACACCTGGTACAAGGGCAAGAAGAAGGAAGACTACCTGGCCCTGTTGCAGTCCCGGTCCAAGGCCGTCGTGGATTACCTGGTCGGCAGAGGCGTGCCCGCGGCGCAATTGACCGAAGTCCAATACACCAAGGAAAGCTTCGATGCCCTAAAAGGCAGCGAGCAGGACTTCAATCAGGAAAAGCCCATGGAAGTGCGGCTCTTGAACTGAAGCCGGCTATCGGCAACGGCGCATCCGATCGATGCGCCGGCGCTAAATAAGCATGCCTTGGGCGATTGCGATAACGCGCCCGCCCACGGCCACTTCCATTTTCCGGTTCCGCATTCCCGCGTCCAATTGCAAGAGGGATTTTCGTCCCATCTCATAGCCTTGTTCCACCTGGATGCGCACCCGGCCTTTTCCGCCTATTCCGCCTTTTCCAAAATAGCCGTGCTTGACGAGATACCCCGCCAAACACGCATTGGCGCTGCCGGTGGCCGGATCTTCCGGTATGCCGAACAGTTCCGCGAACATGCGGCAATTGATCCGGCTCTCCGGGGAATAGGTTTCCCGGCTGAACAGAAATAGCGGCAAGGCGGGTTCGCCGCGCCCCGCGAAATATTTCCGGTAGGCGGGCAGGTCCGTGGCCGCGCGCTTGACGGCATCCAGGTTCCGTAAAGGGATCATCAGAAAAGCCATGCCGATGGCGGCCTCCTGCACGGGGAAATCCGGATCGATATCCTTGGCGCTCAGCCCCAAGATTTTGGCCGCGGCCTTTGGCTCATGCACCCGGCCCAGTTTGGGCGGCTCCGGCCGCATCCACCGCAAACCCGAGTCTCCCGCTTCGAAACGCACCGGCACGGGTCCGACTTTCAGGTTGAGCACGATGGTATCCGTATGCGAGGCCTTACCTGCTTTACCCTCTTTGCCCGCCGCATCCAGCAAACTTCGGATGACATGCGCCGTACCCAAGGTGGGATGGCCCGCGAAGGGAACCTCCTGGCGCGGGGTGAAGATGCGCACATCGAACCCGCCCCGACGGGGCCGCAGGCTGTCGATGAAAGTGGTCTCGGGAAAATTGAATTCGAAAGCGATGCGCTGCATCTCCGCGTCCGTGAGCGCGCTCGCGGGCCGCACCACGGCCAACTGATTGCCGGCATACTTCGCTTCCGCGAATACGTCCACGATGGAAAAGGGATGCCCCTGCGCCGCTTTGCCTTTTTTCATTACGCTCCCACTCCCTACAGGGCCTTGGCCATCTCGATCAGCTTGGCGGTCGTCTCCAGGTTCCGCGTGGTCGCGCGCACGCCCAACTTCTTTTCCAGGAAGGCGTTCGAAAGCTTGGACTTTCCATACCCGTTCCGGGCCAGCACGTATACTTCCGTCTTGATCAGCTTTAGCTCATCCACCGCGTCGGAGTGATCCGCCAGCGCCTTGGCCTTCTCTTGGGCGGGAGCGGCATCCAGATAGGAGATGTATACGCGCTCCCCCTCGGCCAGCTTTTTCTTGGCATAGGGATTCCCGCGCAGGGCGGCTTCAAGCGCTTCCGTGGTCCTCAGGATTACGGGCACGTCGAAAGCGAATTTCTTAAGGATGGCCGCCTCGATGGCCGCCGCCAGCTTCCGCGCATCAGCGCTGTCGCTCCGGAACACCACATTGCCGCTCTGGATAAAGGTTTTTGCGCCTATATGCCCCAGCTTTTCGAACAGCTTTTGCAGTTCCGCCATGGGCACGGGTTTTTGCCCGCTTACATTGATGCCCCGCAAAAGGGCGATATAGGTTTGCATTTCCGGATCCTTATCCAGGGTCAACTATCCGAATAGTAATTCGTACATTAAAAAACCTGCAGGGAGGATTGAATATGGCGCGAGCATGGCTGGGGCTAGGGCAAGGGTGGGGATGGATGCGGACAAGGTCGGCCAAGGTCTTGATGGCCGTGGCGGCTCTAACCGCCATGGTGGCCATGGTATCCATCCCGGCACTGGCGACAAAAACGGTTCCGGTCAAGCCCATCGCGGCCCCGACGAAACCGGCCGCATGGCTGGGCGTGGCCATCGCCGATTTCGCTCCCGCCGAATTTTCGCCTGCCTATGGCACGCCCACGCCTGAAGGCGCCGTGCGCATCCAGCAAGTGTTCAAAGGCACTTCCGCCGATCAGGCGGGATTGAAAGAAGGGGACATCCTCCTCGCCATCAACCAAGCGCCCTTGCATGGGCGCAGGACCTTGCTGGATACCATCCATTCCAAAACCGTAGGGGACTTGGTGGAGCTGCGCATAGGGCGGGACGGCCAGGTGGTGGTCCAGAAGATGGCGCTGTCCCCGAAGCCGGAAGACATGCGCTCCATCACCCAGATGCTGGTGGGAAGCCCCGCGCCCGCCTTGGACGGGAAATATTATTCCGGCGATGCGGGTACCCTGGCGCAAAATCGTGGCAAGGTGATCCTATTGGATTTCTGGGCCACCTGGTGCGGCCCTTGCCGCGCCACCATTCCCAATCTCGAGGCCATCTACCGCAACTACCGCGACAAGGGGTTGGAAGTCATCGCCGTCAGCTCCGAGAGCCTGGAGGATTTGAAAGCCTTCGAAGCCTCGGGCAAGCATGCCTATCCGCAATTCAACGACGTGAGCCAACTGACCACGCGCCAATACCAGGCCTTCGCCTATCCGACCTTGGTGGTGATCGATCGCAAAGGCGTGATCCAGCGCATTGAGGTGGGCGCGCATCCATACGAAAACATCGAGAAGTGGGTGCGCGAATATTTGTGAAAGGCCGAATATCGGGTTCGGCCCTTGGCCATCCCCTGCCTCAATTGAAATAGGCCGGGTACCTTTCCCGTATCGATAGGAACCCGCCTTCGGAAACGATCACGTGATCCAATACCGGAATGCCCAAGGTCTTGGACACTTCCACCAGCCTACGCGTAGCGATTAGATCGGCATCTGAGGGCTCCAGGTTCCCGGAAGGATGATTGTGGGCCACCAGGATGCTGACGGCGCGATCCTGGATGGCGGGATAGAAGGTTTCGCGCGGATGGATTTGGCTTTGATTGGCCAGCCCGCGGGTGATGGGATGCGCCTTGATCACCTGATTGTTGCCGTCCAAGGTCAAAACCATCACGCTTTCCTGCGCGGCCACGCGCAAGGCCCCCAGCAAGGGTATGGCATCCTTGGGCGTGCGGATCTTCACCTTCTTGCGCGCGGTCAGGAAGCGGCGCGAGAATTCGATGCTGGCCAGAATCTGGCAGCCCTTGGTGGGGCCGATGCCGCCTATCTCAAGCAGGGTTTCCAGGTTCAATTCCTCATGCAGCGCGGACAGTTTTTCCACCACCTCCGTCGCCAAGGTGAGAACGTCTTTGCCGGGTTGCCCCCGGCCCAGGATGATGGCCAACAATTCGGCATTGCTCAGGCTGTCGGGGCCGGAATCGATGAGCTTTTCGCGGGGCCATTCGGAGGGGGAGAGATCTTTGAGGGTTTGCATGGGGTTCCTTTCGGTATGGCGGATCGGCGGGTTGCCGGTTTACCGGATTTTATGGGAACTTAAATAGCGTCTGAGCCGGCGTAAGTGCGCAAGATCATAGGGAAAGGAGCTGAAAGCGACTTGTCTCCTTGAAAAAACCCCCTCCTAACCCAGTTTGCCCATGAAAACGGGTGTTTTAAGCTTTGCTAACGAATTGGGAAACGTAATTCCATAATTTGAGGCATATTTTTAGGGTATATGCCTAAGATTTATCGTAAATATCATCGTATTTATCTGGATTTTTAGACATATTGAACTGGTATATCTACAAACTTGCCTTTAAAATCCGTGTTATTGGCTTAAAAATTCCACCTTCAATTTGGATTTCCGCCAAAAGATGCTATACTATCCCTTAAGTTGTCTTAAGTCAGTCAGAAGAGGTGAAAAGTGGCTAATAAAACCTGTACCGGAGCGGAAGCCTTAATTCATTGCATCCATCAGCATGGGGTCGAGTACATATTCGGCCATCCCGGCGGCGCTGCCATCCCGATTTTCGATGCTCTGGTGGATTCGCCCATTAAGTTCATCCTCACGCGCCATGAACAAGGCGCCACGCATATGGCGGACGGCATGGCCCGCGCCACCGGCAAGGCCGGCGTGGTCCTGGTGACCTCCGGTCCCGGCGCGACCAATACCATCACCGGCATCATGACCGCGGCCATGGATTCGGTCCCGATGATCGTCATCACCGGCCAGACCATCCAGAGCATGCTCGGCCTGGATGCGTTCCAGGAAGCGGACGTGGTCGGCATTTCCTATCCCGCCGTCAAGCATTCCTACCTGGTCCGGAACGTGAACGACATTCCGCGCGTCATCAAGGAAGCCTTCTATATAGCCGAGTCCGGCCGTCCCGGTCCCGTGCTCATCGACATCCCCAAGGATGTTTCCGGCGCCATGTTCGAGCCCAATTACAATGTCGAGATCGACTTGCCGGGCTATACCGTCCCCACCAACGGCGATCCCGCCGCCATCGCCAAGTGCGCGGACCTGCTGGCCAAGTCCAAGAAGCCGCTCCTACTCATCGGCCACGGAGCCGTGATTTCGGACGCCAGCCGCGCCGTCAAGCAATTGGCAGAGAAGTTGCAAATCCCCGTGGTCAACACCTTGCTGGGCAAGGGCGCTTTCCCGGAATCGCATGAACTGAGCCTGGGCATGCTGGGCATGCACGGAACCGCCTATGCCAACAAGGCCGTGGTGGATTGCGATTTGATCATGTCCATCGGCTCCCGTTGGGACGATCGCATTTGCGGCAAGTATTCCGCCTTCTGCCCCAACGCGGTGAAGATCCACGTGGACATCGACCCCGCGGAAATCGGCAAGATGATCAAGCCGGATTGCTCCATCGTGGGCGACGCCAAGCTGGTCATCGAAGAGCTGATCCCGCTCACGCGCAAGGCCGACACCGCCGATTGGCTCAAGCAGCTGAACAAGTGGAAGAAGCAGTTCCCGCTCAAGTACGGCAAGCAGGGCGGCCTCAAGGCCCAGTTCGTGCTCGACGAAATCTACCGCCTCACCAAGGGCAAGGCCATCGTCACCACCGACGTGGGCCAGCATCAGATGTGGGCGGCGCAATTCTACAAGACCGATTCCCGCTTCCACTGGATCTCTTCCGGCGGCGCCGGCACCATGGGCTTCGGCATGCCCGCCGCCATCGGCGCGCAATTCGCCCGCCCGGACGCCATGGTCATCGCCGTGGTCGGCGACGGCGGCTTCCAGATGACTTTGTCCGAGCTGGCCACCGCCTCCTTGAACAAGCTGCCCATCAAGATCCTCATCATCAACAACAAGTACCTGGGCATGGTCCGCCAATGGCAGGCCTTGTTCTTCGAGAACCGTTATTCCGGCGTGGACCTGGAAGGCAATCCCAACTTCGTGAAGCTGGCGGAAGCCTATGGCATGAAGGGGTTCCGCATCAAGCGCAACGCCGACGTGGGCAAGACCCTGGCAGCGGCCCTGGCCTACAACGACGGCCCTTGCATCATCGAAGCCGAAGTGGAAAAAGAGGACAACGTGTTCCCCATGATCCCGGCCGGCTCGGCGATTTCGGAAATGGTCCTGGAAGCGCCCAAGAAGGCGATGGCTAAACCCGTGGGAAGCACATAATAGGCGCATCGCTATTGAGTTTGCAAGTCAAACCCAACGCTCTGCGCTTTTTATAGTCCGCTTACAATACGAATAAGGTAAGGAAAGCATATGTTAAACGGAATCAACGGAACCACGACCAAACTCTCCGTGATCGAGAGCAAGGGTTCCAAGGCCCTGCCCACCGGAGTCCCCCAGCACTCCATCAGCCTGCTGGTGAACAACCGCCCCGGCGTGCTCATCCGCATCGCGTTGGTATTCAACCGCCGTGGCTACAATATCGAGTCGCTGGTGGTCTCGCCCGCTCATAACGGTAAGTTCTCGCGCATGAACATCACCGCCACCGGGGAGCCCAAGACTCTGGAGCAGATCATCAAGCAGTTGAACAAGCTGATCGACGTGATCCACGCCAAGGATCATACCGATGAGGTGACGGTGGAGAAGGAACTAGCGCTGATCAAGGTGAACAGCACCGCGGAAAGGCGCACGGAGATCCTGCAAATCGCCGAGCATTTTAAGAGCGAGACGGTGGATATCAGCGATACAACGGTAATGCTGCAAGTCACGGGCAGCACGGAGAAGCTGGACGCCATGGAGCTGATGCTGGATAAGTACGGCATCAAGGAAATGGTCCGCACGGGGAAGATCATCATGGCGCGTGGGGCTGCGGATACCTAGCGTGTGAGGATTGTTGCGCTTGCGGGGACGTGGGTGCGGGTAGAGATGAGTTAAGTGTGGGCCTCCTGGGAAACTGGGGGGCCTTTTTATGATAGTGGCTGCTGGGCCAAGTGTCACACAACTCGTGCGCATTGCGTGAGGCCCAGGGGGCCAAATGCGAACTACGTCGCACTAGCACGAGTTGTGTTCAATGGGGGTGCGCAAATACTTAGGAATACGGTGACAAGTCAGTTTAGATTAAAATTCTAATTCAAAGGATTGCCCAATCAGGAAGTATCCAATATTGTCCGTTTTAGAACTAGCGGTCCCCAAACTGGCAGCGGAAACTAAAGCCAAATTTGGTATGAATTGAAGTTTCAGTCCCACTGCGGCCTTTACGCCCACAGTAGTCGTCAGTCGCTTTACTAATACTGATTCTTCATTATGACCTAGAATGGGCTTTGTACGAGCAGGTATATCAATAAAAATATCCGTCGATATAAAAGGACGAATCCAGTGAGATTCCTCACCTATGGCAAAACCGCCATGCCCCGAATAAATATCGCCGAAGGACGAGTACAAAAACCCTCCTCCACCCCAAAAGGACGCGGCCCACCAATCTTCGGAGGGGTTAACTTGGTTTTTCAAATCAAGAGCCATTCCATAAAAGGTATTATTTTGATGCAATCGGTTATCCTTATTTACCATACCGATAATCGGTCGGAAATTCACTTCTCGATTTTCTGATAACCCTTTAGAAACTCGGAGGGTGGCAGCTTGGATTTCGGGCCCGATTATTTTACCACCTCCCATCCATTCAGCTGAATACTTGGTCTTCCCCGCTTTGGTCACTTTGGGTGATTCGGCGAAAGCGAGTCTAGCGGGCGGCGCGACCACATTAAAGGAGCAAGCACATACCGTCAAACCATAGGCGAAGGCCAATATGTGAAGACCAAGTTTATTAGTCATTCGGCTATTCTTTTTTTTGACGCTATAAGTTTGACGCTGTAGAAATGGATATTGAAACCACTTGACCCTAATTTTAGTATTTTTGGGAATCATCTAAATCGAATTCAATCGTATTTTTCACTCCTCACCATACCCGGTAATTCAGACTAAGATTCGGCTGCACTAACTTTCCCTGAAAATCTTTATCGGTGGTCTACGTTAGTTTGCCTCATCCGGTCTTCCTTGCAAGCTGCGGGTTTGGCTTTGGGGGCGGTATCGCCCAATCTGGTTTGGACATCGGATATCACCTATATCTGGACTCGGAATTGATGGTCCTATTTGGCGGTGGTGCTGGACTTGTTTTCGCGCAAGGTTGTGGGGTGGCCCGTCTCGGAGAAACCGGATACGAACCTGGTTATTTCGGCTCTCTCGCAGGCGTTAGTAAACCGTCATTATGCGCGTGGAAAATTAATGTTCCATTCTGATCAAGGTTGCAAGTACACAGCTTCCGAATTGCGATGTTATCCGCTGGAGCGCGGAGTCCTTCAATCGATGAGTCGCCGAGGTCAATATTGGGACAATGCCCCTACGGAAAGCTTCTTTCATACATTCAAGCAAGAAACGGGAATCTGGAAAATGCCAAGGAAAGTATGGAAAGAAGTAGAGTAGGTCACAAAAGGAAAACACCGTACGACGTTTTGCGAGAGAAAATCGCCGCATGATCAGTTTCAATCAAGGTCGTGAATCGAACATACAACTCTTAATCTCATTCCTTGATTATTTTCCAGTGTACAACCTCCCCCAATTGGTCGGTCACGGTCCCGGTGGATTGGGCAACTTGCAAAGCCGCCTCCACCGAATCCCGAATCGGTTCGGTCAGGAAACTGGGATGGGATTCAAAGTGGTTTCCCGATAGAGGATATTTTCCGAGGATTTTGTCCCCGGCGAATTCGGTATTGTGCACATAGAAAACGATTTTTTTCCGTGTTGACATATACGCTCTCCTGGATTTCTATCAAATCGAATGGATTGCCTTGTGGAATCGCACAGATCCAATGTATACGCTAAAGCATCGAGATGGTGGACAAACCCGATTATTCATCCGGCTTGAGATACTTCGCGTCAGCGAGGAGAGGGCTGCAATATGATTTTCTTCTTCTTTGCCGGGACAGCGGGAAATAGCCAAACGATATTCTTTTTGGAATCGAATTCGGCCAAGTAGTGATCCGCCCATGCCTTGATATCACGCTTCTGCATGGATTCCTTGGGATGGGCGTACAGTGGTTCCGAAAAAAGTGCGACCCTGGTAATTCGGTCACCCCACATATCCCATTTCCTTTCTTTCAGGAATTTTTGGAGGCGGAATACGAGGCTGTCCTCATTAACCAAGATGCCTGAATCCATCGATACATACATCCTGCCGCTGGAAGTATCTTCATGAGCCATTTGGTAGTCGAGCTTAGGAAGATCCAGTACCTTCAGGGCGTGAATCCTCACAGGAAGAAAAAGGAGGGGAAGGCAAAATAGAAGCGGACTTTTCGTCAATTTGAGCATTTTATTTCCATCCCGTGCGCCTCTATTTTCCCTTACCTATACCGACGGTTAGGCGATGTGAATACCGTGCCCGGAAGTGGTTACGCATGGCCGTTCCTTATCGTGTGAATACGCTTGGGAACAAGATATACCCGGGCTGCCATCGCCGAAACGTAAATGCGAAGAATATATCGAGGCGTATAGCGGCTCCGCCCTCGGCGGAACCGCCCGAATCAGGATGCGGTCAAGGAGGCAATACCGCGCAAACCGCGGATACGATCAGGTTGTCGGTTATGCTGCTCGGGGCATTGTCCTGGGTTTCCCGGGCCACGCCTATCCAGCCATTGGCGGATGGGGCCGAGCCCAGTAAGCCGATGAACGGCGGGATACTGTTGTTGGAGGACAGGATTTTGGCGCCGCCGCCGATCCTGGATTTGCCGGCCGGGCAGGTAGCCGATCTGAAGGCCACGTCCAAAAAGGCGGGATCATCGGGGAAATCGACGGTGGTGGTGACCACTTGGGGAGCGCTGATACCGGATCCGGCATCGGCGCATACGGCCCGCACGGAAAGTTGGGCGGGGCTTTGTGGAAAGTCGGCCACTTCCCTGGCCGTGGCCGTCCAGCTGTTGCCAATCGCTTTGCTGGTCATAAGCACCACGCTCTGAGGCACCAGGTTGGTGTTGGCGAAAATCTTGGCGCCGCCGCTGATCAAGGTCTTGCCGGAAGGGCAGGCAGCGGTGCCTTGCACCAGATCCAGATTGCTGGAGGAGCGGTTCAGCGTGACATTGGTGGTGACGACTTGGATATGCGCGCTGCCGCTGCGATGGGTATAGCCGCATACCACTTGGACGAGCAGGTTATCGGCCAGGTTAGAGGGCGGCGTATCCGCCATCTCGCGCGCTTGCGCCGTCCAGCCGTTTCCATTGGGATGGCTCGAGATCAAGGCGATATCGGCCGGAACGCTGTTATTGTCCGAAAAGATCCAGGCGCCGCCGGTGATCATGATGGTTTCGTCCGGGCAGGCTATGGAACCTTCGGTCATATCCAGGTCGTTATCGACATGGGGCAGGGGAAACGCCGTGGTGATGATTTCCCGGTCGAGCATGGGATCGGCGTGGATTACCGAGGTCGCGGCCAAGCATGCGGCGGCGGCCAAGTACTTGCGGATTGGATGCATGTTTTCTCCTTGTGCAATGCGTGATGGTTGTTGAGACGGGAAAGGGAACGGATTGAGACGTAGACTTTTCCGCAAGGATGCAGGTACACATCGCGCCCGAAATATGTTTCAATCGAAGTGGAACTAAACCTTCCTCTCCACTGCTTCGGTAAAAACCTTCTGCCCCTCATTCGTTAGTTTGTAAAAGTTCCCCTCTTGCGCCACATACCCCGTAACATGCAACCAATCGAGCTGGTCCTGCACAACCGCCAATTCGATCCTGGTCTTGGCGCTGATGTTCAACCGGCTGATCAACTCATCCCCTTCGAACTGGCTCAGGATTTTCATAATCATTTCATTCATACCTTGGCTCCGTTAATTGTTTTTCCTTTGGCCGAATCAATCCCCGCCGGATTCCTGCTCTTCGCTAATGTGCTGGTTGAGTTTCGCCACCCTGGCGGGTTCCTTCACCGGCTTCCATCCATGGTCTTCATACACGGTGAACTTGTGCAGGGTTTCCGGGTCATAGCAATAGGTCCGTCTTTCGAATTGGAACAGGACTGGGTTCATGCTTATCCTTTCTAATGGCAGCTTGGTTGGCGCCTTAAAGGACACCGCTCCCGTGCTTAAATATACTGCCCATGTGAGCAGTATTGCAATAGCTGAAATTAGAGTAAAATCGAGGTTTTTGGCGGTAAGGCGTCGTTGGAGATTAACTTCATCATCAATACAAGCCATCCGGAATTTCACGGCATTACGTTTAGCGATCCTATGGCCATCGAGTTGGACCCGAGATTGTCCGAAAATGAAGGCGCAGAAAAGTGAAGCATAAGTGATCAATCGATTTGTTCTGAAACACATTAAGATGATCGAGGTGATCGGCGTGATCATGCGCATCATCAGCTTCTCGCTCGTCAGCTGGCTGGGCTCAAAGAGCCCCTTCCTGTTCGTATGGGGAGTGGTGGGCATCTTGCGCGCGGCGGGTATTATCTAGGGCTTTCCGGAAAGGTGGGGATGATATGAGTTCAATTGAAAGTAATGGGGATATGGCTCCCCCGGTGAAGTCATGGTCTGACCTGAACGTCAAGCGGAAGCGCATCGAAGCGACTTACGATCGAACGCCTTTCGGCGAAGCGCTGATCCGCGCTGTGGCTGGGAAACTGGGCGAAGGCAAAAGCGCGGGGTTACGTGACCACCATCAGGACTATTGCGGTCATGGTTTGTTTTTCACCGGGAAATATGTGCTTGCGCTGGTTGAGGACGGCAGGGCGGAGACTGTGCTGAAAGAATGGGAAAACGAAGCCGACTTCGTCGCTTACTTTGCCGCGCAAAGCGATTATTCCTGCAGCGGAGCGGAGCGGACGCGGACGGCGAGATTTTCCGAACCGATGACCCTTGGCTGATGGGAAACCAGCGCTTGGATAGGCAAAGGCTTGAGGCCTTCGCCGGTCTCGGCGAAGTTAAGCGATAAGGCTGGAAATCAGCGCGATGGGGTCGCCATCGCGCCGAGCCTTCAATTGGCGGGCTGGACCACCGCGTTCGCATCGAGCGTTACGGCGGTCTGGGCCAGCAAGCGGCCATTGGCCGTTGCGCCGGTCTTGAGTACAATGGCGGTTTTGGAGAGCACGATGCCTTCGAGATGCGCGGTGGTTCCCAGGCTCGCGATGCCGGCCACTTGCCAGAAGATATTCTTGGGCAAGGCCCCGCCCTGGAGGATGACTTTGACGCCCGAGCTCAAGGTCAGGTTTCCCGCGATCTCGAAAATCCAAATGTCGTTGGAGCTGCCGGTGAGGGACAGGTCCGTCGGGACGGTGACATCGCCGCTCCATTTATACACTCCGGGAGTGAGGCTCCTGCCGCCTATGTTCCCGGCCCCCAATTCGGTAATCTTCGCGGCCCGGCCGGCGGCGTCGTTATAGGCGCTTTGCATATCCAGTACGGAGGCGGTGAGCTTGGCCGGGGTGGGGGAAGCATAGTCGGCGGCGTAAACCTTTCCCGTGACCAGGGAGGAGGTTGAATACGCGCTGGGGGGAGCCAACAGGGCGAATCCGGTGATATAGGTGGCGGCGGCGGGGCTGACGCCGATGGCGCCGGTAACGGCGGTGTTACCGGTGGTGGAGATGCCCGTTTTGGCCAGGATCGCGAAATCGCCGGCCTTGCCCAGGTTGACGGCGGCCAAGCTGGTTTCCGTTGCGCGGCTGATGCGCATATCGGTTTCGCTGAGGGAATTGTTCTCGCCGTTCACGTCCGATACGCAGCCGATCATGGAAAGGTTCACCGTCAATGCCAGCGCCATTACGGCTAGATAAGATTTCTTCATGTTACTTCCTTCTGTTCCAGGACGAAGGAATGCGGCATCGGATTGATGCCATACTCTCTGGTCCTGCCAGTGAGAAACAAAACGCGTTGGCGCGCAACCAGGTTTTTATTCGCGAGGGGGCAAACGGGGCGGGAAAGGATGGGTTTCTTTTCGTGGCCGTGAGAATCGGCCCTGCGACCGCTGGGAAGCGGCGTGGGAATGCTCCGCTGTCGGCACAGCCGCCCAGCTTATCCGCTCAGGATATCGGAATCAGATTTTGAATTCGGCGCCGGCGGTGGTGAAGAGGATCCAGCGCGGGGGCTTCGGTTCCGAAGAGTCCGTAGAGGCCGAGAATTGCACGCTGACGGAAAGGCCCAACCCGAAATTGATTTCGGAAGGGGTTTCGATGGTGAAGGTGTTGGCGCGATGGAGGGCGCGGGCATGATCCCCGGCCAGGCGGAGGCTGTCGAACGCCTTGACCAGCTTGGGGCCGTCGTAGATATGCAGGGCGTTGATGATCGATCGCGAAGTGTTATGGAAGAAAAGGAAAATCCGCGTGAGCTTGGGACGGCCGCCGTCCAGGAAATTGGGCACGGAAAGGGGGATGTGGAACCAATTGACGGTGTCCTCCTTGCCCCAGAACGTGGTGCCCCAGCCTTTGCGGGAGACCTCGTCGATGTTTTCCGGATATTCGGGATTGACGATGTTGCCATGGACGCATACCGTGGCCTTGGGCGTCATGGTTTTGGCGGCGGAGTGGGAACTGGAGAGCTTCATGGTGGTTTTATTTTAGCATTTTAGTGCGTTCCGGAAAAGAAAAATTGGCAATATCGGGCCCGCCCGGCTAACTTTGCTTTCGATGGATATTCTCTGGGGTTATCTCAAGCATTATTGGCGTCTCGTGGCGCTGGCCTTGGCCCTGGCCACGGTCAACCAGGTATTTTCCCTGCTGGACCCGCTGATATTCCGGCATATCATCGACAATTACGTGACCAAGACGCATGCGCTCAGCTATTCGCAATTCTTCCGCGGGGTGGGTTTTTTGCTGCTGGGTTCGATTGGCGTGGCGTTCGTGTCGCGGGTGGCGAAGAATTTCCAGGATTATTACCTGAACGTGATCATCCAGAAGGTTGGGGCGCGCATTTATGCGGACGGGCTGGCCCATTCCCTGGAGCTGCCGTATTCGGTATTCGAGGATCAGCGTAGCGGCGAGACCCTGGGCAAGCTGCAGAAGGTGCGCACGGACATCGAGAAACTGCTCACCGTTTCCGTGAACGTGGTGTTCACCACCTTGATTGGCGTGGTGTTCGTGGCGGTGTATTCCTTCCGGGTGCATTGGGCGGTGGCGCCGGCCTATTTCGCCACCATCCCCATCCTGGGATTCCTGAGCTCGGCGCTGGGGCAGCGCATCAAGAAGATCCAGAAGGTGATCGTGAAGGAGACGGCGGCCCTGGCGGGATCGACTACGGAATCGCTGCGCAATATCGAGCTGGTCAAGAGCCTGGGCCTGGCCGCGCAGGAGATCCAGCGCCTGAACGCGACCACGAAGAAGATCCTGGACCTGGAATTGAGGAAGGTGAAGTACATCCGCTCCCTCAGCTTCATCCAGGGCACATGCGTGAACGCCCTGCGCACCGGCATCATGTTCCTGATGCTGTACCTGATCTTTTCCGGTAAAATCACGGTGGGTCAATTCTTCTCATTGTGGATCTACTCCTTCTTCATCTTCGGCCCCTTGCAGGAAATCGGCAATGTCATGAACGTGTATCGGGAGTCGGAAGCGTCGCTGAAGAACTTTTCCGACATCCTGGCCACGCCCAAGGAGCCCCGGCCCGCGAATCCCGTGCGGGTGGGGGATATCCGGGAACTGGTATTCGACAAGGTGAGCTTCAAGCACCAGACGGCGACCTCCAATGCGCTGAGCGAAATCGGCTTCCGGACGCGCGCGGGGGAGACGGTGGCGTTCGTGGGGCCTTCCGGTTCCGGCAAAACCACCTTGGTGAAATTGCTGGTGGGGCTGTACGCGCCCCAAACCGGCCGCATCCTGTACAACGGCCATGAAGCCCCGACGGTGGATTTGGAAGCGCTGCGCGAGCGCATCGGATTCGTGACCCAGGATACGCAGTTGTTCTCCGGCACCATCCGCGAGAACCTGCTGTTCGTGAATCCCGGCGCTTCCGATCCGGATTGCCAGGACGTGCTGGAGAAGGCGGCCTGCCAAACCTTGCTGGCGCGCGCGGACAAGGGGCTGGACACGCTGATCGGCGAGGGTGGCGTGAAGGTTTCAGGCGGGGAGAGGCAACGCTTGTCCATAGCCCGTGCCTTGCTGCGGCGTCCCAGTCTGCTGGTATTCGACGAGGCAACCTCTTCCCTGGATTCGCTGACCGAAGAGGAGATCACGGAAACCATCCGGGGGGTCTCGCTGGGACGCGATCTCATCACCATTTTGATCGCGCATAGGTTGTCCACCATCATGCATGCGGATTGCATCCATGTGCTGGAGCGGGGCCGGATCGTCGAATCGGGGCGGCATCAGGAGCTGTTGGATTTGAAGGGCCTGTATTATGCGATGTGGCGCCAGCAAATCGGCGAGCGCGACGCCGTTTCGGCCGATCCTTCCTGGCGCGGACGGGCCTGAGCGGGCATGGCCGCGAGAACCCTGCGCTATGCCGCCAAGGCTTTGATCATCGAAGCCGGCCGGGTGCTCTGCCTGCGCAAGCAAGGCGATATCGGCGGCTATTACGTGCTGCCCGGGGGCGGCCAGGATGCCGGGGAGTTGCTGCCCGATACCTTGCGGCGGGAATGCCGCGAGGAGCTGGGGGCCGAGGTGGAAGTGGGCCCCCTCCGCTTTGTGCAGGAATACGTGGGGAGCAATCATCTCTTCAAGGACGCGCACGGCAAAATGCATTTCGTGAACCTGTATTTCGCCTGCCGTCTGGCGGAACCGGTTTTGACGCATCCCTTATCGCCCGATGCGGGCCAAGTGGGCCTGGAATGGCTGGCCGTGGACTCCCTGGACCAGGCGGCTTTCTTTCCGCGCGTGTTGGCTGGCCGTTTGGCGGGCATGTCCGATGGGGGCTTGTTCGCGGAGGGCCTTGCCGCCGCCGCGGCCGTTTACCTGGGGGATTCCGTATGATCAAAGGACAAGGAACTGACTGTGGTGGGCTTAAATTGGATGGCGTTGCGGGGACGGGTAAAGTGAGGCTGCGAAAAGCGATGGCCGGACTGGCTTTGCTCTTATGCCTGGGCGCGGCGCGGGCTGATGAGTTCGCCAGCGCGGCTCCCGAAGAGCGCATGAATGCCATGGCCGCCATATGGTACGGGCCGTACAACGGGTTTTCCTTCGAATATGATCTCATCGCCCAGTTCTGGAAAAGCAGGGAGTGGAAGGGCAATATCACCGGGCCCTATCTTTCCGAGGAAATCGGTTGGGAATCGAATCGTTTCGGCATCGGGTTCGTCACCGGCCAGCGCATCGATCAGAAGGGCACCTTCGCGGGAGCGGTGACCTTCTTCGGCGAGAACCGCTGGGAACATTTTTCCCGCACGGAGATGGGGGCCGAGGCGCGCCTGAGCCTGTTCATCTTCGCGACCAAGCTGGGCCTGGTCAATAATTGGAACAAGTTGTATTGGCAGGTGGGATTGAGTTACTGAGGCAGCCGCTTGTGGCCCAGGTGGGGCAGCTCGATGGCGAAACGGGTGCCTTCGCCCGGCCTTGAGTAAACGTATAGGTTACCGCCCCGGTCGTTGACGCAGCGATGCGCCAGGGCCAGACCCAGTCCGCGGCCCGAAACCTGGTCCGCCCGATCGCGGGTGGTGAAGCGCTCCACGAAAATCAGCCCCAGCTTGCCCAGATCGTCCAGCGAATCGGCCTCGGCGCGGGTGAGCATCCCCAGTTGCACGCCCCGATCGGCGATCACCCCCGGGTCCATGCCGCGCCCGTTGTCGCGGATGCGCAGGAAAATGCGATCCTCCTCGGCCACGTATTCGATGCCGATTTCCGCTTCGCCTTTGCCCATGGCCTTGCGTACCGCCGGGGTTTCGATGCCGTGGTCCACCATGTTGCGCAGGATATGCACCAGGGCCTCGTCCACGCGCGCAAAGGATTCCGGATGCACATCGCCGGTATTGCTGGCCACGCGGAAAGCAACCCGCTTGCCCAGGCTTTGCGCCAACCGTTCCACCAGGTTCCCGTATTTGCGCAGCAGGTAGGCAGGGCTGAGAAAGGCCAATCTGGCGGTGGCTTCAATGAGCCCCTGCAGGGCCGGATCGAGCTTGGCCGTGTCCATGCCGGCGGCCGCGGCCGTGAGGCGGTCCAGTTTCCATTTCAAGATGCGCGTGGTGGCTTCCTCGCCTTCGCCGGCGATCAGCTTCATGGCGCGCAGCAGTTCTTCCAACTGGCTCCGCAATCCCGTAAGCGCAGCGCTCAGCTTGGCGCGGGTCCGCTCCGCGCCGGCGCCGGCCTGCTTGAGGCCTTCCAGCAACTCCTCCGATTCCTGCGCGCCTGCGGCCAGGCTTTCGAAACCGAAGGCGCCGGCATTGCCCTTGATCATATGCAGTTCGCGGAAGAGATGCTGGCCCACGCTTTCTTCCGCCGTTGGCGGGCGTTCCCAGGGATTCGCGTCGGGCTTGCCTTCGCTCTTTTGCCCGGCCAGGAAGCCCTCCCATTCCCAGCGCGCCGCCTCCAGGCGCAAACGCGCATCGTCCAGGAAGGTCCCCACCGTCTCGGGAGGATTGGCGGCCAGCGCGAGTACGTCGCGGATTTCCAGCTTATGCCGCAGCCTTTCCTCTTCCAGGCGCATGGTCATGGCGCGGCTGGGCGCGGCCTCGCTGACGGACACGGCGATGGCGGACAGGTCGCCCCCCGCATCGGTCAGCTTGTGGTAGGTCAGGTGCAGGCGGTTCTCTTCATCGCCTTTCAGGCCGCGGATTTCCTGGAGCGGGGCCAAGGCCGCCAGCTTGTCCCAGCGCAAATCGCGATGGCGCTGGGCCACCAGCTTCAGCCATTTTCCGAATTGGGTTTCCTGTTCCGGGTTCAGGGGCAATAGGGAGGCGAGGGGGATGCGGGCGGCATCGCCTATCCCCGCCGACGTGGCCCATCCGTCCGGATGCAGCAGGAAAAAACCCGGGCTCAGCGCGTCCATGTTATCCGCATCCGGTTCCCCTCACGCAGCGGGGAGTATTTCCGCCAGGGTGGCCTTGAAGTCGGTGATGAAATTCTCCCGGTCGAAACGGAGCGGTTTTTCCACATAGCTTTTGGCGCCCAGGGACAGGCATTCCAGCAGCAACGGTCCTTTCACGGCCGAGATGACGAGCACGCAGGCGTGCGGGAATTCCGCCATGATTTGCGCGATGGCGCCGCGCCCGTCCAATTTGGGCATGGTGAGATCCATGGTGACCAGATCCGGCTTGTGCTCCCGGTACAGGGCCACGGCCTCTTCGCCGTTCTCCCCGGTGGCAGCCACGCGGAAACCGACGACTTCGGAAAAGAATTTCCCCAATTGCATGGTCTGGAATTTGGAATCGTCCACGATGACGACGGACTTAGCCATGGGAGCCCCTTTCAGCCATTATACTATGCCTCCACCTTTTGGATGCAGGCGGCGAATTTGAATGCGAGATGCTGCGGCGCACATGCGAATTCGTAGCACACGCCATCGACGGAGCGGATGCGGTAGGCCATGGGTCCCGAGAAGTTGCCCACCTTGGGCGGGGAGATTTCCGTGTTGGGGGCATTCTCCAGCTTGGAGAGCAGCCAGGCCAGCCGCGACGAAACGAAGTTCAGGATTTCCGCGTTGGCGGAAATGACCAGCTTGAGCGCTTCTTCCCTGGGCCGATCGGGGAGCATGCGTTTGCCCAAGCGGACCATGGAGTCCGTTTCCATGGTGAAAAAAGAGAGCACCTGGGTGGCGGGGGACATGGCGAGCTGGGTGATTACCACGGGGGATTGCACCGCGTAGTTCCCCTCGGATTTCAGCAGCCGTCCCGAGAAGGGGTCCGGGTACACCCCTTGCAGGCCGCCGTTGATGAGGCGTACGAGATTGCTGCCGATCAGATCCCGGACCAAGGATTCTTTCATGGACAAGGCGATTATAGCATAGCCATGGCCACCAGGGCCCCGGGAAGGGCTATTTCATTGACTTAGGCCTCCGGGCTGTGATTTAATTTCCCCAGTGCAGACCATCGTTCAGCCCGGTAAGGATATCCCCAGGGTTCTCCATATCGATTTCCCTGCGGCCATCCTGAGATTATTGGAGACCACGTACCAGCATCGTGATCTGGTTTGGGAGACTTGCGATTCCGGCGTGCAGGGATTACACATGGCCCTGGTGCAGGAATACAACCTCATCTTCCTGGCCTTGCGGGAGAGCACCATCGACGGCCTCCGCATCGTAAAAGGACTGGAGCGCGCGGGAGTCAAATCCCCCGTGGTTCTGTTCATGCCGGCCCGGGAGCTGGAGCAAAGGCGCGCGGAAATGGCCCGGTACCCCAATGTACTGGCCTGCCTGGCCAAGCCCCTGGATCTGCGCCAGGTAGACAAGATCATGGAATTCCTGCGCCATCCCCCTTCCCTCAATCCCAAGGACAAGGCCAAGCTGTTGGAAGTGCTGTCGCGCATCGAAAGCATGGTGCATGCCGAAGATTAGCGTGGCGGTATCCGGCGATGCCATGGGTGCCAAGCTCCGTATCGAAGGTTTTTCCGCCGCGGAATGGAAGGCGGAATGGAGCTCGGGCCGCAGGCTGCGCGCGATCCTGGAGGAAAGCGGCATCGCCGCCGCGGGAATACGCGGGGCGACCCTGGACTGGGTATGCGCCACCCTGGATGCGGCCACGGAAGCTTCCCTCCCGGCCGATTTGCAAGCCGTGCAGGACGTGGACGTGGCCCAGGGCACGGCCTCTGTGGCCGAAGAGCCTATCGGCCTGGCCTTCCATCATGCCTATATCGGCGACGCCGACGCCATCGAGGAATTGCGCCGCAAGGCCGACGACTTCGGGTTCGACGGCCTGCGCGACGCCATCGAACCCGGATATTGGGTGGCTTCGGGGGAAACCGTGCTCACCTTCCAGAGCGCATCGCCCGGGCGCCCCGGCATGGACGTGCTCGGCGCAGTGATTCCCTGCCCGCTGCTGCGCGATAGCCTGCCGCCTTTCGGAAAATCCCTGTTCCTCAACGGCCGCAAGCTCATCGCCGTATGCGAAGGCGCGCTCATCGTCGAGGCCGGCCAGATCAAGGTGCTGGGCGCTGACAGCCTGCCTACCTGCCATGTGGCGGTGGCGGAAGACAAGATGTCCGCCGACCTGGTGCTGGCGGGGAATTACCTGAACGATTGGATTGTCACCCTGGACATGGTGCGCACCGCCCTGCGGCGCGCCAAGGTCATGTGCATGTTACCCGAGGCGGAGCTGCGGACCTCCCTGGCCCGCTTCAACCGCGATCATCTGCCTTTGACCTTGCCCATCGCCCGCGGACGCGAACCGGTTGCGGGGAGGGACGGCGGCCTGCGGCTCATGGTCGATCCCGAGCCCGACATACCCTTGCCCGCCCGCGACGGCAGCATCGACTTCAAGGAGTTCTCGTTCTTCAGGACCGTGGCCAAGGACGCGCGCCTGGCCCAAGTGCTGCCGCCCGCCCGCGGCGAGCCGGGCATGGATGTGCATGGGGAAAGCATTCCGGCTCCTATGGGGAAGGCTTTCGTTTCCCGGCCCGGCATCAATACCGCCCTGGAAGGTTTCGATCCCATGTACCTGAACGCGGCGGTGTCCGGCCGTTTGGCCATCAAGGCCGGCGTTCCCGAAGTGGTGGAAGTGCTGGAAGTGGAAGGCGATGTTTCCCTGAAGAGCGGGAACGTCGAGTTCCCCGGGGCCGTCAGGGTGGCCGGGGACGTGCATAGCCGCATGGAAATCCGCTCCGTCGGGGACGTGGAAGTGTCGGGCACGGTGGAAGACAGCGTCATCCGCTCCGACGGCGCCATCGTCATCCGCGGCGGCGTGAATGGCACCGGAAAAGGGATCATCAAATCGCGTCTGAGCTCGGTCACCATCGGGTATCTCCACAACCAGCGCATCGAATCGCACTCCCATATCGCCGTGTACAACGAGATCATCAGCAGTACCTTGCTGGCGCGGCGGACCATCCAGATGCGCTTCGGCCGGTTTTCCGTGCTGGGCGGATACCTGCTGGCCGGCGAGGGTATGGATCTGTTCAATGTGGGATCCGAGAACGGCGGCAAGACCATCCTGGAAGTGGGCAAGGATTTCGAGGTGGAAGCGGAACTGGCGGCCGCCCAGGCCCGCATGCTGGAGCATGCCACCGATCTGGAATTCCTGCGGGACATGGAAGACAAGCTGGCGGACGTCAATCGGCTGCGGCACGGCGCTTCCGGCGAGGACGTACTGCTGCACAAGCGGACCCAGGGCGGGATGGAAATCCTGCAAGCCCGGATTGCCGATCTGCGCGCGCGCATGGCCGAACTCGGCGAACGCTTGTACAACCGCGAGCCCTGCGAGATCCTCTTGCGCGGCACGGCCCATCCCGGTACGGTGATCAAATACCATGACGATGTGATTGTGGTAACGAGACCTTTGGTCAACCGTAAATGGGTGTTCCGGGAAAAAGGCGCTCCGCCGCCGCCGGAAGGCTCGCCGATCTAGGGACGTCCGGATTGGCCCCGGTCCCTTAGCGCCGGGTCGCGTTCAATCCAGCGGGCGAAGGGCCAGGGAAAAGTGGATCCGGGCCCCCTTCATGCGCAAGGCCCCGCGCAAGGCGCGTGATCCCGGGCGGATTCGTCCCGGCCGCAGGCACGGTACGCAGGGAGTCATATAGCCGAACCGGTCCGCGAACCCCTCGTCGGCCAGGATGGCCCCGCAAATGCAATTGGCCAATTCGCAATAGGCGTCCATCTTGATCGGTTCCGGCACATCGGCGGGGAAGAGACGGTCGAACCCGCCTATATCGGTGGTGAGGCAGCAGAGAAGCTCGAAGCCTTCCCCTATGTTCATCTGGGAGCAATTGAGGGCGGCGTTATCGCGCAGGCCGGATCCGTCCCAAGCGGGCTCCAGATCCGCGCGGCCGGCAAAAAAGGCCTCGGCGGTCTCGGCCACGGTGCGCAACAGGGAAGGCGCGAGCCGGCGCATGCCGGTTTCGATGGGTTCCAATGCGGGGTTTTCCAAAGTCGGCATATATCCTCCCAGTCCTGTTATTGATTTCGGACCGGCGGAAATAATCCTTGAGGGGTAAGGGAGGATTTGACCCCTTCATTTTCGGCCCGGATCCACAGCTTTAACAAAACCCGGAGGTCCCGCCAAAACCTCAAAACCCGGAATACTCGGAAAGGGGCGGAATTCCGTCAGACCTGCGGCATCGCTTCCATGCGCCGCTTCATTTCTTCCACCGACACGTCCTCGACATGGGTGGCCAAAGTCCAAATATGCCCGAAGGGATCTTCCACTACAGCGGAGCGATCCCCGTAGAACTGGTCCTGCACGGGGCGCTTCACCTTACCGCCCGCATCGATGGCCCGCTTGAACCGCGAATCCACGTCCGGCACGTAAATGAGCAGGCTCATGCTGGTGCCGCGCAAGGCGGTCGGGCTTTGGGCTATCGCGTCAGGCATGTCGGGGAATTCGTCGGCCAACATCAGACGGCTGGTCCCGATCTGGATTTCCGCATGCCCGATTTTATCGCCGGGCATTTCCAACCGGTAGATTTCCTCCGCTCCGAACGCTTTCCGGTAGAAGGCGATGGCCTCGGAGGCGCCGCGTACGCTGAGGTAGGGGGTAACGCTATGGTAACCGTCTGGGATGGGCTTGACGTCGGGGATGGGCTTGGTTTTGTCGGACATGGGGTCCTCCTGGGCTGGGGGCAAGGCGCCTCCGGGAAGGGCACCTCCGGGAAGATATGTTATTCAATGGCAGGGTTGGGATTTCTGCAACACGGCCGCGAACAGGCTATCCGCTTTGAAATAGAAGTTGGCGCCCTCGTAAACATCGTAAAGGGCCGGTGGCGGAGCGCTTCCGGATCCGGCGGTATCCCCTTCGGAGGAGTCAGGGGCGGCGGGCGCATGCCGGGAAAGATAGCGCAGCACGCCTTCCTGCTTGTAAGCGGGCGTTCCCAGCGCGGCGAGGATTTCCCCGGCCTTCAATCCGTTACGCAGCCATTTGGCGGGATGCAGGAATTGCCCTGAGAGCACGTAAATGGCCGCGCAAGGATGATCCAGGGTGTAGAGGCCGTTGCCGTAAGCATTGCGGAACAGGGTATCGTCCCGGAAGGAATCGTCGTACCCATAGGGCATGCTCGCTTCGGGATTCTGGGGGAAGGTGAAAGCGGTATCGAACAATTGTGCCAGGCCCAAAGTATCCACGGCCTCCGGATCGGGATGCCAGTCCTTGGGATCGCCGGCCATGCTGTCCAGGTGCGCGATTTCCCCGAACAGGGTGAAGAGACTTTCCGGGCCCGGATAGGCATAGCCTTCCAGTCGCTTGGGCGTGAATTTGGCCGGATCCCAGGGCGGCGCTATGCCGCCGGCGGCCAGCGGCTTCCCGGCTTTTTCCTTGGCCAGGCAGCCGCACAGGATAAACAGGGCCGCGCCGGCATATGTAATGAAAGCGGATATACCGGATAAACGGAAAGCCTTGATCATGGGCGCCTTTATTTCCCCGCCGTCCGGCCGGGAGGCATAAAGATACCTGAGTCGGGCCCACTTTCAACCCCGAAAGCGGGGCGGGGCGGAATCAGGGCGTCAGAATCCGACCAGCACGGAATGGGCGATGGCGTTGTTGGGCAAGGCTTCCACGATCTTTTCCTCGGAACGGGCCAGATCGATTTGCTGGATTTCCGGGCGGGGCACCAGGGATCCGTTCTCCTGGGTGAGCACGGAAACCGTGGGCTTGGTGAACTCCGACGGATTGGAGCCGACCACCTTGGCTACGCGGCCGCTGGCCAGACGCACCAGAGAGCCCAGCGGGAAGATGGACATGGTTTTCAGGAAGCATTTGATATGCTCGCTGTCCAAGTGGCCTTCGCCTCCCATGGAAAGCAGCGATACCATGGCCTGGTAGGGGACCACGGATTCCCGGTAGGTGCGCTGGTTGATGAGCGCGGTGAAGACATCGGCGATGCTGACGATGCGGGAAAACCGGCTGACGGCGGCGCCGGAGCGGTTGTCCGGGTAGCCGTTACCGGAGATGCGTTCATGGTGCTGATAGGGGATGATGATGACGGCCTCGGACAAGCCGTGCACATGTTCCAGCAGGCTGAGGCCCAGCATGGGATGCTTTTTTATCTCCAGTAGTTCGCTCTCGTTCAGGCGGCCGCGCTTTAGGCGCACGCGATCGGGCACCAGCATCATCCCGATGTCGGCCAACAAGGCGCCTTGGGCGATTTCTATGGACTGGCCGCGCGAATACCCCGCGGCGGAAGCGATGGCGAGCGAGAGCAGGCACATCTTCACGGCGTGATCGTAAAGATAATCGGGCGCGTTTTGCGGGAAGGAGGCCAGGTTCAGGATCAGGTTCTGATCCTTCATGAAGGTGTCCAGGAAGGACCCGACGATGGAGCGCACGATGGCGTTGCTGGCGATTTCCCCGCGCACGATTTTACCGAACAGGATGCGCACCTGGCCCACGGCTTCCTCATATTGCTTCTTGGTATCGGCCTTGTAGGCTTCCGTCCTGTCCCTCACCCTGAGCTGGGTCATGAACTGGGCCAGCGCCGGGCCTACGGGATTGTCCAGGGGCTTGAGGCCTTGCACCTTGCGGGTGAAGGGCGCTCCTTTGTTCAATTGGGCGGCGATGGAAGCCTGGATCAGCAGCTCTTCCGGTATGGTCTGCACGCCCGGCAACCCGTCGAAGTAGCCGGCCTCGTCAAGGGCGCGCAACTCGTTCAGGGTCTGGCGGATCTCCTTGTCGCGCTTACTGTCCCACGAATAGGAAGGCTTACCGATATTTTCGCGTCCCATTGCTTGTCCTTTGCTTTCCCATCAACGGACGAGGATGGCCCCGTCCTTGGCGTAAAAGGTTTTGGGGCCGGAAAGCGCCTCGTCGATCAGGAGCACTTCCCGGCCTATCTTGAGGATCACGCCGGGAAAGGCTTTCCGGTGCACGGTAATGGTCGCCGATTCCGGCTGCGAGGACTGGCGCTCCAGCATCGCGAAACGTTCCCGCCGTTCCGCGATCTTGGAGTCCACCTTCGCGCGCATCTTCTCCAGTTCGAATAGCAATTCGATGCTCCAAGGCTCCAGGCCGCGGTTCAATTTCTCGGCGTCGTGGATCTGGAACACGGCTTCCTCCAACCGCCGGGAGTAGGTGCCCATCTTTTCCATTTCAGCGCGGATGTCGACCATCTCCTCGGCCACGGTATAGTCGAAGCCGGCTTCCATCCGGGTGGGCGTGCCGGTTTCCGTTCCCGCCACCTGGCATTGGATGGAATAGCGCGCCTGCACCGTGCCCCCTGCCAGCAGACCGCTCACGACGATGGATTCGCGCGATTGCAGTCGGCTGTTGATGGCTTCCTTCAGGATCAGGATCCCGTTCTCGCCGCGCGCATGCTGATTGCGCACATAGCCCAAAGTGATGTCCCCGCGCGCTTGCAGCAAGCCTTTGCCCTGGCCGGTGAAGCCGCCTTTGACCAGGATTTTCCCCTGGGCCTTGACGGTGCAATCCTCGACCAGGCCGAAAATCTCAACGTCGCCGCCGGCTTCTATCGAGAAGCCCGCTTTGACGTCCCCGCGCACCTGCACGGATTTGCCGAAGGTGACGTTCCCGCAGGCATAGTCCACGTCCCCGTCCACCAGATAGAACTCCTGGACATCCACCACTCCATCCGCCAGGCGCGCATGTCCCAAGGTGGCTGCCACGATGAGATTGGGATCATGGGCGGACCTCTCGGTATTCCGGCCCAACCGGGGTTCCAGCACCTTGCCCGGCAGTGCGGCCACGAGATGCCCGAATACGTTGATGCCGGGCTTACCGGCCTTGGGCGGATGCACCACCGCCAAGGGCTGCCCCGGATGCACGTTGTGGATCAAAGAGGCGCGTAAATCGACCCCTCCGCCTTCCAGGCTCGTGGGCGAAAAGCTGCCGCCGAAATCGATCAGGTATTCCAGGTAGCCGTCATCCCCGGTAACCGGCGGGGTACCCACGGCGGCCACGACCTCCGCGCCCATCCCATGCGCCAGCCGCTCCAGTCCCGCTTCGATGGCGGGGATTTCCGGCGGCGCGCGCACGCCCTTTTCCTTGAGGTAAATCCCGATTTCGGTCAGGGAGGGCACCAAATGGCCGCCTGTTTCCGTCCGTACGGCGGTCAGCAGCAAGCGGGCTTCCAACCCGCCATTTTGGATTCGCAGTTCCAAGGTGGCCCCGTCAGCGCCGGCCGTTTCGCCGGCCGGAATCGGCCGTGGGGAGTGGCCAGCGCCCGGAAGCCATTATAGGCTCAAGGTATCGCCTGGGTCAATCGGCGCGGCCGATCAGCGACCTTTTTTAACGGATTTCCAGATATCCAAGGTGGTCGTATCCCTGCCGATAGGGGTTTCCTGCGGGCCGGACTTGGTATAAAGCACGCTGGTTCTGGTCTTGATGAAGCGCAACAGGGGGCCGCCGGAAGGCGCTTTCCTGCCTTTGGCGATTTCGCAGGTCAGGGAAGAGTCGATCACCGCATCCACGGCCTCGTCGGCATTGATCTTCTCGAGGATTTTCTGGACCGGAATTTCGCTGCGGTTGGTGCGGCGCGCCAATTCCGTGATGGCCGATTCCGGGGCTTTCGCTCCCCCTGCCCCTACCTGTAGGCGGAGCAACCGGAAATCCTGCAGGTTGACGCCCGCGTCCGCGCCTTCCCCTTTCAGGATCAACAGTAAGCTTTTATCCGGCAAGGGCGTTTTGGCGAGTACGAAGGTTTCCCCCAAATCGAGCGGGAAGCTGCGCGGGAAAACGGAGACGAATTCCAGGCTGTCTTTGACCGTTTTCCATTGGGTCAGGAATACGTTGTTCTGATCCCCGGATGAGAGCTCGTTGAGCACGACCCATTTGATGCGGGGTGAAGGGAAGTCCACCGAGTAACGGGCCCATGAGAAGGGTTTCCCCTCCAGGAAACCGGCCACCACCTTGCCCCCCGCCGCCAGTTCCGAAGCGGAGGGATCGGGAATCTCCTCGCCCACTTTACCGCTGACCACGAAGCCCTGGGCGGCGCCCGGGCAGGCTTCGCCCTCCCATTTGCAATCCAGAGAGCCGGCGAATTTCGCGAAGTCGGCTTTGGCGATGCGATAGCCCAGGGCCGGAAGGGCCGGTCCCAGCAGTAGAGAAACCAGCGTCGGCATGACGATTCCATATAGCGAACGGACCATTTTTTCCTCCTAAGGTGCGCTTTTTTCCATTTTTGTGCGCCTCCTGAACATTTTTTTCCCAATTCCGGGTTAAAAAGGGTGGGGCCATCATTGCCGGAACTAATCGCGAGGAAAAGCTAACTAAGGAAGGAACAGGTGCGGCCAAAATGGCGTCCCGGACATTTACAATTGAAAGGCTTTTATCATGGTGAATCGAGGCAATCTTGCCGTATTAACATGCGTTTTGTCCTTGGGGATGAATACGCTGATGGCCCAAACCGTATTCAAATCCCCGGGCTGCTCCGACGTATCGAGCGCCAATTTCCAGGCCGTCACCTTGGTCAATAATGTCAAGGATCCGACGTTGGACGAAGTGGTCCGGTTCTCGGTGGCCAAGAGCGGAGCCGTCTATTTCGCGGAACGCGTCGGCAACATCAAGGTCGTCAAGGCGGACGGATCCATAGCCAAGGTCGGCAAAGTCGACGTCTTTTCCCCGTTTTCCACCATGAACAAGCCGTTGACCACCTATTACAACAACCGCAACAACGAGTTCGGCTTGGTGGGTTTCACCTTGGACCCGGATTTCGATGTCAACCATTACATTTTCGTGTACTACCAGGCTCGCACCACCGACGTGGGCAATCTCTCGCGTTTCACGGTGACATCCGACGTGCTGGATATGGCCTCGGAAAAAGTGATCATGTCCTGGCCCATCCAGAAGAATTATTGCTGCCATACCGGCGGGGACATCCGCATCGACTCGAAGCACGATCTCTGGATTTCCGTCGGCAACAATACCATGAACCGCGCCGATGACGGCGATCCGCTGGCCTATGTCGACGAATCCATCGCGGGTTCCGATGCCGATGATCAAGGCCATGCCGCCAACAGCAACGACTATCGTGGCAAGATCCTCCGCATCCATCTCGCCGACGATGGCACCTACACCGTGCCGGCCGGGAACTTCAAGGATTATTACGCCTCCATGTATACGCCTGCGGATCTGCTGAAAATCAAGCCGGAAATCTTCGCCATGGGCATGCGCAATCCCTACACCCTGGCCATCGACGAACCCACCGGGCGCGTGATGTGGGGCGAGGTCGGTCCCGACAACGGCTGGGATACCGAGGAGCTCAACATCCTGGACAAGCCCGCTTTCACGGGCTGGCCGTATTTCGCCGGCGAGACCGGCAACGCGCATTACATCTACAAGATGAACAAGGATCCCGCGAACCCGATGAACACCTCCCCGAACAACACCGGCGTGCAGAAGCTGCCTCCGGCCAAAGGGGCTACCATCGCTTATGAGCAGTCCTGCGCCATAACGGGATCCATGTACCGCTGGTCGGCCGCCCAGACTTCCCCGAAAAAGCTGCCCGGGCATTTCGAAGGCAAATGGTTCATCACGGATTGGAAGGGCGATGAAACCATCAAGGTGGTCACGCTCGACAATACCGGCATCAAGGTGGCCGCAAAGGAAGATTTCCTGCCCGTCACCTTCACCAAATTCCAACACCCTCTGCAGATCAGCGTCGGCCCGGACGGCATCCTGTACGCCTTGGATTTTTCCAGCGGCAGCGGATACCATTTCGGCACTAACGGCGTGACCACGCCCGTAAACGGTTCCGATCCCCAAACCAAAATCATGCGCATCGAATACACCGGCGCCCCTTGCGCCATCGCCGTTTCCGTCCACGATCGGATGGTGAGGGAGACGCAAGCCGCCAAAGCCTCGCTGATCAATCTGGGATTCTCCGGAAGCCGCATCGTCTCCATGCCCTTCCAGGCGCGGGGCGTCCGCCTTTATGATCTGCAAGGCAAGCTGGCATGGGAATATTCCGCCGCGGCTCCCGCTGCTTCGGCTGCCGCCGTGAAACTCGGCGTTCCCGCCTCGGTGGGCAACGGCATTTATCGGGCCAAGTACATTTACTAAGCATCCCTCCTAATCGCCGGCAACTTCCGCATTAACTTCTGCGGCATGGTTGCCGGAAACCTCCCCGTTTCCGCCTCGGCAGGCTTGCGCGCGCCGGGGATCCTCCCTTATGATGGGAATGCGATCGGTCCGGCTCCGATCGCCCCGTCACGGGAATGGAGGTCGACCCATGCTTGTCGCGGCTTTCCGCATCCTCATCGTGCTTGCGCTCGTGTTGCCGGGTTCTCCGGCCTCGGCCGCGCCGCGCGCTTTGGATCAGGCGCGCATCCATGCCAGTTATAACAACGGCGATTTCGACAAGGTGATCAAAGAGCTGGAGGCTTACCAGAAAGCGGATCGATTCTCCTTTCCGGGCGAACGCGTTTTCCTGGAGAAGTACCTGGCCGTGGTCTATGCGGCCAATCCGGGCACCCGGGAACTCGGGCGTTACCATATGTACCGCCTGCTGGATTTGGCCCCAGAAGCGGATCTGCTGGACATGTTCGTGGGCGAAGAAGTGGATGCCGTATTCGACAAAGTGCGCAAGGAGCATTCCCTGCGTTCGAAAGCGGCCGCGCCCAAACCCCCGCGCAAAGCGGCCCAACCCGATGCCGGAAAGAGAGCAGCCGCTCCGGCCCCGATGGTCTCGAAGGCTTCGGCAGCGCCCGCCGCCTGGGAAAGCGCAGCCTTTCCAAACAATGCGTCCTATGCAAACGAGGCGACCGACGCCCCTGCCCGCGTCTCCCTTCCGGCCGGGACGGCCTGGGATGATCTCGGTTCGCTGAACTCCGGGGCGCCCTCCGCCTTGAATGCATCCGCGGCGGAAACTTTCGCATCAGCGCCCGCCACCGGCGCAGGTTCCGGCGCTGCCCGTTCATCCGGAACCCCGCGCCATTCCGGCCAGGCATCCTCCGCAGCCAGGCCCGCCTGGAAGGAGCCGGCATTATGGTTGGGCAGCGGAGCCGCTTTGGCCGTGGTCGCTTTCACCCTGTTCCAGTCCGGCGGATCCAATACGCCTGAGCCGAAAACCTATGTGGTTCCCGCCACTGCCGCGCGTTAACAGGGTGTTGAAAAAGTCCCCGCGAGGCCAAAGGCCGTGTGAGCGGGCCGCGCTTGCGCTGGGGATGGCTTTCGCCCTGGCCGCGTTGGGCACGGGTTGTCTCAACGATCCCGATCGCAACGACGCCTATTTCCGCCTGGAAGCGAGCCCGGATCTGATCAATTACAGCCGGGTCACCGTCCGCCTGAGCGATAGCGTGGGTAATGCTCTGGGTACCTTGTACGATGATAGCCTGCCCTCGGTGGATCGCCTGTTCCACCTGCCCGGCGGGGCCTATCATGGCGGCACAGTGTATATCACCATCCTGGCCTATCAGGGAACGCGCCTGGCCTATGAGGAAACACGCCTATACGACGGCATGACCGAATCGGTCATTTCCTCGCATATCAACCTGATCGCCGCTCCCGTGGCCTTGGATTCGGCGCGGCCGGTAGTCCCCCCGCCCGCTTCCGGCACTCCGGTTACACCCCCTCCGAACGGATCTGCACCGATTCTGGCGGCTTTTCCCGCTGATACCGCCGTTTCCATCGGGGATTCCATCCGCCTGCCCGCCGAAGCATACGATGCGGACGTCGATTTGGCCGGTTATGCCTGGGTTTGCGATAGCGTGGGCAGGCCCAAGGATTCGGCCTCCTTGGCGGGCGGCCGCGTCAAAATCCCCTACGGACGCAGTTTTGCTGAAGCGGGCATGCACAGATGCGTATTGAAGATATGGGACCGGCAAGGGAAAAGCGCCACCGCCAAGGTGAATATCAACGTGTTGTCCGATCCCCCCGTGGCCAATGCCGGGCAAGACACCATTGTCGGCGTGGAAACCGCCATCCGCTTGCACGCCATGGGTTCGGACGGATTTGGTCCTGTGGTATATCGGGAATGGAAGATCGGATCCGGCGAATTCGCGCGCGTTTCGCTGCAGGAAACCTCCATCATCGCTCCCAAGCAACCCGGGGACCTGGTATGCATCTTGCGGATTACAGATTCCGACGGTTTGACCACCCTGGACACCATGGTGGTCAAGGTCGTGTACAATTCCGACAACACCCTGGCCGGATTGAGGACCAGTCCGGGCAAATTGGATCCGGATTTCCGCAAGGATATCCATGCCTATTCGCTGGCCCTCGGCGCGGCGGACAGCCTGCTGACCATCATTCCCACCCCCGCCGAATCACATGCCAAGGTTTCCCTGGATGGCGTTCCCGGCAATGCGCCGGT
>JBDSWM010000356.1:0-9291 GCA_039926685.1 Fibrobacteria bacterium | reverse complement strand
AGGATTTCCCGTAACTTGCCGCGCACGCCGGGCATTACCCTCTGCAAGCGCATACGATGGAGGAGAAGATCCTCCTCCGGTTCGCAATTCGAAAAGGTTTCCTCTTCCACGGCCAATTGGCTGCGTCGATCCATTTGCTTCTTGACGCGCAACCGCCGGCTGAAGCAATCGTGTTTGGCGATGGCGCCGATCCAGGTGAGCGGATCGCATTTCCACTCGAAATCCTTCCACGACCGGAAAGCCTTGATGAACACGTCATGGGAAGCATCCTTGGCTTCCTCCCGGTCCTTCAGGAAATACAAACAAATGCCGAATACCTTGTGATGGTAACGGCTGTAGAGCTGGGTTTGCCAATCGGCGCTGTTCCGCAAATCTTCATATCCGGACATTTTTTCCTCTTTTCCGGCCCGCCTTGTCCGGCGGACGCATGACTCTTGGACGGAAAAATATGCAGGATTGTCGTGGCTCTAGCCGGCCCGTGGATACAAAACGCTCCATTCTGTGAGCGCGCTGCGCGGGCGGATCTCGACCATTCGATAGGGGATCAAGGTAATGCGGGTAAAAAAAACCGCCCGGGTAGCTCGTTTGCTACCGGGCGGTTTTCCAATAGGTCCCCAGTCATTCCGACGGGGAAGCTCGCTAAGGATTCTTGGGCGGGGCCGCTTGCAAAGCCGATGCGGCGACATCGGCTTTCATGCCTTGCTTGCCGTCCGGCCAGCACAGTCCCGTTTCCGGGCGGCAAGGGAATTGGAAATGGAGGATGATAGGGTCGGGAGGCGGTATTTCACGAACTCTCCGCTTGGACGCCCGCAATTTGACTTGAGCGAGCACGGTTACGGTGGGCACCAGGTAGGATCCATCCAGCTTGGGATCCTTGAATTTCCTGTCCACGACCATATAGGATTCAAAGGTGCGTAGAGGCTTCAGATCGCTGATAACCAGGCTATCATGGCCATAGGGATAGAGGAGGTGGCGGGGCTTGCTCCTGGATTTGCTCCATCGGGCCAGGCTATCCTCCACGTGCGCCCGGGTGGGTACCTTCACGGCTTCGGCTTCGGTCGTCACCGGATCGCGCAGGGAAAAGGAGGACGGCGCGCCGCCTTCGCCATAGGTCATGCGGATTTGGAAAGCATCCCCCAGGACCACTCGCTCATCCAGTTTACGGGTATAACGGCCCGTGCAATAAGCGACGACGGGAGGATATATCTTGCCTCCTTTATCACCGGAGTCCTTCTTTTGGAAAAACTCGACCTCATAATTGGCATAAACGTAGTGCTCGGCCTTTTCCCTTAGAATGGACTTGAGCAGAGCATCGGTTTTGCCTTTGATGAGCGAATCGGAGACGGTGAACTTCTCAGCCAGCATGTTCACATTGGGATTGGTGTAGCTTGTGGCCGATCGACGGGCTTCGTAGCTGAGAAGCGCCCCGCCTTTATCGCGGTAAAGGCTGATGATGGCGCTGGTTTCGGGCTTAGCGAGGTCTTTCATTCCGAACAGGTTCGCGAAGCGCTTGATCTGCTCGCTGCTGATGGGCCGGTTCGCGATCCGGTATTGGCGGGCCATGACGCTATCCTGCTTGCCGGGCTGGGGTTTGGACGCCGCGACCTTCGCGGAGTCGGCGGCGGCGGTCTTTTGGGCGGATAAGGCGGAATCATTGGCCCTCTTTACCGCGGCAGCGAGCATGGCCGCGGCCTTGGTGGAATCCGCTTTCGCGGCTTTGAGCGCGGCGGCGAGGGAGTCGCGGGTTTTCTTCTCGGCTGCGGCCATGGCGGCGGCTTGCTTCAGCGAGTCGCGTCGGAAAGCCTTATGCGCGAGCAAGAGCGAGTCCTTGGTATTCCTTGCGGCAACGGCCAATGCGGCCGCGGCTTTGAGGGAGTCGGCTTTCGCGGCTTTCCGAACCGCAGCCAGGGAGTCGCTGCTCTTCCTGGTGGCCACGACCGCGGCGTTGGCTGTTTTGATGGAGTCGAGCCGGGCGGCCTTGCGCAAGGCGGCGGCAGAGTCGGCCGATTTTTTCGCCAAGGCGGCTTGCGCGGCAGCCTGCAGGGACGCGGCTTTGACGGAATCGCGTTTTGCCGACTTCTGGGCGGCCAAGACGGAGTCCTTGGTCTTCATTGCGGCCAATGCCGCGGCATGGGCCGTCGCCAGGGAATCCCGGGTCGCTTTTCTGCGCGCCAAGGCGGCATCTTGGGCGGACTTTTGCGCTGCTGCCAAGGAGTCCTGCTTGGCCTTTTGATGGGCGGTGGTGGAGTCGCGCACGAATTTCCTTCGCGCCGAAGTGGAGTCGCGGACGGCCTTGCGGCGCGCAAGGGTGGAATCCACCACGAAGCGATTGCGCGCGTCCGCCGAATCCCGGATGGCCTTGGCGCGGATGGCAAGGGAGTCCTTAACGAATTTCCGACGCAGCTCAATGGAGTCCTTCAGGACAAGGGCATGCGCCACCAGCGAATCCTGGATGGCCTTTCCGCGCGCGGCGAGCGAATCCTGCCGGGATAGCTTGGGTGCGGTCTTTGCCGAATCCTGGGTGACCGTAATGCCTTGGGAGCCAGCCGGCGTGCTTACCGCTTGGCGGGGAGCCGCGGTGGCGGTGGCAGTGGGGAGGGTCGCCGTCGCGACGGCTTCCGGCTTCTGAAACGGCTTTACCGTCTCCGAGGCCGACAAAGGGGCGCAAAGCGCCGCGATCAGGATGAATACAGCTTTTCTCATGCTGGGCTCCACAAGGAATTTAGGATGGGAACAAGGTACGCGCTCAATATTGAGGCGAGCCGAGTATACGGGAATAGTAATTGCCGGAACTGGAGTTGGCGGCATCCAGATTCGTGTTCTTGAAAAGCTCTTTGCAATAATCCTTGGATATTCCGTTGGTCACCTGCGCAGAGAGGCAACCGGGTTCCAGTCCGAAGGAAGGGAACAGGTTTCGGTAGCCGTAGTCGCTTTCGGCATCGAAAAAGGATCGGCTCAGGTTCTCTTCCCGGCTGGTCCAGTTATACCAGAAATCCGAGTAAAGATCGGCGCTCAGGTCTATATCGAAGGCATGGGATTTGAATCCCAACATGGCTTTGAGGCCTTTAAAGGCCCCATTCCAAGCGGCCGCGGGCGAACTCGGGGCGGTATTGAAGGCGGAACAGCTGTTGGATAGGAACCAGCGATTCCAGCCTCCCCATCCGAATAGCAATGAACCGGGCGCTACCGTTCCATAGGTTCCGGAAGAATTCGGCGGCCCGCCCAGGAACAAAGCGCCGTTTTGGCCATGGCCCCCATAATAGATGAAGTTGCAGAATTCCCTGCCGCCGCTTCCGGCATAGGTGCTGGTTATCGCCGACCGGCTAACCTGATCGTCATGCGGATTCAGGACCAAGGTGGGGATTTTATTCCCCGCGTATTGCGAATACCCGGACAGGACAAGCTCGGTAGCCAGGAAGAAGTTCGCGCCCGCCGCGTTCATATAGGTGAGGTTGGTTCCGCCGCCGCCATTGGCGCTGTAGTTCTCGATCGTGAAGACTCCGACATCCACGCTGGTGGGTATGGCGGAAACCCTTCCGATGGAAAGAATTCCGACAAATGAAAATGCCAAGATCCGTTTCATTTTCGCTCGCTCCCGGGAAATCAATCCGATAAATATCAATCAACACGGACGGAATCGGAAGCTTTAAGCGAAGATGTGAAAATCTTTTTCCCGCAACTGATCACTTTATAAGGAATCGGATGCGTTGAATCCACATTGAAGGAAGCCACCTTCACTTCGTAAACTTCCAATTGATTCCGCCCTGTTTGGCCTTCTGTTGCGGTGATTCGCAGCAGTCTCACCGGAAAATCGCCGATAGGAACGGGGCCGATATTCAGGATCGAATCCGGAATCACCTTGAAAAAAAATGGCGAGCCGGGAATATAGAAACACAAAGTGGTTTTTCCTTGGGCAGTAAATCCCATCTTCAGCAAGGCTGTGTCCGCGACTCCATGAATCGCAAAACGCCTTTTCGCGAAATTGAATGAATAGTCGGCTTTTCCCGAAAATGGGGATGCGAGGAATTTTTTGAGTTTTACGGAGTATAGGAATCCGCTTAAAAAAGATTCAACTGTATCGATATCCACGCGTACGGAGAAAAATACCGAGTCCGCGCCGCTGCCGGCCATTTGCCGCAGCAGGGCATACGGAATCACCTGCGTCCCGGAATTTTCCAAGGCCACGACTATCGATTCCGGGGCCTGGAATGCCGGTATGGTGCCGGCCTTATACAAGACGAGCCGGCCGGAGGAGTTGAGCGGCGCTCCGGATACATCAAAAAAATTCAATACCAGAATCGAATCTGTCGAACCCGTCACCCATGTGGGCAGGGTGGGCGCGTCTTCCGGGGGCCAATTGGTACTGGAAGTCGCGCCGGCCAGCAAATCCATATCTTCAACTCCGGTTTCCCCGGTGCCGGATCCGTCGGGGCCGACGGGATCCGGCTGCATGCATCCCATCAGGGCCAATAGGGTAAATGCCGGCGCGAGTTTCATATTACCGCCCTACCCTCATAGGGTGTTGGGAATGATCTGGAATACCACGGTGCAGACCTTGTCCGTCCCCTTATCCTTGGCGACGATGTCTTTCATCTCTTCCTGGAAAGCGGAAAACTTTTTCCGGATCGCTTTCAGGCTCTCGTTGGAAACCGTGGTGACCTGGGTGCTGAATGCCCTGAACCTGGTGATGTCCTCCGCTGCCAGGCTGTTGGTAAGCCCCTGGATTTGCCGATTGTATTCCAACGCCACTTCGCCGCTGAACCCTCCCGATACCAGGTGGTTGCGCGTGAGCGCATAGCCGCGGTCGGATTTCTTGACAAGCTCCAATTCCATCAGGATGTCGATGGACTCCTGTACCTGGGCTTCTTCGAGCGCGGGGAAGATCTCGGCTGCCATCTCCTTAGGGGTGGATTTCTTCTTATCCAGCCCGAGATAACTGAATACCACGGCATAGTACCATTTCGCGTAGTATTTGTGCTGGTTCTCGCGCACCACCCAGGGCTTGGAATTGCGGAACCGGGAGAGCTTCTCGAACAAGAAATTCCTCTCTAAGTCCTGTTTGGCTTGGTTGTGCTGGACCAGCAGTTCGAAATATTCGTTCTCTTTATCATTGAGCGACAAGGCCGCCGCGCAACGTACGCGCAGTTTGGGACCCAAATCCCGGCCGCCTTGGATGACGGAATATAGGATGCCCGTGGATCCGAAATATTTTTGGGAGAAGGCCCGTTTCGAAAATGATGCATTGCCCCGCTGTCTCCATTCCACGTAGTCGGCCAGGTAGGCGCGGTATTCCAGGCATTGGAATATGTCCGGCTTTCCGATTTCGGCTTTAGGGATAAGAGAACTCAAAGGGCGGCCCGGGAAAACAGGTTTTAGGGCTTGGGGCTGATTTTCCGCTTCAATCTGTGAGCGTCCTTGTGCCGACTGAAGGGCAGGTACATCGGTTTTTTCCATGTAAAACTCCCTCTTGCAGGAGTAACCGGCAGTAAAGTTATATACCCGACCCGAATCCGGCTCCGCCAATAAAAAAACGGCCCTTTTTGGGGCCGCTCGGCCCTCATAGGACCGCCTTTAGACGTTTACGATCGATTCTTTTGTACCGGGGCGGCGGCAGGTAATACCCAACCGCGCTTCCTGCAATGGGATTCCCTTCCTGACCCGGCCTTGTGGCCCTATTCTACGGTCCAGGTGCTCCCGGAATTGAACAGCTTTTCCAGGCTGGGGGGATTCTTCGCCGCTGCCGCATCGATTTGACCGCGCATGGCATCGTAATAGGAAGGCCTTTCCACGTTTTTGAAAACGCCCACCGGAACGGGGAATTCCGGATGGGAAAGGCGGGACAGGTAAAAAGCCAAGGCGCCGGATGCATCTTTCTCATCGTGCACGATCACTTCATTCTCGGCGGGGCCAACTTTGGATTTGATGGTCATCTTGTCCAGGACAAGGCCCTTTTCCAGCTCTTTGCCGTAGCGCAACGGTTCCCCGTGTTTCAGATAGAGCAGGCTGTCGTTGCGGGTGGCGCGGCCGTAATAGGGTTCATGGATCTTGTCGGCGAAAATGACGCAATTCTGGAGCACTTCCACCAGGGCGGCGCCTTTGTAGGCTGCTGCCGCGGCGAAAACCTCACCCATATGCTTCACGTCATTGTCCGAGGTGCGGGCTACGAAGCCCGCTTCCGCGCCCAGGGCCATGCTGATGGGGGAAAGCGGCAGATCCACCGAACCGTACGGCGTGGATGGGCTGACCGTGCCCACGCCGGAAGTCGGGGAGTACTGGCCCTTGGTCAGGCCGTAAATGCGGTTGTTGAACAGGATGATTTTCAGATCCATGTTGCGGCGCAGGGCATGGATGAAATGGTTGCCACCGATGCTGAGCGCATCGCCGTCGCCCGTGATGACCCACACCTGGAGGTTGGGATTGGTGAGCTTCACGCCGGTGGACACGGCGGGAGCGCGGCCATGGATGGTATGGAAGCCGTAGGTATTCATGTAGTACGGGAAACGGCTGGAGCAGCCGATGCCGGATACGAAGACGAAATTCTCCTTGGGAATGCCCAAGGTGGGCAGAATGCCCTGCATGGTGGAGAGGATGGAATAGTCGCCGCAACCGGGGCACCAACGGATGGCGGTGGGCGAGGCGAAGTCCTTGCGGGTCAGCGGTTCGGGGGAAATCGGGCCGGTGCCCACGGTGGTGTTCGTGCTCATTTTTGCGTCTCCAAAATCCGATGCAATTCCGATGCGAGAAATGAAACCTTGAAGGGCTTGCCCCTCACCTGGTTGATCCCCTTGATGGGGATCCCGAAAGTGCCGCCCAAAAGCATTTTGAGCTGGCCCATGTTGAGTTCCGGAACGATGACCTGATCGAAGGAAGCCAGGATCTCGCCCAGGTTGCGTGGGAAGGGGTTGAGGTAATTCAAATGCACGTGGCCGAGCTTGAGGCCGGCTTTCAGGCACTCCTCCACGGCCGTGGACACGGTGCCGAAAGTGCCTCCCCAACTGACGACGACGGCGTCGCCGTCTTTATCGCCCATCACCTCGGCGAGGGGAATGTCCTTCGCTATGCCGGCTATCTTGGCATGGCGCTCATTGGTCATGGCCTGGTGATTCTCCGGATCATAGGCTACGGAGCCCGTGTTGCGGGCCTTTTCAAGGCCGCCGATGCGGTGCTCCATCCCCGGCGTGCCCGGGATGGCCCATTTGCGGGCGTTGCTGACAGGGTCACGGGCATAGGCCTGGAAGGTTTCCCCGGCGACGGGGACGGCCAGATTGGTTTCCATGGCCGGGATGGCTCCATGATCGGGGATCAGCCAGGGTTCGGAACCGTTGGCGATATAGCCGTCGGAAAGCAGGACGACCGGGGTCATGTATTTGAGCGCTATCCGGGCGGCTTCCACGGCCATGGCGAAGCAATCGCTGGGGGACTTGGCGGCCAGCACGGGCAGGGGGCTGTCCCCGCTGCGGCCGAACATGACCATGAGCAAATCCGATTGTTCGGTCTTGGTGGGCAGGCCGGTGGAAGGGCCGCCGCGTTGCACGTCCACGATGATGAGCGGCAATTCCGTCATGACTCCCAGGCCCATTGCCTCTAGCTTCAGGCAGATTCCGGGGCCGGAAGTGGCGGTAACGCCAAGACCTCCCGCATAGGCTGAACCTATGGCGGAGGCGATGGCGGCGATCTCATCCTCGGCCTGGAAGGTTATGACGCCGAAGTTCTTGTACTTGGACAATCCATGCAGGATATCCGAAGCGGGCGTGATGGGATAGCTGCCGTAGAACAGGGGGCGGCCGGATTTCTGCGAGGCGGTGAGCAGTCCGAACACGGTGGCCTCGTTGCCGGAAACCTTGCGGTATTTTCCCGCCGGCAATGCGGCCTTCTTGACGCGATAATGCGAAGTGAACAGCTCCACGGTATCCGCGAAATTGTATCCGGCCGTAAGGGCGCGCTTGTTGGACTCGGCGATTTCGGGCTTGTCCTTGTACTTGGTCCTGGCCCCATATTTCTCGTCCAGCCATTTCATGGTATGGTTGAGCGGGCGGTCGTACAGCCAATACATCATGCCCAGGGTGAAGAAGTTCTTGCACAGCTCCGCGGACTTGCCTTTCAGTCCCGTCTCCTTGACCGCATTGATGGTCAGCTCGGTGATGTTGGCCTTGATGACCCGGTAACCGGCGAGTGACCCGTCTTCAAGCGGATTGCTCTTCATCTCCGCTTTTTCGATGTCCTTTTCGGTGAAGCCCGCTTCATCGATGAGCAGGATACCGCCCTCTTCCAAGTCGACGATATTGGCCTTGAGCGCGGCCGCATTCATGGCCACCAGCACGTTCAGGTCGTCGCCCGGCGTCTTGATGTCCTGCGAGGAGAAATGGATTTGGTAAGCGCTCACGCCGGCCACGGTGCCGGCGGGGGCGCGGATCTCGGCCGGGAAATCCGGCATGGTGGCCAGATCGTTGCCGAAAATGGCGGATGCATCGGTGAATTGCGTGCCCGTGATCTGCATGCCGTCGCCAGAATCGCCCGCGAAGCGGATGGTCACTGAATCCACGTCAATATGTGATTTTTCGTTTGGAAAGATCGGAATGTTTTGCACGTCGGTCGACATAATTCGGCGCGGCTCCAGCTTCGGTGATTTATATCCTTGAATCCCGGGGGTAAGATAGCAAATACCGCCTTTTTTCTCTCGGCATATCTCGGGATTTTCCCGGGTGCGGGACCTGCTTTTCGGGCTTTTCGACCCGGAAAGACAAGGGTTCAGGGGCAATCGGCGGCGGAAGCGGTCGCGGGCGCCGGGTTTATTTATGTATGGAGTCCACTTCCCGCACCAGGCTCGCCGGCAACCACTTCTTGGCGGCGTCATTTCGGGGCGCGTACCATATTCCCATGCGTTGGGCCAACCCTTCCGGGCGATGCTGCGATTTGTCTAGCTTAGCCAGGTTGCCAACGGCGCTCAAGTAACCCAAAGGCAAGCAGCCCGCCGCCTGGCTTGAGCGACCAAAAGCATCATATTCCGCAAGTAGGGATTCCTGCAGCGCCCGGGCCGAATCGAAATCGCCTTTGCGATAGAGGAAATCTGCCATCATTTGCCGATAGGCATGATTGCCGGGGTAACGGGCCAGGAACGTCCGCATGGGCTTAAGCCCCGCATCGTAACGGGCCGCGTCGTAGTGGATCCAAAGCAATGACGTCTGGAGTATATCCCTCAAGTAACGGGAACGGGGAACGGCCGCTTCCAGTCTCAGAAGGGGCGTGTCCTTGTCGGCGGTAACGAAGGGGAGCCAGGCCATGCCCGTGAGC
>JBDSWM010000355.1:0-5787 GCA_039926685.1 Fibrobacteria bacterium | reverse complement strand
AACTCATGACCGATCTGGACACGGTCAAGCTATCCCCTGCGGAAGCCATCGGCCTTATCCGCGAGGCCGGCGGCATACCCGTGATGGCCCACCCTTCCAAAACCAACCGGGACGATCTATTGGAAATGCTGGTGGACGCGGGCCTGATGGGGATCGAAACATATTGCCATGGGCAAACGAATGCGACCTTCCAGAAATACAAGACCTTCGCGCAAAAGCATGACCTGATCTGCACGGGCGGGGCCGATTTCCATGTGAAACGGTTCGACGGACGCAACTCTCCCGGCAGCCTGCGCATTCCGTATAAGGTGCTCAGCAGCATGAAAGACAGCAAGGACGCGAAGGCCCATTGAGGCTAATAGGGCCTATTCCGCTATCGGGAAAAGACCAAACTCAATCTACCTAACACTTTATCTCGCTTGATCTTGCCGCTTCCAGATAACGGTTCTCTTGAAGCGGCCGGTAGCATCCAGGACCAGGCCCTCGTCGCCTCCGCTTCCGTTGCCGAAATAGTCAAAGCTCGGAATCTCTTTGGCGCGTAAGCGCAATTCGCTTCCCCGGAAATCCAAGGACAAATCCACTTTTCCCTGCAACTCCTTGATGCAGGGTTCGCCCTCTCGGTCGATTTGCAGCTCGCCATGCTGGTAAAATCGTACCGTGGCCTGGCGCAGGCATTTGTCCATACAAGCCTTGAGATCGTCTACACGGAAAACATCCCTTACCCGTTCCCAACGCGCGAAACTAATCCCCAAAGCGATCAGCAGCGATGCGGTCGAAAGCAGCGCGAATGGCGTTTTGGATATTTTCGGCTCCACCACCTCCTTTTCAGCGCTTTGATCCCGCAACCTGCTTCGGGCATCGTCCAGCACTTCCTTTAAGCGCTCGCGAGTCCCTTTGGTCTTAAGCCAAAAGGCCCGGCCCAACCAGCGGATGATCAAGGCCCAAATCAGGAAATCCAACCAGACCGTGGCCTTGAAAACCGCTTCATTCCATTGGAATACCAAGGTGAAATCCACCGAAGCGACTACAACCAAGATCAGGTTCAGGAAGGGGTTAAGCCATGTGTCCTTGCGGACTTTTTCGGCTTCGATCCCTTTATTAGCGACCCGGTTGTACGAGTCCACCAAGTTTTCGAAGCTTCTTTGGGAACGAAAGGAAAGATAGCGGATTAAAAGTACCGAAGCGAAACCCAAATAACCGATTTTGATCAGGTAAACGCCCAGTCTTCCCCATTCGAGATGGCGGGAGCCATCCAGGATCATAGCCGCGACTTGCATGCAGGCGAAGAGGAGCAGCCACCATAACAGAACCAGCGTATTCCTCATTCTCATAGGCTTGCCCATGGTACCAAAAGACCTCAAGGGGGAGCAAGCTTTCCCGGCCATGGGCCTTTTTTTCTAATACCCGGGATTTGCGGCACTTACGGGAAAGATTTTCGCTTGACTAGATGCGCCCCCGGCATTAAACTTTTGAGGCCTTTAAGAATGGACCGAACGATCAGAAAACCCCGACTCAGCGAAACTATTTTCGCCAAGCTCTTCAACGTCGTTGCAGGCAAGGATTACCTTGTCTCGGTTGAATGGGACGCTCGGCGGGGTTCCCGCTTTTTCCCTCTTAACAGCAAACTCAAGAATTGGGTATTGCTGGGCGCCGGTCTGCTCTCCATCGGCCTTCTATGTCTTTTCGGAGAATGCGGCGCCTGGATGTATCGGGAAGTCTCCTTGCAATACCGCTACGAAGAAAACGCATCCCTCAAGTCCGAGCTCCGCACCGTGCTGCAAGTGCAAGGATCGGTGGAAACCAGCCTGGATAGCCTGAGCCGGCTGGAGGAAAAAATCCGCGCCTTGTACGGAATGAACGGACATGATAAGGCCTTCCTCGCCTTCGGCATAGGGGGACGCCGCCCGGATTATTCCGGGCCAGCGTACGCGACCGCCGTATCCGACCAATTGTTGAATTCAGGCCTCAAGAACCGGCAGATTCAAAGCAAGATTACCTATACCAGTTCCAGCTTCAAGCAAATCGAGGAATTCGTGCGCTACCGGCACAATCTCTGGGAGCATACGCCTTTCGTGCTTCCCGCCAAAGGCCAGATCACCAGCGGATTCGGAGTGCGTCTTCATCCGGTGACTGGGGAAAACGCCATGCATGAAGGCCTGGACATCGCCAATAGCCGGTGGACGCCTATCTTTGCCACCGCGGACGGCATCGTAGTCACTTGCAACCAGAGCGGCACGTTCGGCAATCTGGTGGTGCTGGATCATGGCAACGGCTACTCGACCAAGTTCGGCCATATGACCAAAATCATGGTGGAGAAGGGCCAATTGGTCAAGCGCTACGGGCTAATCGGCTACATGGGCGACTCCGGGCGCGCCACGGGCATCCATCTCCATTACGAAGTCCACCGCGACGGCGCGCCGCAAAACCCCGAGAAATACATTTTGCCTTCGGGCGTCCTCGTAGATTAAAATCTCATCAGAGCCGAATCCCATCGCAGCCTGCCGCGGTCGGCGCGGATAACCGCGCTTCCGCCACAATCTGCCATGCTACCCTGGAGCCGCCCTGGTGCCTTTGCTTATCCTCTTCATCCTTCTCGCCTCGACACGGGCCAGCGGCGAGGATTATTCCGGAGAGGTGTATTTGCTGGGATCCAGCGTGGCCGATAACGGCACTTCCGGCGCCCTGCCTTCCCGGCTTTACACCGCCACGCAATTCCTGGACTTCCCCGGTGACTTCGGCAACGCGAAAACCTTGCGGCTGGAACTGGCGGATTTGCCGATTTTCGGTGGCCTGAGCCAGAGCTGGGATGGAGCCGTGGGCTATTCCCTGGACGCGGAAACGCATCTATCGATTTTCGGGCAATTGGTAAGCACGCCCGATATCCCGGCGTTGCCTTTGTTGCGGGGTTCGCGGGAGGATCGCTTGAACGACCCGGGTTTCCGTCCCCAAGCTTGCGATGGCTGCTATCAAATGCGGGACATGGTCTATCTGGTCAGCGCGAATATAATGCGGAAATACGACACAGAGTTCCCCCGTTTCGACGCCCTAAACCGCCCCATTCCCATCCAGTTCAGCGTGGGACTGACGGCGAAATATTTCTACGAGGAGTTGGAAGGCGGCGATTATATCGCCCAGAACATGAACCTGGATGCGGGCGCCTGCCTGAAATTCTTCTGGGGATACGACCCTACCAACGGGATTTCCGATCGCGACATCAAAATCCAGTTTTCCGGTTTCGAAATACTCCCTACCCGCCAGCAAAGCGAATTCAGCGGCGTGCAGGTATACGAGAAGATGGACTATCGCTGGCGAATGTCGGCGAACTGGGAAGAGGTGCTGCCGGATTTGGCCAGCACCGTCTCGGCCGGTTTCTCGCAAAAATCGGAAGGTGGGAATTATCCCGCCGTGGGCGTGGAATGGGATTTGAAGGAAATGCTGTTCTTGCGCGCCGGCATGGATCAGGACTTCATCAGCGCCGGGGCATCATTGGCCTGGCGCTGGGCCTCGGTCCATTACGCTTTCCGCTATCACGCCTTGGCATCTTCCCTGTACCAGGTTTCCTGCCAAGTCGAGATCCCCTGATTTACAATACCAGGCCCGACCGGATGATTTCCCGGTAAACCTTGGCGCTTTCCTTGGGAATGCGTTCCTGCGTTTCATAATCCACGTAGACTATGCCGAATCGTTTCAGGTAGCCTTCCTCCCATTCGAAGTTGTCCATCAGGCTCCATTGGAAGAAGCCGGACAGCCCTAAGCCTTCCTGGGCGGCGCGATGCGCCTGGCGCACATGATCGCGCATCCATTGGACGCGATCGAGGTCGAGAATGCGGCCCTGTTCGTTGCGGACATCCGCGCAGGCGCAGCCGGTCTCGGATATGTAGGACTTGCGCATGCCGTATCCATCGCGGTAATACCGGCAGGCCCAGTATAAGGCCTGGGGAACCGGCTTCAGCCAATTCAAATCCAACTTCGGATAGCCCGAAGGGAAGGGCAATCCACGGAAACCCTTGGCATCCGCGGCCGGTTCCACGAAAAAGCCGGTGTATACATTGATACCGATGAAGTCCGTGGGCGAGGAAATGAGTTGCATGTCTCCGGACTTGATGACCGGAGCGTCCGCGCCTTGTTCTTCCAGCCACCAAGGCGCGTAAGCGCCTTTGAAGATGGGATCGTTGATATATCCGTTGATGGCTATGAACGCTTTCTCGGCCGCGCGCGCGTATTCCGGGGTTTCCATCAGCGGCACGGGTACGAAAGGATTGTTCACCAGGCCCACTTCGGCGTCCTTGCGGGCGAATTCGCGCACGATGCGGACGGCGGCGCCATGCGCCAAGAACGCGTTATGGTAAGCGGCGTTCAAATCCTTCCGCGAGACGATGAGGCCGGGCGCATGCTTGCCGTCCTGGTACCCTTTTCCGATGAAGCAGGGCATTTCGTTATGCGTCATCCAGTTCTTTACGCGATCTCCCAGGCGCTTGACCACCGCTTCGGCGTAGGCGGCGAACGCATCCACCACATTGCGGTTCACCCAGCCGCCTTCGTCCTGAATGACCTGGGGGAGATCCCAATGGAACAAAGTGGTGAATGGGACGATTCCGGCTTCCAGCAGCCCGTCGACCAGGCGATCGTAGAAATCCAATCCCAGCTTGTTGACGGGCCCGCGTCCCCCCGGGATCACGCGCGGCCAGGCCGTGCTGAACCGATAGGCTTGCATGCCCAGGTCCTTCATCATGGCGATATCGCTTTTCCACAGATGGTAATGATCGCAGGCGATGTCCCCATTGTGCGCCAAGGCCACCTTACCGGGAGTGCGGCAGAACCTATCCCATATGCTCTCGCCGCGTCCGTCCGTCCATGCTGCGCCTTCCACTTGGAACGAGGCGGTGGCCGATCCCCATATGAAACCCTCCGGGAACCGATCCTTGTCTGGTTTGGACTGCATCGGAAAATGTCCTTCCTGCCTGATTGCCTGAAAATAATGGACGGTTAGTGACGGATGCCGTTCGGCTGGTTCTGAAAATAGCTCAGAATCGCGGACAGCGTATTAGATGCGAGCCATATCGCTGAAGATCATCTAAATTTGTCGGGGATTGCGGAAATTCCCGGCGTGGATGGGTTTGTTTATCGGATTTGGCCGAACCGGTTTTCCCTTTTTCCCACTAACCCTCTCGCACCATACGCGGTGGGAAGGACATTTTCGTGGCAGAAGTCAGTTTGAAGAACATCCACAAGGTCTACGATGGCGGCGTCGTAGCGGTCAAGGATCTCTCGTTCGAGGTCCGCGACAAGGAGTTCCTGGTGTTGGTGGGACCTTCCGGTTGCGGCAAATCCACCTTGCTGCGCATGATCGCGGGACTGGAAGAGATCAGCTCGGGAGAGCTGCTAATCGACGGCAAACGCTGTAACGACGTCGCCCCCAAGGACAGGGACATCGCCATGGTGTTCCAGAATTACGCCCTCTATCCGCATATGACCGTGGAAGAGAACCTGGCCTTCGGGCTCAAGCTGAGAAAGTTCCCCAAGGCGGATATCAAGCAGCGTGTCGGCGAGGCTGCCGAAATGCTCGGCATCACGCCTTACCTGTCCCGCAAGCCCAAGGCCCTTTCGGGCGGGCAACGCCAGCGCGTGGCCCTGGGCCGCGCCATCGTGCGCAAACCCAAGGTTTTCCTGTTCGACGAACCCCTCTCCAACCTCGACGCCAAGATGCGCGTGCAGATGCGCGTGGAAATCTCACGTCTCTCCGGTCAATTGCAAACCACCATGATCTATGTGACGCATGATCAGACC
>JBDSWM010000354.1:0-16715 GCA_039926685.1 Fibrobacteria bacterium | reverse complement strand
GCGGTTCGCGCCGCGGTATCCAGAGGGGAATCCGGCGGAGAACCCCACGGGGATGGCCGTATTTCCGGCCCCTTGTCGGCCACCATCACCTCGCGCGATTTCGCCGTCAAGAAACACTTCACTCCGGCGCAGATCCGCGCCTGGTTTTCCCCCGAAGCCGCGGCCAGGCCGGATTCGTTGTTGGCGAAACTGGGCGCGGGACTGACGGTGCGCGAAATGGCGGCATTGGAGGCCGCGTTGCTGGACGTGTTCGCCGGTTCAGGAACGGGGTGGCGGCAAAGCTATGATTTCCTTCGCATCGAATACAAACTGGCCGACCTTAATGGGGGCGCCCCGATGTGATTGCGGTCCCAGCCGCCGTCCCGCCTGGCCGCTACCTTGGGACCTGCTTATGGTCCCAGACTGCGCCAATCCCCAATGTCCCTCCCCGCTACTGCACAAGCACGGCACCTTCTTCCGCGCCTCTGATTCCAAAACGATACAACGTTGGGTTTGCCGTACCTGCAATACGTATTTCTCCGCCGCCACCTTCCAGCCCGCCTATCGTCAGAATAAACGCCGGGTCAATCCCGAAGTCGCCAAGCTCCTCAGCTCCGGAGTTTCCCAACGACGCATCGCCCGGCTTCTCCGCATCCATCGCATCACCGTGGCCCGGAAATTGGTGTTCCTCGCCAACGCGGCGGAGGAGAAGCAGGAACACATGCTCGCCACTCTCCCCAAAGTCGCCGAGGTACAATTCGATGATCTCATCACGCTGGAACACACCAAGTGCAAGCCCTTGGCCGTTTCCATGGCCGTGGAAGCGGGAACGCGGAGGATACTGGGCTTCCAAGTCTCCTCCATCCCCGCCTCGGGCCTCTTGGCCGGGATTTCCAGGAAGAAGTACGGGCGGCGCCGGAATGCGCGGCCCCGGGCGCTGCAAAGCCTATTCGACACAATCCGGATAGTGCTGGATACGAAGACCGCTTTCCGTTCCGATGAGGATCCTTTGTACCCGGTACTAGTGCGGAGGAATTTTCCCGGGGCTAAGCATCATCGTCATCTGGGAGGCCGGGGATCCGTGACCGGGCAGGGAGAGTTGAAGAAGCTGCGATATGATCCGCTTTTCTCGCTGAACCATACCTTCGCGATGCTACGGGCCAATATCAATCGGCTGTTCCGCAGAACCTGGTGCACGACGAAGAAGGCGGATTACCTAAGGCAGCATATAGCGGTGTATGTGGACTTCCACAACACCGTGCTCCTGAATCCTTAACTTATTTCACTTCTCGGCGGTTTCGAGTGCATCCTGGTCCTGCCTTGATCGTATTTGCAAGCCTCATCCCACGAAATATCAACCCAGGTGAAGCGGAAACTCCCAGTCCAAAGGCCTCCCCACTTCTGATGGCTAGCCCCCATTAAGGTAGGCCAGTTCAGCGGGATGTTGTGGGTTCACCTGTAGGCGCCGGGCGGCCCCGATTGGTCCAGCGCAGCGCATCGGTGATATGCCATTGGTAATACCGCTTGCGTGTCGGGTTCATGGGGGAATTCCGCATCAGCTCGATGGCGGAATCCCGCAATTCCTTCAGGGCCACGCTGGCGGCTTTCGGCGGCTTTTCGTCTATCCCCAGAGTATCCTCGGTAGCGCGCTTCAGGCGCAAGGCTTCGATGAAAACCGGATAGAAACCATAGTCCCGAAATTCGAAGGCGGTATCGGGGGCATAGCGCCTTTCCGGGGTGGGATCGAGAAGCGTGTACTGGTAGCGGACCAGATTGGCATAGCGGCGGCTGGAGAAATCCTGGGTGGAAAAGCCTGTGATGCGCGCGGCCAGTGCGGTGCGGGACGCTTGCGAATAAAAGCTGTCCGGATAGAAGCAGAGCGCCTCATCCGTTTTGAGGAAGGTGTAATACGGATTGCGGGAATATGCCTGCTCCAGGGAGCTGAAAATCTCGCGCTTCTCGCGGATCAGCTCCTTATCGTAGGGCGGCAGGAATTGGATCAAGAAAAGCTGGCTGGACACGGAAGTGTATTGGCCCTGATAGGCGCTGATCCGCAGGGCTTCGAGACCGGCCTTCATGGTCACGGAGCGTCCGATGATCTTGAGGGTGGCCCGCACGAACAAGGGCGCGTTGGCGGCGGTGCAGTTGAAGATGCCCGTGCCCATGAAGCTGTCCTTGATGCGCTCGTCCCGGGCGCGCGATCGTTCCAACAGCTTCAAGGCCTGGAAACCGTCGCCCATGGCCTGGCTGGGATTGCCGTTGATCTTCAAGGTGGCGGAAAACCCCCGGATGCCGCCCAGGATAAGGAGATAGGTGGGATGGTCCGGTTCCTTTTCCAAGGCTTGCTTGCAGAGGTAACTTCCCTGTTCCGTCGCGTCGTCTATGGACTTGATCAGGACCTTCTCCTCATCCTCGTCCTCATAGTCGCCGTTCTGGTAGCGCATCACGTCTATGGCCACGGACAGCAGATAACTGAGGGGAGGCAGTCTTTGGGCGCTCTCCAGGGCGCGCAAGGCTGCCACGGATTTCCGCGCGACCTTGACATTGGAGGCGTAAGCCTGGTTCAAGGCCTGGTGCGCGAGATCGCTTTGGTCCTGGCTGACGTCGCGGTAAAGATGGTAGGCGTCTTCCAAGACCCCGTCGCCAGAGGGAGTGCCTTTTTCGGAAAGGGAGGAGCGGTATCTGGCCGGGGATTTCTCATCCGGGACGTTTTCTGCCCAGGCGTTCAAGGCCAGGGATAAAGCGATGGCGAATGGAAACAGGGGGCGGAAAGGGGCATGAGCGAGGCGCATTTTGACTATTTTCATCGGTAGGATCCCGGATGGGACCCGGGCCGCGCGCAGCCATTTCGGCGGCTTGTTTGGGAACACCTTTTGGGCGAAAAAGATAGCAAACATCAAACCTTCCTGGTTCCGGGCGGGCGTTTCAGTTCCCTACTGAAATCCCTGTCCGGCTTGGGGCTAAAGCTTTTGGCCAGCTTGCACCGGGTGGGGATGGACAAGGACATCCGCTGGACCCGGAAATTCGCCGCGCGCCTGGCCCGGGTGCTGGTATTGGCGGGAATGAGCTTTCCCGTCAATCAGATCCCGGTCAGGGCCAGCGCCCTGACCTACACCTCCATTCTATCATTCGTACCCTTCGCGGTCATTCTTTCTTCCGTGGCAGGCCGCTTCGGCTACCTGGATTTGCTCTCCCGGCTGGTCATTTACCTGGCCGATTCCATGAACTTGGATGTAAACCTGGATCCGATCCTGAATGTCATAGAGTATGCGCAAAAGGTGGATTTCCAACGGCTTGGCCTGGTCGGCAGCCTGGGCCTGCTCTTCGCTTTCTTCCTTTCGATGAGCAATATCGAGCTGGCTTTCGACCATATTTGGGATATCCGCAAGGATAGGAGTTGGTGGCGGTGCATCAAGGAATACACGCCTTTCCTGCTCTTGCTCATCGTGCTGGTGGTGGGGGCTGGCAATGCGCTGTTCAAATACCGGGCCTTGCTGGACAGCAAGTTCTCCGGCGCGCAGGTTCCGGTGCTGGTGCATGAGACCGCGATCCTACTCAGCACCTTGGCCGCGGTAGGCTTCCTTTGGCTGGCCTTGGGTCTGCTCTTCTATATCATCCCCAATACCCGTGTGCGCCTTTTTCCCACCGTTCTGGCCGCCAGCATCTCCACGGGGCTCATATATCTGCTCAGCCGGGTGCTGGTGCTTTTTCCCAGCCTGATCCTCTCCCGCAACAATTTCATCTACGGTTCGCTGGCGATATTCCCCGCGGCCCTCTTGATGATTTACCTGTTCTGGATGATTGTCCTATACGGCGCGGCGGTCGCCTTCATCTACCAGCGCCTGTACCAATCGCGTGAAAAGACTTCCGCCGCCCAAGGCGATTCCCAAGCTTTCCGCGACCTGGAAAAGGACGTGATCGAGGTGCTCAAGACCGTGCACCGGCTTTCCGGATCGAAAGCCGCCCAAGGAAAGCGGTTGGTTCCGATTTCCATGCTGGCAGGCGAACTCTGGGATGATGCGGCTTCGGTGGAGCGCTTGGCGGGCCCGCTGGTCGATTTGGGATTGCTGAGCAAGCGCTGCATCCATTCGGGTCCGGTCTACGCGCCCCGTAAACCCCTGATGGAGGTGGATCTGAGCGGAATCCACAACCTTCTGCTGCGGTTGGATCCCAAAGGCACTGGCAATCTCGGTTCGCTCAATGCCTGGGATGAAATCAACCACACCTTGGGAGTCCTTTATTCCTCCGGCAAGAACAATCCGCCCCTATATCTGGGGAGTGTGCTGTCGGCGCCGGAAACGGGCCCCGCATCGATCAATATCTGAGGATCAATTCGCCCGAAAAAGTAGGCGAGGACAGGCTTTCGCCGGCCTCGCTTTTCCAATCGGATACGGCCAGATAGCCCGCGCTGCCACGGAATTCGACGAAGCGGCGCCAGCGCCAGTCGCAGCCAAGGCGGATGCCGTTGCGGGTTTCGACGGTTCCGCCCAGGAAATCCTTCTGGGTGCCGTCGCTGAGAGTCACATGGACGTCGAACGGCGAACTGCCGCGCGAGGTCGCGTCCCGTTGCATGAAGGCGTATTGCAGGCTCACATCCAAATCGAAACGGAGGGCATGCTCCCATGCGGCCCGCAAGGCATGCGAATTCGCCGGGAGGGAACTTCCCAGCAAGGCCCCGAAATGCTGCATTTGATCGCCGGGAACGCCATGGGTGAAGACCCACGGTTCTACATGGGCATATTCCATCTGCAAGCGCGACGCGGAGAAAGGAAACCCCACGGCTTCGGCTCCCAAGGAGTAGGCGTATTTGGCCCCCCAGAAATCCAGATCCCAGCCGCTGAAATCGTCCAGCAGCAATTCCCCGTAAATGCGGCCGCGCCCGGCCAGCAACACTTCCGCATCCATGCCCACGGCGGAGTTGTCGCGATCCCCCAACTCATGCTCGCTGAATTTGAGGGGAACCAGCGGGATAATGTAGGTCCAATCCAAAGGGCGGCCCGCCGTTGCCACCATTTCCTGCAAACCCAGGCCCAGGAAGGGCCAGGGCCGGTATTCCAGGCGATGTGCCACCACATACGCTTGCGTATCGTTCCACAGGCTGGTTCGTTGCGCCGCCACCTTGGTATAGGCGAATTTCCCGAGGCGGAAAGCCATACGCAGTTGCGTCATGGGGGCCGATTCCCCGGGATAGCGGTAACCGCGACGATACCTGCCCGGATTGGCCGTGCCCAGGAAGCGCGCGGAATCGCTGGGCGGCAGCGAGTCCTGCGTCCAGAACCAGGGTCTTTGGGAAAGGAAGGCATGTTGCCAGACGCCCGGGCCCCATTGGTTCCAATCCGATCCGAATTCCAGGCGGAACCCCGGCTCCTCGTATCCGACCACGGTGCGGAACGCATCGAAACTGCTCGCCGATCGCGGAATTCCCGCTTTGCCCGTGCGATCGGTATTGTAGGGGAGGCCGCGGGCGGGGTCATAGTTTTCCGTGAACCGTTCGTGTAGGGCGCGCTCCTGGCCGAGTCCGGCATTGGATAGGAATTGCAGCTTTTCCTTGTAGGAGCCTTCGATGGTTCCCGAAACGGAGCCGAACCCATGTGTCATGGCCCGCGGCAGGGAATCCTGGATATAACCCTCGTTGTAGGACTCCGCATGGATGGCCACGCGGAAGGAGGAGTCGCTATAGGCCAGTGGATGGTAGCGGCCGTCCCGGCTTTCCCGCAGGCCGAATTCCTCGCGGAAATCCTCCAGGCGCTTGCGCTCCCATTCCGGCATCGCATCCTCCCGTGCCCCGGCTTCGCGTAACAACGCAGTTACCTCGGATTTCGGCAAGGGCAGTGTTCCCAGCCGGCCGGGCGTTATGCGTCCTTCCAATTCCAGGCGGCGTAGGAATCCGTATACGGAATTGGCGATATCCACCGGGACCGCCGAAGCGATGGAAACGGCCGCGAGCAGCGCCGCCAACCAGCGGCCCGGGGGCATGGGCTTTTTTGCGAGCATGGCGGTAAAGATACCATTCGGGATCGGAAAATATCCGGTCCCCGGGCGGGAATGAGAGTATGTTTTTACCGGAATGCCTTCCCTTTCGCCTCCGAACCGGCTTGGTCCGCCCCTGTTCTTCGCATCCCTGGCAATTGTCTCCTTGGCCATCGCCGCCTGCACTTTCACCACGGCCATCTCCTCACCCGATCCGGTCCCTTTCGGCATTCCTTCCGATAGCGGTCATAGCCTGGCTTATCTCGTTTCCGCCGATTCCGAGGGCATTCCGGTGGGAGGTTGCCGGGTCCGCGTTCGCCTTGACGCCTGGCCGGCCGGCGAACCCAAGCTGTTCCAGGCGCCCGTTTTCTACGTGGATAATCCCGGCATGCCCGTCCCTGGGTACCATGCCTCCGATTTGAACGTGCGGGATGGCAACGGCAAGCGCTTGACCGCGCGTGACACCCTTCTCGAGGCCATGGATTTGAACGGCAATTTCCTCATTCTTCCCGACTCGGCCCGCTCCTTTTCCTATCCCGTCGATCTCGCTCCCCGCGACAGCCTCCGTTTCGGATTGCCCATTCCGGGAATCGCCGCCGGGGTCGACCTGATTGACGGGGCTTACTATTTCATCCTGCCTTTGCTAGGCAGGGATTTCGCCGCGCAATGGCGGACGCCGGCCGCCTTCACTTTGGAGTTCGCGGACAGGCCCGGCCGCAATCTGGTGGGCATCGATGCCAAGCGTTCTTTCGCCAGCAATTACGAGCTGATGTTCGTCCGCGCCGCCTATGATCCGGTAAGCTCGAGAACGATTACGATGCGCGATCATGAGGTCACCGTGTATACCACTTCAGACGATGCTTTCGACTTGGATGTGTTCGGGGATCTGCTGGGGCATTGCCTGGGATTGGTGGAGGACTCCTTGTTGCCGCTTCCCAACAAGCGGTTTTTCGTGGGAGAAAACACCAAATTCGACGGGATCGAAGGCGTGCAAGGCTATTGGTTCAGCCCCAGGGTCGCGTACCTGCCGGAGGTGCATGTCCATGAGATGGTGCATACCTTCGTAGGCGTCTATCACTCGGATTTCGACGATCCCTGGTGGAAAGAGGGCGTCACCGAATACCTGGGTCTGTTGCTGTCATTGCAGGAAGGGTTGATTGGCGATACGGTCTTCGCCGACAATATCCTCTTTCCGCATAACGGCCTGCCCGCGCTCGATCTTTACCCGTTGTCCGATCGACGCATCCGGAGCGGGCTATTCCAGGACCTTGATTCCGCTTTCGGCGACAGGCCGGACAGTCTGGGCATGCTGGAGTTGGTGTACGGTAAAGGCGCCCAGGCCGCCATGATCATCGATCGCTATATCCTGGAAGGTTCGGGCGGGAAGAAATCGATTTATGATCTGGTCCGGGATTTGGTCCGATCCTACGGCGCGGCTTTCCATCGAACGCAATTGATCGCTTCCATGGACGGGTTGGCGGGCGGAAGCTCCGCGGCTTTCCTCAGCGGCCTGCTCGATCAGGCCACGCCCTTGGAAAGCGACAGCCTGGTCCGCACGTACATAGCCTTGCGGAAGCTCGGCCGCTTCGGCCCCCACGGTGGCCTTGCCGGCATATCCGGAGTGGATCCTGAAACCGGAGGGGCCGCGAAACCTTCCGCCGAGGCAGGGCAAAGGTTTCCCAACGCGGGGCGCCCGCGGACGTTCAGGGCTCTGGCGACAGGCAAACATTGAAAGGCTTGGATGAGGTCCTGCGCCTGAAAAGAACCCATCGGCGTTGGATAATCCTTCAGTCGTTGCTGGGGAGCCTGCCCGTATTCGCCATCGTCAACAGGTTCCAACCCATCCTCACCGATGGATATGGCGGGGACGCGCTCCCGTCCCTTTTGCCAGATGCGCTGGCGGCGCATTACAATCTGCTGCTGGCCGCGGCATTGGCCGCCTTGGGCATCAGTGAACTTGGCCGCCGTCTTTTCCACAAACGGCATAAAGACGATTTGACTTTGTAGGCGGGGGGAAAAGTCGTCGATGTCGAAGCAAAGGCCCTCCGTGAAGAGGGCCTTTATCGTTCAAACCAAGGTGAACCCGGGGCGGGCGCCGTCCCGTGATCCCGTATCAGTCCTCATAGCATTTCATGATGCCGTCTTCCATCCACTTGTATTCCCCGGCCATCATGGACTTGGCGATCTTGTTGGCCTGGCGATCGTCGTTGTCGTTGATGCCCGCGAAATGGGCGTCCACGCGCCGGCGGGCCTCCTTGCAGAAGTAGCTGGCCAAATGCACATAGTGGGGATTGGAAGGATCCTTCTCGAAGCGCAGCTTGGCCAGGGCGCATACCGATGCCATGGCGAACAGCTCGGTGCCGATGTCCACGAAGCGGCTCAGCAGCACTTGCTTGCGCTCCAGCGTGTTCTGGTACATGCCCATGGCGTGGAATATGCTGCGCGCCAATTGGTGCGAGGTGCGCTCCACGAAGTTCATATGCCGGGACAGCTTGGGGCCGAATTCGGAATAGCCCGGGAACATGGAGGTATTGATCCATTGGGTCGGGTACCACTTGCTGTAGAAATTGGCCATCTTCATGCCCGCCCTGAGCTTACGGCCCAAGGGTACCTTCAACATGATTTCCGCGGCCACCTGCATATGCGGATCCATGGCTTCGCGCGCCAGGAACAGATGCATGATTTCCGTGGTGCCTTCGATGATGCGGTTGATGCGGCAATCGCGCATCATGCGTTCCACCGGCACGGCCTTTTCGCCCCGGCCCTTCAGCGACTCGGCGGTCTCGTACCCGCGGCCGCCGCGGATCTGCATGGTTTCGTCGATCATCTTCCAGGCCGCTTCCGAGCAGAACATCTTGGCCATGGCCGCTTCGATGCGGATGTCGTTGCCGCCCTTGTCGGCCATCGCCGATGTCAGCCAGGTGGTCGCTTCCATGGCGAACAGGGTGGAGGACATATAGGCTATCTTGTTGGCCACGGCTTCGTGCTTGCCCACCGGCAGGCCCCATTGCACGCGCTCGTTGGCCCAGTTGCGCACAATGTTCATGCATTGCTTGCCCATGCCCACGCAGGCAGCGGGCAAGGTCAGACGGCCAACGTTCAAAGTGCTGAGCGCCAGCTTCAGCCCCTTGCCCAATCCCAGGATGATGTTTTCGGCCGGTACCTTGACGTCCTTGAAGCTGATGAGGCCGTTCTGGATGGCGCGGATTCCCATGAAGTCGCAGCGCCATTCGGTTTTCAGCCCCGGCGCGCCTTTTTCCACGATGAAGGCGGTGATTTGGGTGATCTCCTTGCCGTTCCTTATCTTGGGCGGGGTGCGGGCCATCACCACCAGGATGTCGGCGGCGGGTCCGTTAGTGCACCAGAGTTTCATGCCGTTGATGATGTAATGCTTTCCGTCCGGGGTGGGCGTGGCGGTGGTTTCCATCTTGGCCGGATCGGAGCCCACGTTGGGTTCGGTGAGGGCGAAGGCGGAAATGGCCCCTTCGCGGAAACGGGGCAGGTATTTCTTTTTCTGTTCCGGGGTGCCGAACAGTTTAAGCGGCTGGGGCACGCCGATGGATTGATGGGCGGACAGCCACACGGCCGTGGATCCGCAATACGAGGCCACCATGGAGACCACGCGGTTGTAATTCACCTGGGTCAACCCCAGGCCCCCGTATTCCTTGGGGATTTTCATGGCCCATAGTCCCATTTTGGTGAACTGGTCCAGCACTTTCTTGGGCACTTCGCGGGTGCGATCCACCTCATCCGGATCGAGATTCGCCCTCAGGTATTCCGCGACTTCCTTGCAGAGCTTGTCCCCGATCACTTTGTCTTCCGGGGATTGTTCGGGAAAAGGCACGATCAATTCCGGCTGGAACTTGCCCATGAAAAGGCCGCCCGCGAAGCTGGGGCTTTCCCATTTGTCTTCACGCGAGGATTCCGCCACCATCATGGCTTCGGCCTTCTCCTTGGACATCTTTGACGTGTCGATCTTGATTTCGAATTCCGCTTCCTTGCCGTCCTTGGTTTCCGCGCCCATGCTTTTTCCTCCGCTGGTCTTGCGATGCTATCTCGTCATTATCTTACACTAAAGCAATCCCCATGACCATGAAAAGGCTTGGCCGGATTGGCAGGAATCGCGCCAGGGAGAGTGGCATTCCAAGTGAGGCGGGTGACGGGATCGGGACGTGGGGAATACGGCCCTGGCAGCGGGATTGTCCCCGGCTTCGGAAGCATTTCGGAAATAAGGATCCGGAAGTAAAACGTTCCCGGTTATTCTTGCCGGGCTATTATTCTTTCCGGGCTATAAATGGCAGCCTGGAACCCAGATGGAGGCGATGCTCAATACCAACGCCACGGCCACGGAACCGATGCCTATGGCGAACATTTTCTTTTGGCCCTTTTCCAGGCCTTGGGTGAATATGAGCAGCCCCTTCAGCGATTGTCCGAGCAGAATTCCCCCGAAGCAGCTGAAGACGCAGACCAAGCTTAGCATAAGCAACATATTTCGGGCTCCTGGTGGAAGTCCCAACATTATACGTTCAAAAAATCGCCGTAACAACGGGGTTTTGCGATCGGGGGCCTGGCGGCAGGCGGGCAGGGTTGGGGACCGATGCTGGCGAAGGCATCTGCAATGGAAGGGGAACACCGGCTGAGGCCGGCATTCCCTTCCCGCCTTTTCAGCTAGCCGGGGACTTGGACTTCTTGATCTTGACGTATTCTTCCAGGCTGTAGGAACGGTTTTCCAGTTCCGGATCGGCTTCCTTGGCCGATGGCTTGAATTCCGTGCTTTCCTTCACCTTGGGAGCGGGTTCGGGGATATTGGCCGTCGCCGATTCCCGGGCGAAGGCGGTCGTATCCGCCGGGGAACGGGGATCAGGCGCATTCGCGAACAGCTCCATGTCGTCCAAGGCGGAGATATCCAGCGTGGGCAGGATTTGCGCCAGCTTCTGAGTCAGATTCTTGCCTTCCGAGGAGGCTTCGACCAACATTTCCTGGAGACGGACGGGGATGGTCAGGCGTCCCAGCATGGTGCTGATTTTGATCGATGTGGAGTTGGACACTTCGTACAGGCCGAAATAACAGGTGGCGCCGTTGGTAAGGGATTTGAATTCTTCGCCCAGATGGTTTAGGAAGCGGCTGGAGGTTTTCTGCAGGATGGCGGCGGGCGCATAGATGCTGATGGCGCCGCTTGCGGCGGTGGCGAAGTTGAATCCCTCGGCCATCAGGCCGCTGGTTTGCCAGATTTCCTTCAGGCGCGGCAGGATATCGTCCAAGGTGTTTATCTGGTCGGCGGACAACTCCGTTTCCCCGAAGATGAGGATGCCCTTGGAAAGCAGCACCTTGCGGAAATCCTCGTTGTCGAAGCTGATCAGGCTCTTGGCCGAGAACTCCGTGGTCAGGGAATTGAAATTGGAGAAGGTTTTCACCACATAGTCGTTGGCCTGGGGGTAGAACGCGGACAAGCTGCTGTCCGGGAACTGGCTCAGGATCTTGTTGTTGTCGACTATGATGCAGGAGTCGAAATTCTCGCCCACGATGCGATTGATGGCGCGCAAGGCATTGACCTTGGAAAGCGCCGATTCGTCGTTGGTCGGGATGGTCACCAATGCCACGATGGGCAGGTTGAAGCGCTTCAACGCGTTGCCGAGCAGGGCCACGTTGCTGCCAGTGCCGCCGCCCAGGCCGGCGCAAATGAGAATGGCATCCGCGCCGGAAATGAACTGGTTGATGCCGGCCAGGATGTTGGGGAGATGGGAGTAAATGGCCTTTTCGCCGATGCGCGGATCCTTGCCCGCTCCGTCCGTGTCGTTGAGAGGCGTATGGAATTTACGGTTCTCGGGGATGTTGGCCAGGTCCTTGAGATCAAGGATGGAGGTGTTCACGGCCATGCTGGGATAACCGTATTTGGCGAATGCATTCGCCAAGTTGCCTCCGCATTGTCCCAAACCAATCACCGCGAATTTCAGTCTAGTCGTCATAGTTCTCCCGTGGAATGGAGAAGGCGGACCTGCACCGGCTGCCCCAAGTCTAGGCCGTAAAGCTATTAAATGCATCGATTTCCCGCCACGGTAAGGAGGTCCGGATATAGGGATTTCCGGTCCCGTCCGGTTTCCCATTTTCCGGATTGCCCGGCTTCGCGGGCGCCCGGGTCAGGCGGATTTTACCCTTCCGAGGTGGCGGATTCCTTCTTTTCCAAGGCGCCCATGAGGGCATGCCAGGCCAGCGAAGCGCATTTTATCCGGGATGAATATTCCTTGACGCCTTCGAAAAGCGTCAACTTGCCCAAATGGTTTTCGCGGGATTTGGGATCGAATTCGCCGCGCACCATGTCATGGAACTCGGTGAAAATGGTGCGCACCTCGTCCAGTGTCTTGCCTTTGAGATAGGCGGTCATCATGGAGGCGCTGGCCTTGGAAATCGCGCATCCGTTCCCCTGGAAGCTCAAGTCCGCTATGGTCCCGGCCGGGTCTACATCCACGTATATGGTGATGTGGTCGCCGCATAGGGGATTATGGCCCTCGCAAACCAAGGCGCCGTCGGGGATGGCCCGGAAGTTACGGGGATTCTTGTTATGATCCAGGATTACCTGCTGGTACAGTTCGTTGCTTCTGGACATCAGCGGAACATCTCCCCGATGCGCTTCAGGCCTTTTACCAAAGCGTCCAGGTCGGAGTTATCGTTGTACGGTCCCAGCGAAGCGCGCGCCGTGGCGGGCACGCCGAAGCGATCCATGGTGGGCTGGGCGCAATGGTGTCCGGCGCGTATGGCGATGCCGTCCTCGTCCAGCAGGGTACCGATGTCATGGGGGTGCACGCCGTCCAAGGTGAAGGAAAGGATGGCGCCCTTCCCGGCCGCGGTGCCTATCAGACGCAGACCCGGGACATCCTTGAGCGCGGCGGTGCCGTATTCCAGCAGCGCATGTTCATGCGCGGCGATAGGCCCTAAGCCCACCTTTTTCAGGTAATCCACGGCCGCGCCGAGACCGACCACCTCCGTGATGGCGGGCGTGCCGGCCTCGAAGCGATGGGGCGGATCCTGGAAGGTGGTCTTTTCGAAAGTGACCTTCATGATCATGTCGCCGCCGCCTTGGTAGGGAGGCATGCTTTCCAGCAGAGCCAGCTTGCCGTAGAGGATGCCGATGCCGGTGGGCCCGAACATCTTGTGGCCGGAAAAGGCGTAGAAATCCGCGTCCAGATCGCGCACGTCCACGGCCATATGCGCGATGGATTGCGCTCCGTCGACCAGCACAACGGCTCCGCGGCCGTCCTTACCGGCGGGAACGGCATGGGCCAGGCGGATGATTTCCTTGACGGGGTTGATAGTACCCAAGGCGTTGGAAATATGGTTCACGGCCACGATGCGGGTTCGTTCGGACAGCAGCTTCCTGTATTCCTCCAGACGCAAGGTTCCCGTATCGTCGACGGGGATGACCTTGATCACCGCGCCCGTCATTTCCCGGACGAGTTGCCATGGGACGATGTTGGCATGGTGCTCGATTTCGGAAAGGATTATCTCATCGCCGGGTTTCAGGAATTTTCGGCCGTAGCTGTAGGCCACCAAGTTGATGCTCTGGGTGGTGCCGCTGGTATAGATGATCTCCCGTTCCGAGGCTGCGTTGATGAGGGCGGCCACCTTTTTGCGCGTGCCTTCATAGGCCGCCGTGGCCTTTTCGCTCAAGCGGTATACCCCGCGGCGGACCGTGCCATAGCTTTCCATATAGAAGGTATTCATGGCTTCGATCACGGCCAGCGGCTTCTGGGTGGTGGCCGCGCTGTCCAGATAATGCAGCGGCAATCCGCCGAATTGGCGGTTCAAGACCGGGAAATCCTTTTTGATATCCAGCATCAGGCTCCTTTGGCGGCCGCTGGGAGGCGGTCCTTCAAGGTGTCGAGCAGCGCATGGTCCAGCACGGCGCGGAACCCCGCCTTGTCGGCCTTGCCCAGGACCTCGGCGATGAAAGCGACGGTAAGCAGCGCGCGCGCTTGCATGGGCGGCAGGCCGCGCGATTCCAGGTAGAATTGCTGGGCCGGATCCAGTTTGCCGGAAGTGGATCCATGCGAGCATTTCACGTCGTCGGCGTGGATCATCAATTGCGGTTTGCTGTCGGCGCGGGCCTCGTCGGAAAGCATCAGGTTGTTGATGATCTGGTAGGCGTTGGTTTGCTGCGCGTGTTTGGCTACGTAAATGGCGCCGTCCACGCTGGAACGGGATTGATCCGCGGCCACGGATTTGAACAGCTGGCGGCTGACGCAATGGGGGACCAGATGCCGCAGGCGGACGAAATTATGGGATTGCCTGCCGCCGATCAGTACCACTGCGCCGTTGATTTCGGCTTCGGCGCCTTCCCCGGCCAGATCCACGGCGAAACTGTTGCGGGTAAGGCGGGATCCGGTATGCGCGGACACGGCCACCAGGCGGCTGTCGCGTTGCAGGCGGGCGGTGAATTTCCGGAAATGAAGATCGCGGTTCAGGCTTTCATCCCCGAAGGCGCCCGCTTCCAGGAACCGCAAGGAGCTGCCTTCGTCCAGCAGCGCAACGGTGTGGACGTTCTCCAGCGAACCTGTGGCAACGGCCTGGGCCGAAGTGACCGAATCCCCCAAGGTGGAATGGCGTACCAGAATCTCCGATTGCGAATGCTTGCCCGCATAGCATACCACCAAGGCGTCGCTGCGCGTTCCAGAGCCGGTATGGAAATGCAGCACCAGCAAAGGGCCGGCTGGAACCGTTTTGGCAGCCACCTGGATTACGAGCGGATCGCGGGAGAAAATCATCCCCAGCGCGGCGACCGCATCGGTTTCCTCGGCGGCGATATGCTCCAGGGTAGCGCGCGCTTCCGCGCCCAATTTGCCCTCCGAAAGGGTGGAAACCTGGAAATCGGATCCGAATTTGGAGAGGCCGGCATGGTAGACGCCATCCACCAAAACCAGATAGGCGTCCTTCGCTTCCGCGACCAGTTGGGATTCGAGTTCCTCCAGGGTCGGAAGCCTGGCCGCGTTTTTTGCGAGGGGCTGCGGCGTTTCCGATGGCTCCGGTCGCGTTTCGGCGGGAGGCCCAAGGTGGGGGAGGAATTCGCCCACGCGGATGAAGGTGAAGTCTTCCGACCCCTTATGGGGCAATCCGGTTTTCCGCAAGGCGCCGAATGCGGCCGAGCGGATATCCGCCAAGGCCGGGGGGCCGGCTTCGATCCAACGGGGAATAGCGGCGGCCTGCGCGGGCGTGATGGCCGGTTGCGGTTCTTCCCGCATGAAGCGGGGCTGGTTGAGAAGGGCGGCTTGCGTCATATCCGGCTCACTTCACCAGCCAGTCGTAGCCCTGCTTCTCTACTTCCAGGGCCAGTTCCTTGCCGCCCGTCTTGATGATTTTCCCGCCGCTCAGCACATGAACCACGTCCGGTTGCACATAATCCAGCAGCCTTTGGTAATGGGTGATGAGCACGATGGCCTTGCCGGGGCCGCGCAAACGGTTGATGCCGCCCGCCACTATTTTCAACGCGTCCACATCGAGGCCGGAATCGGTTTCGTCCAGGATGGCCAGGGCCGGATCCAGGACGGCCATTTGCAGGATTTCATTGCGCTTCTTCTCGCCCCCGGAGAAACCCTCGTTGATGGCGCGATCCTTATAGCGATCGTCCATGTCCAAAGCCTTCATCTTGGCGTCCAGGATTTCCTCGAAGTCGAGGGGATCCGCCTCTTCCTTGCCCTCGGCCTTGCGCCGCTGGTTATAGGCCATGCGCAGGAATTCCGCATTGTTGACGCCCGGTATCTCCACCGGATATTGGAATCCGAGGAAAATGCCTTTGCGCGACCGTTGGTCCGCCTCCAGCTCCAGTATGTTCTCGCCGTTGAACAGGACCTCGCCTTTGGACACATGGTAGTCAGGGTGGCCCGCGATCACCTTGGACAACGTGCTCTTGCCGGACCCGTTCGGCCCCATGATGGCATGGACCTCGCCGGGTTTCACGGAAAGGTGGATGCCCTTAAGGATTTGGGTGAGATCACCTGGTTCACCGATTGTGGCTTCGAGATCTTTGACTTCGAGCATGTAGGTCTGTGTGGTCATTTGTTCCTGTAAATCATAAGAAGGGGTTAGGGATTAGGGGCTAGGGGTTAGGGGTTAGGGAATTCGTGAGCTGGCCCCTAATCCCTAACCGCTGTATTTTTTCAACCCACACTGTTCTCAAGCTTCAACGCCAACAGCTTCTGCGCTTCCACCGCGAACTCCATGGGCAGTTGGTTGAACACGTCCTTGCAGAATCCGTTCACGATCATGCTGATGGCTTCTTCGCGCGGCACCCCGCGCGATTGGAAATAAAACAACTGATCCTCGCTGATCTTCGACGTGGAGGCTTCGTGCTCCACCTGTGAGGCCGCGTTCCCGGTTTCGATGTAGGGGAAGGTGTGCGCGCTGGAGTCGCTGCCCACCAACATGCTGTCGCATTGCGAGAAGTTGCGCGAGCCGGTGGCGTTCTTGCCTATGCGCACCAGGCCGCGGTACGCGTTACTGCTCTGATCCGAAGCGATGCCTTTGGATATGATGCTGGACTTGGTGTTCTTGCCAAGATGGATCATCTTGGTGCCGGTATCCGCCTGCATATGGCCGTTGGTGAGCGCAACGCTGTAGAATTCGCCCACCGATTCCTCACCCACCAGGATGCAGGAAGGGTATTTCCAGGTGATGGCGGATCCGGTTTCCACCTGGGTCCAGGAAATCTTGGACTTCCGTCCCAGGCATTTGCCGCGCTTGGTCACGAAATTGTAGATACCGCCCTTGCCGGTCTT
>JBDSWM010000353.1:0-4774 GCA_039926685.1 Fibrobacteria bacterium | reverse complement strand
CGCCTGTTCGGCGGCATCTATAAGAACTTCGTGTTCGTGGAAATCGGCCTCATCGACGCGGGGCTGTACAAGGGATCGAACGAAGTGGAAAACCTGCAAAAGCACGTCAGCGAGGAGCTGGAAGGCTATGTGAAATTCATCAGGAAGCACGGTTTTTACGGCGAAGGCATTTCCGCGCTATCCCATGACGTGGTGGAAGGCAGCGCCAACCTCGCGCCGAAGATCATGGAACGCTTTCCGCAATCGGTTTTCTTCATGGGCCAGCTCGTTTTCCCGGAAGAATCCTTCCTATCCCGGCTGTTCCACAACAACGTGGTGTTCGCCGTGCAGCGCAAGCTCTATCACCTGGGGATTCCCTTCATCATCATGCCCGTGCGCGTGAAGATGCGGGCTTGATCCGTCGAGGCCGGCAATCCTTTTAAAAACAAGGAGTTGCCGGACGGGATGGGTATCGCGCCCCTGTTTTTCGATCATTTAATGACAGTCCTTGTCACCTTTGATTTTTTATGATTAATCCATGATCAGACGACTCACCCCGCTAGTCCAACCCTTTTTGAAATGGGCCGGTGGAAAGCGCCAGCTGCTTCCCGATATCAGAAACCATTTGCCCGATCCGAAAAAATACGCGGGATACTATGAGCCGTTCATCGGCGGGGGCGCGGTGCTCTTCGATGTTCAACCTAAAAAGGCCGTTATCAACGATGTGAACGGGGAGATCATCAACGCCTACAAAGTTATCCGGGATCACACCGACGAACTCATCTCGGCTTTGAGGAAACATAAAAACGAGGCCGAATATTTTTACCAGCTCCGGGAGTTCGATCGGCAGCCGGCGTACGCAAAATCATCGCCCGTGGACCGGGCGGCCAGAATCCTTTTTTTGAACAAGACCTGCTATAATGGCTTGTTCAGGGTCAATAGCCGCGGCCAGTTCAATGTCCCCTTCGGCAAGTACAAGAATCCCAATATCGTAAATGAGGCCGGGCTGAAAGGGGTCGGCGAGTATCTGCGCGACGCCGACATCACTTTCCGGAACGGGGATTTCGGGGCCGCCTTGGCCGGGATCAAGAAGAACGCATTCGTTTATTTCGATCCGCCTTACCATCCGCTTTCCGACACCTCCTCGTTCACCGGGTATACCCTCCAGGGTTTCGGGGAGGAGGAGCAGATCAGATTGAAGAAGCTTTGCGATCGGCTGGACAGGCTCGGATGCAAGTTCCTCCTTTCCAACTCGTATTGCGATTTCGTCCGCGAATTGTATAAGGGGTACAAGCAGATAAAATTGCAGGCATCCCGGAACATCAATTCCGTGGGCGCTTCGAGAGGGAAGATTTCCGAAATACTCGTAAAAAACTATGAGTAAAAACGAAGGCGCCTGGCAGGCGCTCTTCGCATCCTTGGGAATCCTGCCCGCTGTCGACGCGACCGGTAGTTTCACCATTACCTCCGATCAGATAAACGAATTCAGGGAAAGCCGCTTGATGACGAAATTCGATCATCATGCCAATCTTCCCGAAATATTCAAGCGCAACGGATTGTCGATACTTCCCATCACAAGGGGCAGCTATGTCATCGGCCGTTTCGACGCCTACATGGCCCAGTCATTCCAAAAGGATTCCAAAGCCGAGGAGTTCAGGTTTCCGGCGAATATCGAAAGCCTGAACCCTTCGGATATCTTCTCCGAATCCGCGGCCATCAATTGCGCCTTCGTGTCCGGAATGATCGATGAGATAGCGGGTGAAAGGACGGTTCCCACCCTGGCGGGACGCATGGGCAGCTCCAGGTTCGATTTCCGCATCCGTTCCAAAACCGATGCTGCCCAGCATCGGCTGCAGGTGGACAACAGCCAATGCGAGATAGACGGCGGTTTCGAAGGGCCCGGATCCCTGGTTATCATCGAGGCCAAGAACGCCATCTCCGAGGATTTCATCATCCGGCAGTTGTACTATCCGTTCCGGCTTTGGCAGGCCAAGGTCGCGAAGAAAATCATTCCCGTATTCCTGAGCTACAGCAATGATGTCTTCCATTTCTTCATCTACGAATTCTCCGACCGCGACGATTACAATTCCATCCGGCTGGTGGGGCGCAGGGACTTCACTTTCGCTCCGCAAACGATAGTGATGGAGGATATCCAGGCCATCCTGGCGAATGTCGGCATTGCGGCGGAGCCCCTCGATCCGTTTCCGCAAGCCGATAAGTTCGAAAGGGTGGTGGATCTCCTGGCCTTGCTGGGAAGCGGCCAGGCCGATAGCCAATCGATAACCGAAAATTACGATTTCGATCCGCGCCAGACGCAATATTATATGAGCGCCTGCAGGTATCTGGGCATGATCGACGGCGCTGCCGGCCATTTCGGCCTGTCGAAAGATGCGGCCAGGATAACCAAGCTGGGCTACAAGCAAAAATATCTAGCCTTGGCGCGGAGGATTCTCGCCCACAAGGTCTTCCATGAAACCTGCAAGTTGTACCTGGAATCGGGCGGACGGCCCGCCAAGGAAGACATCATCCGGATCATGAAGGCATCGCAGCTTCGGAATATGGAAAGCGACAGCACCTACAAACGCCGGGCCCAAACCGTGATATCCTGGGTCGAATGGATACTGCGATTGCAGGCATTCCGGACCCCTTGATTTCGACCCCGGAAGGCGATTTCCGGGACCGCAGGCGGATTGGCCGGTGAATTGGCCAGGTTTTCCGGTTGACTGGAAGCCGCTGTAGCGGTATCTTTGCTTCAAGATCATGCGTAACGCTGGCAGCAACACCTATTTCTTTTACTTCTGGCGGGGAACCGTCCGGGGTTAGGAAATTCGCGCTGTCGCAAGCCGAAATACCGACCCCCGGGAATGCCCCGGGGGTTTTTTGTTTTTACCGTTGCGGGGAACGTGAACGGGCCGCAAGCGAGCGCGGACCGCCCCGATCTGAAAGCGAGAGTAGCCATGTCGAGCACGGAAAACCTGAATATACGGGAGATCGTCCCTTTGATAGCACCCGGTGAATTGAAAAAAATGCTTCCCATGGACGCGGAATCCACCCAGACGGTGCTGGAAGGCCGCAAGATAGTGCAGGCCATTCTCGCCGGCGAGGATCCGCGCATCCTCGCCATCGTAGGACCCTGTTCCATCCATGATACGGACGCGGCCCTGGAATACGCCCGGCGCTTCAAGGCCCTGCGAGACAAGGTAGGGGACAAGATGTTCCTGCTCATGCGCGTGTATTTCGAAAAGCCCCGCACCACGGTAGGTTGGAAGGGCTTCATCAACGATCCATTCCTGGACGATTCCTGCGACATATCCACCGGAGTGCGCGAGGCCCGGCGCCTGCTTCTGCAAATCAACGCCATGGGTATCCCGGCGGCCACGGAGTTCCTCGATCCCATCGTGCCGCAATATATCGAGGATTTGATCACCTGGGCCGCCATCGGCGCGCGCACGACGGAATCCCAGACCCATCGCCAGATGGCGAGCGGCCTGTCCATGCCCGTGGGCTTCAAGAACGGCACCGACGGCAACATCCAGGTGGCGGTGGACGCCCTGCAATCGGCGCGCTTCGCGCATCATTTCCTGGGCCTGGACGCGGACGGCCGCACCGCCATCGTCAAAACGCGCGGCAATCCTTGGGGACATATCGTCCTGCGCGGCGGCCGGACCAAGCCGAATTACGATGCGGAAAGCATCGCCGAAGCCGCGGCCCAATTGAAGCAGGCCGGGCTGGACGCGCGGCTGGTGGTGGACTGCAGCCACGGCAATACCCAGAAGCGCCATGAATTGCAGGAAGTGGTGTGGCAGAATATCGTGGAGCAGAAGATGGCGGGAAACCAGGCGCTGGTGGGCGCGATGGTGGAGAGCAACCTGTTCGAAGGCAGCCAGAAAATACCCGGGGATAGGTCGCAGTTACGTTACGGGGTGTCCGTGACCGATCAATGCGTAGGGTGGGAAACCACCGAGCGGATGGTGCTCAAGGCGCATGCCACAATGCAAATTTAGGGCGATTCCGGCGGTTGGCCTTTAGAGGCGCCAGCCGGGTCGGTTTCCGGTACCGTATGCTTCCGCTTTAAGAGCAGGAACCCGATGAGCGGGAACGGGATCAATAAAAGCACGGCTTTGATCAGCAAGTCCGTATAGATTCCGAAATGGTAATTTTCGAACAGGTATTTTTCGCCGAACAGGACCGCGGGCAGGATCACGAACACGCCGATCACCGCCCGGCCCATCTGGTCGTCCAGGCTTATGGCCCGGGCCCGCTCCCGGAGCCAGAGAAAGCCGCCCAGCAAGCATAATAATGTCACAATCTTGTCCGCTATGATCATGCCTGGAAGGTAGGAATTAACGCGGGCGAGCGATGTTTCCCGGGTGCCGCGCCGTTCCCAGTAGTGAAATCCCCATTTCATCTCAAGGCTCCAATTAATATATTCGCTGTGGATACATTCGAGATTTCCATTCTGGAGGCATTGATTATGGGACGATTTTCAAACCACTCCGCCGCATCCGCGCTGAGGGCATTCTTCAAGGCCGCAATTGCGGCCAAACCGACGAAGGCGACCGGACCGGCAGGGTTTGCCAGGCCGGTGCGGCTTTCCAGCCTGGCCGCCGTGGCCGCCATGGCATTGCTGCTTCCCCCCCGCGAGGGCCGCGCGGCCGCTCAGACGGGCAACTTGGGCCTCGGCATCGTCGCAGGCGATCCCTCCGGCATATCGGGAAAGTTGTGGACCGGCCCCAACAACGCCATCGACTTCATCGTCGGATTCAGCCTGTACAATGACTATGTCTCGGTAAAC
>JBDSWM010000352.1:0-4486 GCA_039926685.1 Fibrobacteria bacterium | reverse complement strand
GCAGGCCGGTAGACAGTTTTTCCAGGGATTTTGCCAGGGACGCTTGCTGGCTGTTCAGGGCGCCGGTGCCTATCATGGCCGAGATGTTGTGATTAATGCGCATGGGACGAACCTCCGTGTTTTTTATCTCGCTAGGCTGCGTCCTTGCAGCTTCGCGTTAGAACCGGGACTCCCTCCCGGCGTATACATCTTCATCGGATCCTTTTTTGCCGGGGTTGAGGACTTTTTTTCCCGCGCGGCTTCCATAAGTCGAACCTGCGCTTGAAGTTAACCGGAAAGCCGAAGTGAAATGCCATGGTTCCCTGGAAGATCCGCGCCGCGAACGGCGAATTCCGCATAGTAACCGAGGTGCTACCTGGGAGGGTTCAAGCAAAACTTGAAGCGGATTGTCTGGAAAAAAATCCCGCTGGGGAAACCGCCGCGCTACCCTGATTGGCGCCCTTATATATAAGCGCTCCGTTTTTTGGCGCGCGTCGGTTCTCCATTTTGCCGCCGGCCGCCACCTGCGCCCAATCCGATCGGAAAAGCTAAGGTCCGGCCTCCGCCGGAAACTTCGCCGCGGGTTTCTGGTTCTCGTAACTCAGCTTGATCCAATCCGCGTTCCTGACCCGGGAGTGTACCTGGGTTTCATCTATTTCGCCCTTGAACTCGAAACCCGTCTTGCCGTTCCCATGCTTGCCCATGGTCACGTTGACGGGAAATTGCAAACCGACCGGATCGGTGTATGCCGTATACCCTTGCTCGATCCCATCCACGTACAACCTGAGGCCGGCCCCGTCGAAGGAACCGAACACCTGATGCCAGTTACCGTCGACGAACGCCGCGCTCTTGACGCTGATTCCGTTCCAATCAGTCCCTGCTCCCGCGCGGGGCACCGCCGGCCAATACCAAAGGTGCAGGTTGCTATCGTTCCGCACCCGGAAACCGTAATTGTCCCCCACGCTCAAGATTTCCCCGCCCAACGGGCCGTTACCCCTGGCGTTGCGATACCAACCCGACACCGTGAAGCGGTTGGCGAGGCGTAAACCATTCGACGCCTTGGGGGCCTGGATATAGTCTCCGGAATCCAGCCCATGCCCTGCCCCCACCACGCCAATGCGCGCTTTGTTCCGCACCCGATCGTCTCCGTTGCTGCCGCCGCCGGTGGCATCCTTGTATAGGCCGTTGGCGGAGGTATCGGCAGCGTCCTCTTCCATATGCCAGACGCCGGCGAATCCCACCGAGGTGTCGAATACGCGTCCGCCGGATAGCGGGGCAACGGCATCGCTTTTGCCCCAATGCATGGTGATGGACTGCGATGCCATGCCGGCATGCACGGTATCCAGGCGCACCCAGATCTCCGCTTTGCCCGCTTGGGCGTCCCAGGATTGGATTTCCCGGACCAGCGGCCTGCCGTCCGGCTTGGAGAAGCGCAGGTCCGCGCCTCCCGGGGTGGCGGCGGAAAAATCGAAAGCTGGGGAAGCCAAACGCACCAGGAGGGGAAAGTCGGTTTGATCGGTCGCGATGGCCACGCCTGAGGCGGATGTATTCAGAGCCAATACGGCCGAATGCCCCCAGGTCGCATAGGCGTTCACGTTGGTGAGGGCGCCGGGCTGCACGCCCACGTCGGAGGCGAGCTCGACCCGCTTGGCATCGGGATCCTCGTCGATATACTCCACGGAAGGCATCCGGCCGGCGGGCAGGGAATCCAGCAACACGCTGCCGACCCTCTGTTCCTCGGAACCTACGCGTTTCCGGAAGGTGGTGCCGGGGATGAAAACGTAGCCGATGCCGGAGTCCCGGTTTTCCGGGAGCGGAATCGAGACGCTGCCGGGCGCGCGCAAGGTGTCCTCGGGAACGGAAACGGAGTCCTTCACAGCGGGATCGATGGCCAGGCGGATACCCAGGAAGAGCGAGCGGGTATGCGTGCCGGAATGCTGGACCTGGAGATTGTAATTCCCGTTGCCCAACCTCGTGAAGCGGTAGCGTCCATCGGTGTCGGTGGTGTCCTTCTGCGAATCCGGCAAGGCGGCGCCGGCCATTGGATTATAGTCTGCGGGCAGGATGAACACTTCGGCCCCGGCGATGGGGCGGCCGTTCTCCAAAACCACTTGGCCCGATACGCGCGCGCTGCCCGTTTCGGTGGCGTCGCCGCCGCCCGCCAGCCTCTCCCCGCAAGCGGTGAGCAGCCATGTGGCCAATCCCAGGATGGCGAGGCGTTTCATTTCGCCTTCGCCTTGCCTACGGGGAAAAGCTGAAAATTCAATTGATAGACGCGATCGGGAACCGTCGAGGCCGAGGCCAAATCCATGATCTCCTTGCGGAAGGCCTGGATGCGCGTCTTGATCTTGAGGAACGCGTCTTCGCTGATGCCCAGGGTCAGGGCCGAAATGTCCCTTTCCTCCTTGAAGGAAAGGTCATGCGCTCCTTCGGCGAGACGGGAAACCTGCTTATGGTAATTGATGATGTTAAGGGAACTCACTTCATCGCCCGTGGAAATCACCGCGCTGGTCTGCATGTATCTGCCGTCATCGCCCAATCTGATGAAGCCGAGCCTTTCCAGCAATTGCACGGATTTCTTCGCTTCCCGCGCGGGGATGGGCGGAATGAGGCAATGCGCCAACATGGAATAATCGAAGCCGGCGCGGCCATCGCCGAAATCCACCTTGGACACCAGGGATCGGATCACGGGATGATGCCATTTGGTGTAATACTCGTATTGCTCTTCGCCGATCTGGACGACCTTGAGCTTCCGTTTCAAGCCCAGCATGCGCTGGAAATACTGATCCTTGGCGGCGTTGGTTTTGGCCTGGGTGAAGGGGACCATCAATTCGAAATAAGCCATTTCCGCCTTGCCGAGCTTCATAGCCTTGGCGGCGCGGACCCTGGATTCGGCGGAAAGGTTTTTGGTGCCCTTGATGAGATGGAGCAGCCAAGAGGTGGAGTTCATCCCCGCCGCCTTGGCGAAATCCCGATACGTGAACCCCGACTCCGCCTTTTTGGACTCGTAAAAGTCCTTGAGGAAGAGGCGGTAGTTCGTGTACGCGTAAATGCTTTTCATGGATCCGGATTCCCGGGAGCCGTGCGTCAGGGCATTACATCCGCTTGCCAGAGACCATTGCCGATTTCGGAAGGCAGACGCACCGAGGCGGCCGCGTCCGCATCTTCGCGGTGATAGCTCCAAACCTTGCGGCCGGAGAGATCGTATAAGGAGAGGTTACGGTATCCAGCGGGCAGGGTATAGAATCCCTTCACGGAGACAGGCGCCAATTGCTTGCGCATAGCGGGTCTAACCACTGTGGTGGTGCCGTCCGGGCCGTACGTGGTGGGCGTGAAGGGGATATAACAATCCTTGTCCTGGGCGCCGGTATACTCGACCTTGAACAATTGCGCGCCGGTGGCGTCGCTATAGCCATTATTGCAGTTCTTCAGCAGGTACATAGCGCCGTCCGGGCCGAATTGCATATCGATATAGCTGCCTGCAGTCAGACCAGAGGGTGCGAAATTCTGTACAGCCGTGTTCCCCTTGGGCAAGGTCCCATCCGGTTGCAGCTCAATGATGCGGAAATTCCTGCGGGACCAATCGAAGAATAGGATCTTGCCTTCCCACCAAGGCGGGAAACGGGTGGCGGAGGTGGAGCTAGGATCATAGCGGTACATGGGCCCGCCGATGGCGGTTTCGGCGTCATGCCTGATGGAGCCCCAATCCGTGCCGGAGTTGAACCGGGGATCGTCGTCCGTGCTGTTGCTGCCGCTAGCATAGGCCGCTATTGCTGCGACGGCGGGAGGCATATGCTTGATGCCGGTGTTGTTGGGGGAATTGTTAACCGTCGCGGCGCAATCATACTTCTCTCCGTAAGTGCCCGTGCCGGTCATCTTGTTATACGGGACATTGTAGCCATTGCAGAATGGATGCCCGTAAAAACCGGGTTTCATCGCGAGGTTCCATTCGTCATGGCCCGCCGGTCCGCGTGTGGAAGAGGTCGAACCTGCATCGGGTCCAACTTCGCCCCAGAACAGCCAGCCGGATTTGGAATCCACGCGCACATGGTAAGGATTGCGATGGCCCATGCTGAAGATTTCCTTGCGCACCTTGGAGATGTCGTCCGTGGCGTCCCAGTTGGGATTCTTGGTTTTGTCGTTGATGACTTCCCACAGGTTACCGGCGGGGATGTCGTAGGTGGTGCCGGCTCCGGGCGCGGGGGATTCCGAATCCGCGAAAGCCTTGGGCTTGATGCGCAGGATTTTGCCGCGCAAATCGTCGGAGTTCGCCGAGGTACGGGAGGCATCGGCGGCCGCGCGGCTCGAGTTGAAAGGGCCGTACCCGTTGTTGGTGGCGTCATGCGGATCGCTGTTGTCGCCGGTCCCGATAACCAGCACGCCGGCATCGGTGAAAGACATCCCGCCCGCGCCATGATGGTCATCGTCCTTGGCGCGCGGATAGCGCATAATCACCTTCTTGCTGGCCAGGGTACCGTCCGCGACGTTGAAACGGGCTAGTTCCATG
>JBDSWM010000351.1:0-9202 GCA_039926685.1 Fibrobacteria bacterium | reverse complement strand
CCGGCAGCGAGGGGACGCGCTCTTCGGCGGGATCGGTAGGAGCGATAGGAGTTGTGCGGCCCTGAGCGGCGACCGCGGAGAATAGGAAACGGCCCGAGAACATCCAAACTTACAACAGGCCCTAGACCAGCCGAAGCCGCCTGAGCCCCCGGGCGGACGCGCTAGTCCGCCAGTTTCACCGCCGTCCCCACAGCCGAGCACAGACAAACAATCGCGTCGAATTGGGAAAAGTGCAAGCTCACCCCCACCACACCGTCGGCATGCAGCAGGCGGGCCCGCTCGCTCAGCTCTTCCATCGCCTTGGTCTTGACCTTCTGGAGCAAATCCTCCGCGGCCTTCATGCGATGCAGTTCGCCGTAGGCGGCCGGATTCTGGAAAAGGATATCCTTGGGCACCACCACTTCCACCGAAACCAGACCCAGATAGGATTGGATGGGATAGCCTTCCACGGCAGGTGTGGTCGTGCAGAAAAAGGCCGGCTTACGGATGTTCACGACTTCATTGAAATCCGATATGGACATGATATTCGATTGACGGGCGGCCGTCAGGGGACTCAAGGGCGGCATGGTCGACGGCTCATCAAGGGGTGCAAGCGGCGCGGGAACGAAATCGACGACGGGTTCGGGAAGGGCCGGTTGCGGAAAAATTGACGCAGGCTTCGCGGCAGGGGAAGCAACGGGAGCCGGCATCTTGGCGGCCCCGGCCATGGGCGGCTCCCGGTTCAGGAACGCGCTGGTGAAATTGCCGCCCAGGAACGGGCTGGCGGCCGGAGCGGGCGGCGCGGAAGGCCGATTGGCGTTCTGCCCGACCGAAGGCGCCAAATCCACGGCCGCGAAGGGTTTTATACCCGATGGCATGACTTCCGATGGCGGTTGGTAAGGAGTTTGGAACGGAGTATTCTTATCGGCCGAGAATGGATTGTCCATGAACCTGCCCTTTGCTCCCCCAATTATAAGGGTAGGGCGGCAGGATTTGACCATAAATTTATGCGGCCTTAATGCTGCTTAACGCGCCCGATGGCTATCGGCAAGCGATTATCAGATGAAATCGCGATTGACGAGCGCCCCGCGGTTCAGCTGCAGGCGGCGGTAAGGTAGGCTGTTGATGAGGCCATAGTCATGCGTGGCCATCAGCACGGCGGTCCCGGAGGCATTGATGTTTTGGAAGATTTTGACGATCTCGTGGGAAGTTTGCGGATCCAGGTTTCCCGTCGGTTCATCCGCAAGGATGATGTAGGGTTCGTTGGCCATGGCCCTGGCGATGGAAACGCGCTGCTGTTCGCCGCCGGAAAGCTGATGCGGCAGGTTCTTGGCTTTGTGCGAAATCCCGGTCAAGGTCAGCACTTCGTACACCCGCGGCTTGATGCGTTGGCGCGAATACCCCGCCACGCGCAGCGCGAAGGCCACATTCTCATACACGCTGCGATCGGGGAGCAGCTTGAAATCCTGGAAGACGATGCCCAAGCGGCGGCGCAGCAATTGGATCTTGGAAAGGGACGTTTCCGTGGAACGATAGGCGAGATCCTTGTTGAAGGAGATCAGCACCTCGCCGATGTCCGGCCGCTCGTCCATGTATATCAGCTTGAGGATGGTGGTCTTGCCGGCTCCGCTGGGCCCGGTCAGGAAGACGAACTCGCCGCGATCCAGGCGGAAGTGCACGTCCTGCAGTGCCTTCCAATCCTTCTCGTATTTCTTGGAGACATGGATGAAGGAAATCACTTCGGCTTCCTCAGCACGAAATGCACGCGCTCGGAAGCCTCCCGTCCCGGACGGAAGGTGAAGCCTTCCAACAGCGCCTCCACCTTGAAGCCCGCCGCCTTGGCCAGCGATTTGACCTTGCTCAATTTGTAGATGCGCTGCTGATGGCTTTCCTTGAACTTGCTCCAGCGGCCTTCCCCGCCGCCGCGGTCTTCCAGGAAAAATATGAAGTCGTTGCCTTGCAGCAGCGCCAGGCGATCGAAATGGCTTTCCCGGAAATACGTGCAGCCTTCCAGCTCGCCGTAGTCCACGGCATGGTGGAAATGCTTCTTGGAATTGGTTTCCGTGGTCACGTCGAAAATGAACAACCCGCCGGGAGCCAGCACGCGCGCCGCTTCCCGCAGGCAACGTGACAAGTCCTCCTCCTCCATCAGGTAATTGATGGCATCGTACACCATCAGGCACAAATCGAAGCCGCCCTTGAAGGGCAGGGAGAGCGCGTTGGCGGCCACTCGGCAAGCCGGGGAAAGGGCCGGGGCCTGGGAAAGCATGAAAGGAGAGAGGTCGGAATAAGTGACCCGGGCGCGGGGAGGATAAACATCCCGGCGCGCGAACGGGCAGGTGCCGGCGCCGAGTTCCAGGATGCGTACCGGATCGGCCCCGTGCTTTTTCCATACTCGGGCCAGGTAGCGGCCCCAGGCATCATAGTCCACGTGGGCCATGATGGCGTCGTAGTAGGGAGCGATGGCCCGATAGGAGGTTTCGTCCCGCATGCGGTGCTTAATTGGGCGCGGGCTGGGGGCCGGCCTCGCCGGATCCGCCGTCCTCGAAACCCTCCGCCGAGGCGGGAAGATTCTTGAACTGGGCCAGCCGATTCTCGATATGCACGGTCTCGCGCCATTTCTTGATGAAGGAGGTTAGCTTCTGGCTGAGGAAATAATTCCTGGCGATCTGGCTGATCTCCATCCAATCCTCATCCACGGTCATCCTGCGCTCGGGCGATTGGCCATCCAGGCGGAAAATATGGTAAGCGTCGCCGATGAGTATGGGCGGGCTCACGCCTCCCACGGTCAGGCTATCCACCGCCTGCAAATAGCGCGGATCGAGCTTCTCGCGCGTGAACCAGCCCAGGCTTCCGGATTGCTCATGGGTTTTCTTGTCCTCGGAGAAGCGCGCCGCCAGGGCGGCGAAGTTCTTGTCCTTGAGAGCCACCGTGCGCAGCGAATCGAGGAACGCGATGGTGCGCGAGGTATCGGCCGCCGCCGGCGTCAAGCGCACCAGGATATGGGAGGTTCGGATTTCGTTGTCCTTCTTGCCCGTGACCTTGATGATGTGGTATCCGAAACGGGAGCGCACCGGGAATTTGCTATAGTCGCCCGCTTCCAGGGAGAAGGCGGACCGTTCGTAATCCGGATCCAAGGTGCCGCGCTTGGTGTAGCCTATGTCGCCGCCCTCCTTGCCGGACAGGTCATCCGAATATTTCTTGGCCAAATCCGCGAAGGCTTCGCCCTTGTCCAAACGCTTGATAAGGGAATCCGCCTTGAGTAAGCCTGCCTTTTCAAGCACCGGGCCCGGCCTGATCTTGACCTGGATATGCGACAAGCGCAGGCTGTTCTGCTGCATTGGCAGGCTGTCCTTGTACCTTTCGTAGAATTCATGGACCTGCTGGTTGGATGGCTCGTGATCCCCGACGTATTTGTATTGCAGCTTCTGGCGGAAGGATTGATCCAAGTATTGCTGCGATAGGCGGGCGCGGAATTGCGTCAGGCTCATGCCGTTGGTTTGCTTGAGAAGGGCTTCGAATTTCTTTTCCCCGCCCTGCTGCTCCACGTAGCGGGAGATGGCATCTTCCACGCGCGGGGCGATATCCTTCTCGGAAACCTTGATGGTGGTGTCCTGCTTGGCTTTCACCAGCACCACCTTGTCATCGATGAGCCGGTCCAGGATGTCCTGGCGCTGGCGTTCGACGGGAACATGCAACATGCCGGGCTGCTGCTCGGCCGAGACCATGCGCAGTTCCTCAAGTTCCGAAAGCATGATGATTTGATCATCCACCGAAGCGACGATGCCGTCGTATGCCTGACGGGCCGAATGGGCGGGGATGGCTGTAATGGCCGTAATGGCGGAGAGAACCGGGATCGCGAGCAGCGCTCCCAGGCCGATCCGCTTAAGGGGTTTCAATGGAACTTTGCGCATTGCTGTTCTCTTCCGAGTCTGGGGTCTTGTTCATGGAGTCCGGGCCATTCTCATTGGCCGGTTTGGGCGCGGCCGGGCCGTCTTCCGAGGAATCCGCATTCGGGCGCCGAAGGGCGCGCTTACGGGGGATGGCTTTCTTGATCGCCGGAACGGGAGCGCCGATTTGATCCGGCTCGCGCGGCAAGCGAGGGTCCGCGACGACGGGAGCGGGGGTCGCGGGTGGGACGGTCGGCGCCGCCGGGGCGTTTTTGGGTTCACGCGGCAGGCGGGGATCGCTCACCGGCGTTTCCGCCGCGGCGGGTTGGGAAGGCGCGGCGGAAGCGGGCTTGGGCTTGGCGATAGGGGCCGGGGTCACCGGGGCCGCGACGGAGGCGGGTTCGGCCTTGGGCGTTTCGGCCACTTTGGCGGATTCGGCCAAGCCCGGGATTTGATCCAGGTTGTAGCTGAAGGAAATGCCTTCCTTGTATTTGGCGATGCGGTTCTCCAGCATCTTGTCCTTCCTATCCATCACCAGGATGCCGCTGATCTCTTCCTTCGCTTCCGCGAAAGGGATCAGGCTTCCCGCATCCTGCCGCTCCAGGACCTTGACCAGGTAGAATCCGTCCGGGCAGGCGATGGGCAGGGTAATCGATCCGATACCCGCGCTCGCTATGTCCTGGGAAAGGCAGGGTGGGAACTCGGTTTGCTTCTTATAGGCGATGGAGGCGTAGGACTCGGGCACCGGGTCCAGCGATCCCGTGGCGGCCACGGCCAGGAAATCCCCGCGGTTGGCCTTGGCCCTCAGATCAGCGGCCTGCTTGCTGGTTTGCACGCGGATGTGCATGAACTTGACTTCCGGGACCTTGCGGCGGAAATCCTCCTTGTGCATTTCATAATACTGGTTCATGGACATCTCGTCCGGCTCGAAAACCTCGGAGGCGTTTTCCTTGGCCAGGTATTCCTCGATCAGCAGCTTGCGGCGGAGTTTTTCCGCCTTGCGTCGCACTTCCGGATCGTTTTCCAGTTTGGCCTTGAGCGCCTGCTGGTACACCACCTCATCGTCCATCCAGCGTTTGATGAAATCCAGGTATTGCTCCCGGCGGATCAATTGCTCGAAATCGGCCGGGAAGCTTTGGCGCAGCTCTTCCAGGGTCAGGGTGGAGTTGCCGACCTGGGCGAGCACCGTTTCCTTGACCGCCGCCTTTTTGCAACCTCCCAAAACCAGTAAGAACAGGATAAGGAAGGCGGGGGTATAAACGGAGGCGAGGCTAGTTGGGAAAGAAATCCACGCAGCCCGCAAATGCAGGCGCTTCGGCGTCCTGGGTTTCGTAATGTGCTCCATCCTGGCTGGTCCGGACGCCTGGCGACCTGCCCGGGAAAGGGCGGTTTAGGGAAGCCTGGAGTCGGGAAATATATAGCAAATTCGCCCGATTCGGAGCAGTGGAACCGGCCCAACCCGGCAGGAAGCCGGCACTAAGGCAGCACTAAGCCAGCAAATCGCGGAGGATCTGCGCCGCCTGGGAAATGGCGGCGTGGGTGTCCCCTTTGCGGGCGGGATTCAACTCCACCAGCATCTGCAGAGGCTTGGCATAGAGGAAGCGCATGGGCCGCTTGAACTTGGCCACCAACGCGCCCAGCTCTTCCTTTTCCGGCACCAGCATTTCTGCATACTGCAGGTTGAGCAGATTGCCTTGCATGGCCACTTTCTGGAATCCGAGCCGCTGCGCCGCCGTGCGCGCGACCATGGTATCCAAAAGCACCTGGACGGAAGGGGGGGCTTGGCCGAACCGATCGACAAGCTCGCGGCCGACTTCGTCGATTTGCGCCGGCTCGGTGCAGCGCGCCAGTTTCTGGTACAGGGCCACGCGCTGCAAGCCGTCCTCCACGTATTCCTCGGGGATGAAGGCGTCCTCGGGGAACTCGATTTCCGGATTGAGCGGAGGCAAAGCCTTGGCCCCTTGCATTTCCTTGATGGTATCCCGCAGCATGCGATGGTAGGTCTCGAAACCCACGGAGGCGATATGCCCGCTTTGCTCCAGCCCCAGGATGTTTCCGGCCCCGCGTATCTCCAGGTCGCGCATGGCTATTTGGAAGCCCGATCCCAGATCGGTGAATTTCTCCAGGGAATACAGGCGCTTCTTGGCTTCGTCCGTGAAACGGTTGGCGTCCGGCGAAATGAGGAAGCAATAGGCCTTGGTGGCGGATCGCCCCACGCGGCCGCGCAGCTGGTACAATTGCGAGAGGCCGAACAAATCGGCCCGGTCGATGATGATGGTGTTGGCGTTGGGGATGTCCAGGCCCGATTCGATGATGCCCGTGGCCACCAGGATGTCGTACTCGCGGTTGACGAAGGCGGACATCACCTGCTCCAGGCCGACCTCCTCCATCTGGCCATGAGCCATGCCCACGCGGGCATGCGGCACCAGGCCTTCGATGAAAGCCGTGACTTCCGGCAAGGTCATGACGCGGTTATGTACGTAGAAGACCTGGCCGCCGCGCGCCAGTTCAATTTCGATGGCGTCGCGGATCTGCTTGGGATCATGGAAGATGACGCGCGTATCGATAGGCAGGCGGTTTCTGGGAGGGGTGGCGATGATGGACAGGTCGCGCGCGCCCACCAGGGACATGTTGAGCGTACGGGGGATGGGTGTGGCCGACATAGAGAGTACGTCCACGTGCGTGCGCATCTCCTTGAGGCGTTCCTTCTGCTTGACGCCGAACTTCTGCTCCTCGTCGATGATCATCAGCCCCAGGTCCTTGAAGACCACGTCCTTGGAGATGAGGCGGTGCGTGCCGATGATGAGATCCACCTCGCCCCGGCCCAAGGCCTCGATGGTCTCCTTCTGCTCCTTGGGCCCCTTGAAACGGTTCAGGTAGTCGATGCGGACGGGCCAATTGCCGAAGCGATCCATGAAGCTGGCATAATGCTGCGCGGCCAGGATGGTGGTCGGCGCCAGCACGCACACCTGCTTCTTGTCCAGCACCGCCTTGAAAGCGGCGCGCATGGCCACTTCCGTCTTGCCGAACCCCACGTCGCCGCAAATGAGACGGTCCATGGGCTTGGGCCGCTCCATGTCCGCTTTCTCGTCCGCCACAGCCTTGGCCTGGTCGGGTGTCAAATCGAATTCGAAGGCTTCCTCGAATTCCTTCTGCAAGGGCTGGTCCGCGCTGAAGGAATAGCCCACCATCACCGAACGCTTGGCGTACAGCTCGATGAGATCCTTCGCCAGCTTCACGATGGACTTCTTGGCCTTCTCCTTCTGGTTCTCCCAGGTCTTGCCGCCCAGCTTGGAGAGCACGGGCACATGCCCTTCCTCGGAAGAATATTTCTCCAGCTTGCTGAGGTCGGTGACCGGCAAGGCCAGCTTGTCCGATCCCTGGAAATCCAGCAGGATGCAATCGACCTGGATCTCCGCGGGCGCGGGCCCGTCCAAGGATCCCGAAGACGGAGGCTTGGTCTTGATCCGCTTGACGCCCACGAAGCGGGCGATGCCGTAATCCTGGTGCACCACGTAGTCGCCGCGCGCCAGCGCCTCGAAATTCTGGATCGAGACGCCGCCGCCTTTTTGCTTCTTGCGCTTGATCTTGCGGCTGAAGCGGTTGAAGATCTGGTGGTCGGTGAATACGGCCACGCCGTCGTCCCGGGAAATGAAGCCGCAAGCGAGATGGCCCACCGCGACCCCGGCGATGGGATAGGCCTGGGTCAGCTTGCGCAGCCGCTCCGCCTGGCCTTCGTTGGGCGAGAGCAGGTATACGCGCAAGCCTTCGTTGTCCAGTTCCGTGATGGCGCGTTCGATCTGGGCCAGACCGCCTCCGCCGCGTCCCTGCTCCTGCATGTCCAAGGTGCGGCAGCCGGCCCCTTCCCAGCTCAGGCGGCCCAGGCGCAGGCTGGGGCGCGAGGACAGGATGCGATCCAGGTCGGGCTTGGAGAAGAACAGCTCGTCCGGCCGCGCCACCCATTTTTCCTTGTCCAGCGCTTCGACATATCCATCCTGGGCCGCGCTCCACAAGCGCTCCACGCCGGATTTCAGGTTATCCTCGTCTCCCACCACTATGCGCGCGTCCGGTCCCAGGAAATCCAACAGGGAATAGTTCAGATCCTTGAAAAAGGCCTTCTGCCAATGGATGCCGTCCAGATTGCGCTTGACCAGCAGGCGATGATGCTCGGCCTCGAAGGAACCCTCCCCCACGAACCGATCGAAATGCTTTTCCATCCCCGCTTCCAGATCCTTATGGCTGAAGCAGCATTCATCCAGGGGGAAAACGTCGACGCTGGGGATGTCCTTCACCGAGCGTTGGGTGAAGATATCGAACTCCTTGACTGATTCGATCTCGTCGCCGAAGAGGACGATGCGGACGGGGTTCTCGAGCAGGTACGGATAGATGTCGATGATCTCCCCGCGCACGGAGAATTCCCCGATATCCTGCACCACGGTCTCTTCCGTGAAGCCCATATGCAGCACCGCGTCGCGGAAATCCTCCAGGTCCAGGGTCTGCCCCTTGGCCAGGTTGAGTATCTCCAGATGAAGGGAGTCGGGGCTGGAAAGGCGCGTGAGGAAGGTGGGCAGGGCGGTGACGAGGACGGATCGCTTCTTCTTGTACAGAGCTTCGAAGCAGGCCAGGCGCTGCTCCAGCACATGGCCGAATGGCTTGCGCCATTCATAGGGCTTGAGATCGAGGCCCGGGAAGAGGAGCACCTGCTCTTCGCCCAGCCAGGATTCCAAATCCTCCGCCACCAATTCCGCCGTCTTGGCGTCCGGGGCCAGATACAGCAGGTTGCCGAGCGCTCCCGCCTTGCCTGGCCGATAATCCAGGAACTGGCGCGCCACCAAGGCCGATACCGCCGATCCGGCCACGCCCGCCACATACAGGGGCTCCTGCGCCCGGAACGGCAATCCCGACAAGGCGGGAAAGCCCTCATCGTTGAGTAGCCGTTCCAATGGAAAAGGCGCTTGGGGCTTGGCGGTCCGGGAGTTCAAGGGGGGAAAAGTAAAAAAAGTGGGCCGGGAGGATTTCGCTCCCGCCGATCAATTCCGGATCGCAAGCGCAAAGTTTGATCGGGATCCGGAAGCGGGATCCGGATTTCGTCGTTCCAAACCCCGTAAATACCGCCGCTGTGTCAGAATAGGAGGCCGACGCGGCCCGCCGAAAACGGGTACCGCTTTTGCTCTTTCCCAAGCTATCGCCCGGGGCCGCGCCCGCGTGGCGCGATCCTTAACCCGAGACCGAGGTGCGCCATGCCCGTCGCCTTTAAAATCCTGTCCCATGCCGGTTTGCTCGTGCAAGGAGCGGGGAAGAATCTGGTTTTCGATCCCTGGCTGGTAGGCAGC
>JBDSWM010000350.1:0-59950 GCA_039926685.1 Fibrobacteria bacterium | reverse complement strand
GATCCCGGGGGCATGATCCGTTGCGTTCTGGAGAGCCTGGCCTTGCTGTACGCCAAGACCTTGGGGGAATGCGCGGCGGCCACGGGCCGTACCTTCCGCGTGCTGCACGTGGTGGGCGGAGGCAGTCGCAACCGGTTGCTGAACCAGTTCACCGCCGATGCGCTTCAATTGACCGTGCATGCCGGCCCGGTGGAGGCCACCGCCATCGGCAATCTCCTCATCCAGGCCAAGACCTTGGGCCATGAGAACGGGGATTTGCGCGGGGTGGTGCGCCGTTCCTTTCCGGTAGAGATTTTCGGACCCAGCGATGCAGCCGCCTGGCACGGTGCCGCCAAGCGTTTCCAGTCCTTGAGCGTTTCCTGAAGGTCCCGATTACCCGGGGTAAACGGATTCTGGCCGGAACTTCCAGCGGATTCCCGGTTTCCGAATTAAAATGATAGGATTACTTGAACGGCCTGGGTATTTCCGTAATTCCCGGCCTTGAGGGCTATTCTTTGCAACGAATCCATCCGGCCGTGCAAAAATCTCTGACCCACGTGAGGGACGAAATCACCGCCGCGGCCTGGTCGCAGGGCGACAGATTGCCGCCCATCCGCGTGCTGGCGCGCCAAGCGCAGGTTTCCGCCGCGGCCATGTGCTCCGCCCTGGGCATGCTCAAAACCGAGGGACTGATCAGCATCATCAAGAACCGGGGCGCTTATTTCGGCCAGCCCCCCGTGGATGGGCGGAACGGTTTCCACGTTTCCTCCCCAGGCGAATCGCAACGGTGGCAGCGGCTCAAGATCCAGATCGAAAAGGACATCTTCAACGGCAACTTCGTACCCGGCGAAGCGATGCCCTCCCTCCGCGATTTGCAGAAGTCCTACGCCGTCTCCTACAAGACCTTGCGCAAGGCCATGGAAGCCATCGCTTCCGAAACCCTGGTGGTTCCCCACAAGAAAACCTACCTGGTCCCGCACCTGCGCCGCGCGCACGGCACCTTGGTATTCATCAGCGCGCCCGAAGCGGCCTCGAAGATCATCTGCGGCGGCTATCCCGTCACCGAATTCCTCTCCACCCTGCGCCGCGAGGGCGGCAAAAGCATGATCAACGTGGTGGTCATCCCATTCGATCCCGATCGCCGCAAGGCCGTATTCGGCAACCAACTGACCGCGCTCCAGGAAAAGCATTCCGTGCTGGGCTATATCCTATGGAGCTCCATGTTGCCGGAGCGGAAATTGGATCAGGCCCTGCAGACCCTGCGCGAAGTGCAGCGCCCGGAGGCCAAGCCCGGAGGGCTGGACCGGCCCGTCGCAGTGGTGGACACCACCTGGGACATGGGCATCACCAATGCCTTGCACCATCAGGCCGATCTGGCCGGATGGGCCTTCCGCATCTTCACGGTGGCCGGCCTGCTCGCAGGCAGGCAAGTGGGCCAATACCTGCTCAAGCTCGGGCACCGGAAAATCGCCTTCCTATCCTATTGCCACAAAGAGCTCTGGTCTCAATACCGTTTCCGCGGGCTGCTGCAATCCTTCCAAGGGGCCGGTTTCGGGGAAGGCGTGCGCAAATTCGTGATCGAAGAGGTGGACGATCGTTTCCATTCCCTGCCCGGTCCCGCCGATCTGGAAGAGTTCCGCAAGCGGGTGGATTCCTTCCTGGCCGCCTCCGCGGAAGCGGGACAAGGCTACCATGCGTCCTATGCCCAGGAGCAGATGACCGGTTCGGTTTGGAATTTCATCCATCAGCTCAAGATGGCCGCGCGCGTGGAACCGATACTCACTTCGGCCATGCAGGACCCGGGCCTCACGGCCTGCGTGGGCGCCAATGATCGCATGGCCCTGCTGGCCCGCGATCACCTGATCAAAAAAGGCGTGCGCATCCCCCGCGACATGAGCGTGATCGGTTTCGACGACAGCAAGGCCGCCACCGACAACGATCTCTCCAGCTACAGCTTCACCTTCTCGGAAATAGCGCGCAAGATCCTCACCCACGTGCTCAGCCCCCGTCAGCGGGCGCATACCCAGGAAGGCAATGCAGTCGAATGCGAAGGCCAGCTCATCGAGCGGGGATCGAGCGGTCAAGCCCGGGCCTAGGCAAACCTAAGCGCGCTGAAATCCTTTTAACGCGCGGATCCGGACTTTGAAATCGCGGGAACTACCCGAACCAATGAAGTTAAGAATCACCAGCATGTTTCCGGAACGCCGGGTCGCGGGTTTGGATATTTTTTCCTGACTCCCGGGCGGTTTTCCAACCGCCTCGGAGCTTGGCCTACGGGCGGGTAAAAAAATGACGGCTCCGAAAAAAGTCCAGCTTTTCCACACTTGCATCATCAATGAGGTCTATCCCGAGGTGGGCCTGTCGGTGGCGGACATCCTGATGCGGCTGGGTTTGCAAGTGGAAGTGCCTTTGGCCCAGACCTGTTGCGGCCAGCCCGCGTTCAACGCCGGTTTCCACGCGGACGCGCGCAAGGCGGCGCGGCATAACCTGGATCTGCTTTCCGCCACCGAGGGCCCCATCGTGATCCCCTCGGGATCCTGCGGAGACATGATCACGCATCAGTACCAGTTGCTGTTCCGGCCTGCGGCCGGGGATGGCGAAGACATCGCGGCCTACGCCGCCAAGGCCCGGGCCGTTTCGGATCGCTGCCACGAATTCTCCGCCTTCCTGGTCGACGTCCTCAAGATCACCGATCTGGGCGCGCGCTTGGGGGCCAAGGTCGCCTACCATCCCTCTTGCCACTTACTGCGCGGCCTGGGGGTGAATGCCCAACCGCGGGCCCTGCTGGCGGGTGTACGGGATCTGGAATGCGCCGAGGTAGCGGATCAGGAGGAATGCTGCGGCTTCGGCGGCATGTTCTCGATCAAGAACGCGGCCATCTCCGGCGCCATGCTGGAGAACAAGCTCCGCAACCTGGAAGCCTCCGGGGCGGGGACCGTGGTCAGCTGCGACATGGGTTGCCTGATGCATCTGGAGGGCGGCCTGAAAAGGCGGGGCGGAACCCTGAAGGTGAAACATATCGCCCAGGTGCTCGCCGAGGGCTTGCCATGAGCCACTTCCTCGACAGGGTGGAGACGGCGCTCAAGGACGAAGACCTGAAAACCGCGTTGGGCCGCGCCACCGAACGGCTGGGATCGCGGCGTTCCGCGTCGCTGGCGTCGCTGGCGGATTCGGATTTGATCCGGGACATGGCCAGGCGCGCCAAGCTGGGCTGCTCCGCGACCTGGCCGGGAACCTCGAGGTCTTCGAGAAAAACCTGATCAAGAACGGCGTGCAGGTGCATTGGGCCGAGGACGGCAAGGCCGCCAACCGCATCCTTATCGACATCGCCAAGCGCGGGGGCTGCCGGCGCGCGGTGAAGTCGAAGTCCATGGCGACGGAGGAAACGCATCTCAACCATGATCTGCTGGCGGCCGGGATAGAGGTATTGGAAACCGACCTGGGCGAATATATCGTGCAATTGGCGGATACGACGCCCTCACACATCATCCTGCCCATCATCCACATGACAAAGGAGACCATCGGCGGGATCATGCATGAGCGGCTCAAGGTTCCCTACACCAACGATCCGGAAAAGCTGGCCAAGATAGCGCGCGCCAAGCTGCGCGAGGCCTTCCTCTCCGCGGACCTGGGGATCACGGGCGCGAATTTCGGGGTCGTCGATTCCGGCAGCCTCGTCCTGGTCAGCAATGAAGGCAGCGCCCGCATGGTCACGACCTTGCCGCGCGTTCACGTGGCGGTAATGGGCGTCGAAAAGCTGGTTCCCTCCCTGGCCGATCTCGATCTTATGATCAAGATCCTGGCCCGCTCCGCCACGGGCCAGAAAATCACAACCTATACTTCGCTGATTTCCGGTCCGCGCCGGCCGGGCGAAAGCGATGGCTGCGAAGAAATGCACGTCATCCTGCTCGACAATGGCCGCAGCGGCATCCTGGGCGGTCCCCTGGCCGAGATCCTAGGCTGCATCCGCTGCGGAGCCTGCCTCAACGCCTGCCCGGTCTACAAGAACATCGGAGGGCATGCCTACGGCGACACTTATCCCGGGCCCGTCGGGGCCATTGTAACGCCGGGGTTACGGGGGATCAAGGACTGGAAGGCCCTGCCGGAGGCGAGCTCCCTGTGCGGAGCCTGCAAGGAGGTCTGCCCGGTGCGGTTGGACATCCCGCGCATGCTGCTGGAGTTGCGCAAGCACGCCGTGGAGGAGGCTCCCGTCCCCTGGAGCCTGCGTCTAGGGCTATGGGCCTTCGGAGTGGCGGCGGCGCGCCCCTGGCTGTACAAGTCCGGCGCGCGTTTGGCCGGAATCGCCGCAAGGATGCTGGCGACGGATAGCTGGATCAAAAAAATGCCCGGGCTCGCGGGCGGCTGGACGCGATCGCGGGATCTGCGCGCTCCCGCGCCCAAAAGCTTCCAAATGCTTTTCCGGGAACGCCAGGCATCAGCTGCGTTGATCGCCGGCGCCATCGTCCCGGCCGCTGCCGCATCCCCGCGCATCGATTCTCCCGATCGGAAAGGCGGCCCTCTTGGCCGATGAGTCCCGTCTCAGGATCTTGGCGCGCCTGCGCGGGGCGCAGAGGGAAGCCCACCTTCCCGAAGCGGACGCCGGTTTACCGGACCGCTTGGCCTATCCGGAACCGGACGGCAACGCGCTCCTGGCCCGCTTGCTGGAGGAATTCCGGCTCCTGGGCGTGGAATCCTTCGTGGAGGATTCGGAAACGGAGGTAAGGCGGCGCGTGCAAAGCCTTATCACCGGCCTGGCCATCCTCAGCTGGGACACGGACCGGCTTCCCTACGGAGTGGGGGAATGCCTGCGCGGGGAAAAGGTCCTGCGCGGCGAGGACGGCAAGGAGGCCCAGGGCCAGGCGGAAATCGGCCTCACCGGGTGCGAGAATGCCCTCGCCGAAACCGGCACCCTGGCCATGACCTCCGGGCCCGGCCGGCCGCGCACCGCTTCGCTAATGCCCATCACCCATGTGGCGGTCATCCGCCGGGCGGACATCCTTCTGGGCATGGGGCAATTTTTCCGCAAGCTGGAGGCGGCCGCCGCCGGAAGCGGCGCCGGGCTTCCCTATGCGGTATTCATCACCGGCCCCAGCCGCACTGCGGACATTGAGCTGTCGCTCACCTTGGGCGTGCACGGCCCCGGCCGGCTCATCGCCGTGATCGGCCCTTGAAAAAGCTACCTCTATCGCATGCCCCGCAACCCGTCCAAGCTTCCGGCCATGCTCCTTTGGGGCGTTATTTCGGGCTTACTCTGCTTAGCCGGCTGCACCCTGTTGAAGCCCGCCCCCTTGGCGCCGCTCCCGCCCGAGTGGCGCCTGGTCCCTGAAGCCACCGTGCTGGGTGAGCGCCGCCAGTTCTTCCTCTACGGGCGCAAGCTGGACAGCGTCACGGTCACCGCGCCCCGCAGCCTGATCGTGGAAAAAGGCGCGGCAAGCTCGCAGGGGAAGGTGCTGTCCTTCCATTTCATCGCCAGGCCTTTGGCCAAGGATTCCCTGGCCGAAAGCGAAAGCGAGGGTATCCGGGAAGTGACGGTCAAGACCGCGGATACCACCGTGACCTTCAAGATAAAGGTGATCGACGAGGCGCATCCCCGCTGACGGGGATCAACGTCCCGCTATTTCCAGGCAGGCTTTGATCTTCTCCAGATCCTTGCGGCCCGGCGCCGATTCCACCTTGCTGTTCAAATCCACCGCGAAGGGCTCGCAGGCAGCGAGCGCATCCGCCAGGTTTTGCGGACCCAGCCCGCCCGCCAGGAAATAAGGGAGCGGGAAGGCTTGCGCGTCCAGGAGCTTCCAATCGAAAGCCTTGCCGCTGCCGCCGAAGCCGCCGCCGGCCTGGGTGTCCACCATGAAATAAGCCAATGGGGAAGCATTCCCGCCGCTCAGGGCCGCTTCCACCTGTCCCCGCAATCCGCCCAAATCGGCGATCCGTGTATGCGGCACGGCTTTGATGACGGGAACGGGCATGCGCGCGATATAATCCCAGTTTTCATTCCCGTGCAATTGCACGTAGCTAATTCCAGTAGAAGTCGTTACGTTGATCACAAAATCAGGGTCCGCGTCCACAAAAACCCCAACCGGTATCGCGTGCCGCAAGGCGCGGATGATGGGCGCGGCGGCCTGGGCGCTGATATGCCGGGGGCTGCTGGGGTGGAAGTTGAAGCCGATCCATTCCACCCCCATGCCGTCCAGGGCGGCGGCTTCGGCGGGCTCGCGGATACCGCAAACCTTTACCTGGCAGCGTTTTAATGTGCGGTCATCCATGGTCATTCGCGTAATCGCCTTTTCTGTCCGGGCCGGAAGCATGCCGCCGGGCCCGGGAACATGGGCCCGCGGAAGCGCCCGGGGACGGTTTGGAAATCCCCCAGGGACCGGGGCCAAGCAAGCAAAATAGAGATTATTTTCCTAATTTTCGATGGGGCTTCGATCGCGATGCATGGGAATCCTCGGGTTGCCGAAGTCCGAAGAATTTAGGGGTGAACCGATATGAGCGAGACGAAAAAAGTTGCGACCCTCGAAAGCGTCGTTTTCAACTACCCTGCGGGAAACAATGCTCTGGACAAGATCAGCATGGAACTGCTCCAGGGCGAGATCGTGGGCTTGGTGGGCGCCAACGGCGCGGGCAAGACGACCTTGATGAAGATCCTCGCCGGTTACATGGATAAGACCGACGGCAATATCCATTACAACGGCCGCGCCATCGAAGAATTCTCCAACAAAAGGCTGAACGAGTTCGTGAATCTGGTGGAGCAGAATCCGGAAAGCCAGCTGGTCGGCCCCACCGTCGAAGATGAGCTCGCGCGCGCCTGCCGCTTGATGGGCTACGAAGGCCGCGTCATCCGCGAGAAGGTCGACTTCGTGCTCAAGCTGGTCCGCATGAAGCAGGCCAAGGAATGGTACCTGGATGAGATGTCCACCGGCGAGCGCCGCCGCATCGCCTTGGCCATGGGCTTGATCGCCGATCCTTCCATGCTGCTCCTGGATGAACCGCTTTCCGATCTGGACCAAGTGGGCGTCAGGGATACCATCTCAACCTTGAAGGAGCTGAAAAGCCGCGGGCTTTGCATCATCGTCTCATCCCATCGCCTCGAGGATATCCTGGAGCTGACCGATCGGGTCGCCGTATTGGGCGAAGGCCGCCTCCTCATCATCGACGAGCCCCAGAAGGTCCTCGCCAACGATGAAATCCTGAAGCTGGCTTCGGTGAGCCTGCCCGCCATTCCCCGCCTCTTCCTGCGCTTGCAGGCGGAAGGCGTGCTGGGCTCCGCCAAGCTGCCATTGAGCATGGACCAGGCCGTGGAGCGCATCAAGGAAGCCGTGGCCTTGAACATGGAGGCCACACAGGCCTTGACCGTCAACTTGGAGCCCGCCAAGGCTCCGGACGCGGACAGGGAGAAGGAGATGGCTAAGGAATCCGAACGGGAAAAGGATTCCATCGTCTCCAAGCTCGATTTGTGAATTCCGGTCCCGCGCGCTAGGGGCCCTTTAGCCACCCAGTCCCCACGGAACCAGCATGGATTCGCTTTACCTGATCGACGTTTCGGCCTTGGCCTTCCGATCCTTCTACGCCTTCATCAACAATCCGCTCAAGAACTCCAAAGGCCAGGAGACCTCGGCGATTTTCGGGTTCGCATCGCATATGCTGCGCCTGGTCCAGGAATGCAAGCCCACGCATATCGCCTTCGTGAAGGACCTGCCCAAGAAGACTTTCCGCCATGCGCTTTACAAGGAATACAAAGCGCATCGCAAGCCCATGCCGGAAGGCCTGGCCGCCCAGCTGCCCATCATCGATGAGTTCGTGGGCATCACCGGATTGCGCACGGTGGCCTTGGAAGGCTTCGAGGCCGATGACGTGATGGCCACCCTGGCATGCCAGGCCCGCGACCGCGGAATGAAGGTATACATTGTCACGCGCGACAAGGACATGATGCAATTGGTGGACGACAACGTCTTCCTTTTCGATCTGGGTAAGGCCAAGGCGGACTCGCTCGTGATCGGCGCCAAGGAAGTGAAAGAGAAGATGGGCGTGCCGCCCGACAAGATCGTCGACTACCTGTCCTTGATAGGGGACGCTTCCGACAACGTGCCGGGCGTGGCCAAGATCGGGCCCAAGACCGCGGTGGAATTGATCGAAACGTACGGAACCCTGGAACGCATCTACGAGTTCGTGGAAAACATACCCAAAAAAGGCCTGCGCGAGAACCTGAAGAACGATAGGGAAAGCGCCTTCCTGTCGCAAAAACTGGTGACGCTGAATTGCGCATTGGAACTGCCCCTGGGGCTGGACGATTTGCGCTTCCCCGGCGTGGCCGCGGAGGCGACCTCGGCCTTCCTGGTGGAATGGGAGCTCAAGTCCCTGGTAAGGCTGGTGGCTGGGTCGGGTACCGCCGCGGTTACTGCGGCCCGCGCGGCTTCGGCCGGGAGCGATCCCGCCTTCGCGGGGAACGGGGCCGCCGCGACGGCGGAACCCGCTTCCGGAAAGGGCCAGGCCGGAAGCGGAAAGGCCCCTGCTACCGCCTCCGCGGGAGGCGCGGATGCCGAAAAAGCCGCCGCTCCCGTCCGCACCGACAATCCCCGCTACGAATTGATCGACACGCCGGAACTGCTCGCCCGCCTCGCCGATCGGTTGCGATCGTCCCCCTTGATCGCCATCGATACGGAAACCACGGATTTGGACAACAAGGTGGCCGAACTGGTGGGGCTATGCCTCTCCATCGCCGCCGACGCCGGGTTCTACTTACCCATCGGCCATCGCGAAGGGCGCAACCTCTCCCTGGAGTCCGTCCAGAAAGCCCTCAAGCCGGTATTCGACGATCCGTCCAAGCGCGTCCTGTTCCATAATGCCAAATACGATCTCCCCATCCTGGAACGCCATGGTCTCCTGCCTGCGGAGATCGAACGGCCCGGCAAATTAGCGGATACCATGGTGGCGGCCTATCTGGTCAATCCCGGGGAGCGCCATCTCTCCCTGGACGATCTGGCCTTGCGCCACTTCGGGCATGCCATGATCCCCATCGATGCCCTGATTGGCAAAGCCGCCAAGGGCGCCAAGGGATCTGCCGGCAAGCAGAAGAATTTCTCGGAAGTACCCATCGCCGAGGCCTGCCAGTACGGCGCCGAGGACGCCGACTTCACCTTCCGCCTATGGGAATTGTACCGGGAGGAGTTGCGCGAGAAGAATCTCGACAACCTCTATTTCGAAATGGAGATGGCCCTGCTGCCGGTACTCCTGGCTATGGAAGGAAAAGGCATCACGCTGGACGTGGATGCGCTGAAGGTCCTGTCCTTGCGCTTGGCGGAGGAAATCATCCGCCTGGAAAAGAAGATCCACGAACTGGCCGGCGGCGAGTTCAACATCGGATCCCCCAAGCAGCTCCAGGAAATCCTGTTCGTGAAACTGGGGCTCGATACCGGCAAGAAGACCAAGACGGGCTTTTCCACGGACGCGGATGTGCTTTCCAAGCTGGAGGGCCAGCACGAGATCATCGCCAATCTGCTCGACCATCGGGAATACACAAAGCTGCAGAACACCTATGTGGAAGCGCTGCCCACAATGGTGCATCCCAAGACGGCGCGCATCCACACCAATTATTCCCAGGTCATCGCGGCCACCGGCCGGCTCTCCAGCATCAACCCCAACCTGCAGAACATCCCCATCCGCACCGAGCTCGGCCGCGTCATCCGCAAATGCTTCACCGCTTCCACGCCCGATCGCGTGCTATTATGCGCGGACTATTCCCAAATCGAATTGCGCCTGCTGGCGCATCTGAGCGGCGATCCCGCCTTGCGCGATGCCTACCGCCAGAACCTGGACATCCATACCCGCACGGCGGCCAGCCTGTACAAGGTGCCGGAAGCGGAGGTCACCTCGGTCATGCGCCGCAGCGCCAAAGTGGTGAATTTCGGCGTGCTTTACGGCATGGGCGCGCAACGCCTGGCCTCCCAGCTGCGCATATCGCGGGCGGAGGCGTCCAAGTTCATCGAGAATTACTTCACCACTTTCGCCATGGTCGAGAAATACATGACCTCCACCGTGGATAAGGGTCGCCGCGACGGCTACGTGGAAACCCTGGCCGGCCGCCGCCGCTACCTGCCGGATCTGCTTTCCGACAATCGCCTCGCCAAAGAGAACGCCGAACGCATCGCCGCCAATACGCCCATCCAGGGAAGCGCGGCGGACCTGATCAAAATCGCCATGATCCGGATCCATCATCTCCTCAAGGCCTCGACCCTGCGCTGCGATATGCTTTTGCAGGTGCATGACGAATTGGTCTTCGAGGTCGACAAGGCCGATGTGGATCGCGCTTCCGCCCTGATCAAGACCGAAATGGAAGGCGCGATGCAATTGGAAGTCCCTTTGGTGGTGGAAATCGGGACGGGTTTCACTTGGTTGGACGCGCATAGCTGACGGAGCTATCTTGCTATCGGTCCGATCCGGAATCCCGATTCCGGGAGCGGGCCCAGGAAGGAATCCGCTCATGCCCGCATATTGGAATCAGAAGTGGCCCGCTTGATCATAGGGGTGACCGGGAATATCGCCAGCGGCAAATCCGAGACTGCCCGGTTGCTGCAACAAAAGGGCTGCGCCCTGGTCGATGCGGACGCGGTCGGTCATGAGCTTTACGGATATGATCGCACTCTGGTGCAGCAGCTGGGTGCGGAGTTCGGGGGCGGCGTCATCCTCGACAACGGGACGCTCAACCGCAAGAAGCTCGGCAGCCTGGTTTTCGGGCGTCCCGAAGCCATGGCGACCCTCAACCGCATCGTGCATCCGGCCCTGATCAACGCCATCCGCGAACGCATCCGCTCCTCGCAGCGCGTCATGAACCGGTTGGTCCTGGACGCCGCCTTGATTGTGGAACTCGGCTTCGCGAAAGAGGTCGATTATCTCGTCTTCGTATCCGCATCCACTCCGGTACGCCTGGAGCGCTTGATGGAACGCAGCGGCCTCTCTGAAGAGGACGCCATGGCCCGCATCGACAGCCAGCTGCCGGAGGAAAGCAAGATCCAGCATGCGGATTTCATCATCAAGAACGAAACCACCAAGGAATACCTGCGCGAGCAGGTGGATGCCCTGTGGGATGAAATCATGGCCCGCGAGACACAGGCCGAGGAGCGGATAGACTAGCTCTGAAGTCCCCGGGCCCGCGATAATTAGATTTTACGCATTCCACCCCTTAGGAGGACGACTTGGACAAGAAAATCATCATCCTGGCCATCCTGGCGGCCATCTGCGCCGGAGGTCTGGCCGTTTTCCAGTCCCGTGAGAAGCTCAGCGCGGGGGGCAACCAGGATTTGTTCCCCGCGGAAAAACTGGTGGGCTACGCCTCCAATACGCATTTGACCGTCAGGGAGGACGGCAAGGGCGGCCGTCCGGTGCTGGCCGTGGCGGTCACGCCCTACGGCCTCAAACCGGAACAGGTGTTGCCTACCGGTTATGGGGCCCTCAAGACATTGCATCGTTCCTTTCCCAAAGCCGATTGGATCTCCGTCTTCATCGCGGAAGACTCCGCCATGGCGGAGGCCTCAAATTGGGTGGGCATGGCCGAGCTGCGCGGGGGCAAGATCACGGTAACCGGCGGGATTCCCACCCAGTCGCAAATCGACTCCCTCGGCAAGCTCGGCCCGCCGTTCCGCCGTCCCACCCAGGCCGATCTCCAGGCCGTCGCCACCGTGTACGACAGCACCGGCACCTTGGCCCCGGAGCGCTGGGACTTGTCGCAAAGCCTGCTGGGCGCCGGCTCGGGCCGCATCGACAAATCCCATTTCCTCACCTTGGATCTGCAAACCAACTCCCTGCATGCCGCCGCCAAGGCCCTGGGCACGGATCCCAAGCGGCTCCAGGCCTTGCTGCTCGGCGTCACCCGCTTTTATTGGTCCAAAGCCGGCGATCCCTTGTGAAAGCACCTCTTTCCGCCGTGGCGGAACATTTTCCGGAAAACCTTGTCTAACCTGATGGGAAGGGAAGCGCTTTCCGCGGGTCCGCCCTCCGGGGATGAAAGCGGACCCGGATCCGGAATGGATCCCGGCGAAGCGGAGGATCGCGAATGGGTGCGGAAATTCCAAGATGGCAAGGAAGAGGGATTCAACCGATTGGTGCACAGGCACAAGGATCGGATCTTCGGCTTATGCCTGCGCATGCTGGCCGGCAATCGCGACGATGCGGAGGATGCGGCGCAGGAAACCTTCGTGAAGGTTTTCCACGGCCTCGCCGCCTTCCGCATGGAGTCCAAATTTTCCAGCTGGCTGTACCGCATCGCCGTGAATACCTGCAAGAACAAATTGACCTCCCGTCCGCATCGGCAGGCCAAGCTGCATCGCGGCCTGGAGGCGGCCGAAAGCGATGCGGCCCCTTCGTCGCCCTCCCCCGCCCAGGTAATGGATGCCCGCGGCAAGCGGGAAAGCATCGAGGCGGCCATCGCGCGGCTTCCCGAGGACCAGCGGATCCTGGTGGTGCTTCGCGATATCGAGGGCCGCTCTTACGAGGAAATCGCGGAAAGCACCGGCCTCAATCCGGGCACCTTGAAATCGAGGCTCAATCGCGGCCGCCGGCAATTGCAAGAATGGCTGCGGGATTATTTTCTGGCCCTGGTACTGGCCGCTTTGGGTTGGCCGGGCGGCGCCGGTTAGGATAGGATTGCGGGAAGGCATGGAAACTAAAGGCAGGCATCTCGAAGGCGACACGCTCTGCGACTATGCGGAAGGCGCGCTGGACGCGCATGCCCATGCGGCGGCCGAGGCGCATTTGCGAAATTGCCCGGATTGCCTGCGCGAACTGCAGGTGGTGCGCGCCTATTTCCGGGAGATGACCGGTCTGGAGGCGGCGAAAGCCCCGGCGAATTTCCTGGCCGATGTGCGGGCGCGGTTGCCGCAGCCCTCGCCATGGAAAGCCTTCTTGCTCGGGTTCATGCGGCCCGTGCGTGCCATTCCGATGCAAATCGCGGTCCTGACCGTACTCGGCATCACCGTCATCACCGCCTATCTCTATGAGCGGGGCGGCCGCCTATCGGAAGCGCCCGCCTTGATCCCCTTAACCGCATCCGCGAAGGAAGCCGCCGGGAGCGGCGAACCGGCCGAGGCCGTGCAGGACGAAGCCGCAGCCGGAAACGAGACTGATGGCCGGGAAGAAGACGGCAAGTCGCCGCCGACCAAAGCTATGGAAAGCATGCGATCCGCGCTGAGCGCGAAAAAACAAGGCTACTCCGAGCCGGAGTTGGCCAATCGGAAAGCCAAGCCCATGGCCTCTTCCGCGCCGGGATCGGCGGCGCGGGAACCCGTGGTAGCCAGTGCCCCTGCTCCTACCCTGGCCTCCGTACCCTATGCTGCCTTCGCCCCTTCCGGGGCCCAGCCTTCTGGATCGACGGAAACCTATGCAGGCAAAGCCTCAAGTGAGGAAAAAAAGGAATCCTCTGATTCTCCCGGAACCCTTGCGTCGGTGAAGCAGGCGTCCCTACACGCGATCAACCTCCAATTGCGGAAGGCAGGCGAGGGCCCTACGCTGCTGGCGGGCTTGCAGGCCATGGGCGTGGAGGTGGTGCCGCATTCGGACGGCGGACCGATCTGGTACTGGCTGCAGGTGCCCGCTTCCAGGGTCGCGGAATTGAAACCCTATCTGGAACGATACGGAACGTTGGGCCGGCAGGATGGCCCGCTACCTGCCCGGGCGGCCGCCCCCCTTTCATTTGACTTACGTGTCGCTCCTCCCCCAAAATAAGCCCTGAAATTTTTTTCCTTCCTCCTGGGAACTTTTCCGGAAAGGTTCGGTCTTAAGCTCGAACCCGCGGGCCGATTGCCCGCACTGTGAAACGCAACCCAGGGAGATACCGCCATGTTTAATCGAGCCAAAGTCATCACCGCCCTTTGCTCCGCCGCCCTTATCCTGGCCGCCTGCACGGTCAAAAAAGCGGAGCTGTCGCCGCAAACCGAGCAAACACCGCTAGCCACGCAAACCAAGGAAGAGGAGCCTTCGGAATTGGCCGCTCCCGTCGTTTCCAGCGCGGGAACGGGCGCGCCGTCGGGACGGCCGGATCGCGAGCGGGCGGGAAAGGATATCCTGGATCGCCTTTATCCCTCCCCCAAAAAGGCGGCATCCCCATACCCCGCCCAGCTAGTGGGCAAGGGAACCGCATCTACGCTGGATAAGCGTAAAACCGGATCCCAGCCCGGGGTCAGCGCCGCTTATATCATGGGCAATATGGCTTCCCCCTCCGGAGAAGCGGACCGCGACCGGGAGTTCGCGCGCTGCTATCGGTGTCCGGCTCCTCCCAATACCGGTACGGGTAGCGAGGAATACGCGAGCCTATTCGAGAACGGCTTTCTGGATGCGCGCGCCAACCCCCTGTCCACCTTCTCCATAGACGTGGACGGCGCCTCCTATTCCAACACCCGCCGCTTCTTGCAGGAAGGCCGATTGCCGCCAGCTGAAGCGGTCCGGATCGAGGAGTTCATCAACTATTTCGACTATGACTACCCGCAACCTTCCGGCTCCGATCCCTTTTCGATCACCACCGAGGTGGCCGACACGCCCTGGAACCCGGATACCAAGCTGGTGCATATCGGTTTGCAGGGCAAGCGCATGGATGCCGGGAAGCTTCCGCCCACCAACCTGGTTTTCCTCATCGACGTATCCGGTTCCATGGACTCGCCCGAAAAGCTGCCGCTCCTGAAGGACGCCTTCCGCATGCTTATCGATCAGTTGCGTCCTCAGGACCGCATCTCCATAGTGGTCTACGCCGGGGCCGCGGGCATGGTGCTGCCGCCCACCGCCGGTTCCGACAAGGAAAGCATCCGCCAGGCCCTGGGCCAATTGCAGGCGGGCGGATCCACCGCCGGGGGAGCCGGTTTGCTGTTGGCCTATCAGGCCGCGGCCCAGGGCTTCATCCAGGGCGGAAGCAACCGCGTGATCCTGGCCACGGATGGCGACTTCAATGTGGGGGTTTCCTCGGACGCGGAATTGGTCCGGCTCATCGAGGAGAAACGCAAATCCGGAGTATTCCTTTCCGTGCTCGGCTTCGGCACCGGCAATCTCAAGGACGCCAAGATGGAGCAATTGGCCGACAAGGGCAACGGCAACTATTTCTATATCGACAATATCAACGAGGCCCGCAAGGTGCTGGTGGAAAAGATGGCGGGCACCTTGTTCGCCATCGCCAAGGACGTCAAGCTCCAGATCGAATTCAATCCCGCCACGGTCAAATCCTATCGCTTGGTGGGATACGAGAACAGGATGCTGGCCGCGGAAGATTTCAACGATGACCGCAAGGATGCCGGCGAACTCGGTTCCGGCACCAATGTCACCGCTCTCTACGAGATCGTGCCCGCGGCCCCGTCCCGGCCCAAGGTGGACCCGCTCAAATACCAAGGCAACCAAGGGTCGCGTTGGCATTGGAACCTGGGTTCAACCAAGGAGAGCGGGCAGGCGGGCGCCACGGGCGAATTGCTGACGGTCAAGTTCCGTTACAAGCAGCCCAACGGAAGCGAAAGCAAGCTCTTGAGCCGCACCTTACGGGCGCGGGAAGGCGCTTGGCGGGATGCCTCCGAGAACTTCCGTTTCGCCGCCGCCGCTGCCGGCTTCGGCCTCATCCTGCGCGGTTCGCAATACCGCGGCGACCTGGATTTCGACAAGGTGGCTTCCCTGGCCCGCGGTTCCAAGGGTCGCGACCTGGAAGGCCATCGCGCCGAGTTCATTGGCCTGGTGGAAAGCGCCCGGTCGTTGGAGGGTAGTGAGCAGGTGGGTTACCGCTGATATCCGGCCTAAACCGCCGCTGACGGTGATTTTCAGGCAGCCTCCGCTATTGAGGGATAGCGGAGGCTGAGCTATATTTGCACACCTTGGTCGTTTAGCTCAGCTGGTTAGAGTACATCGTTCACATCGATGGGGTCGTAGGTTCAAATCCTACAACGACCACCAAAACCCCCTCTCTGCATACCGGATAAACCGCCGATCGGATGCCTGATTCCGGATCTTATCCGGATCGCATCGGATATGATCCGCATCACGCCCATCCCGGCTTTCCTTGTGACAGGCATCGCATCTCTAAGAAGCCCGCCTACCTAGTTTCTCTCCTGCATGACAACCCAGGAGAATCCCATGAACGCATCGCTTCCGACTCCCAGCAGCTCCCTGAACCGCATGACCTCGGGCCCCGAAAGCCTTTCCCACCCGGCAGCCAAGCCGGCCCCGGGAACGCTTCCGAGAGCCATCGCACCCATGCACGCATCGGCCGTCCCGCGCATGGCGGCCGCGGATCGTCGTTATGAAACCCTAAGCCAGGTGGACATGTTTTCCGCGCTGGCCGAAGCCGATCTCCGCAAGATCGCCGATACCTTGGTAGAACGCCATTACACTTCCGGATCCGCCATCTTGCATGCCGAGGATCCGGCTGGGGGCTATTTCTTCATCGTGGCGGAGGGAGAGGTGGCCGTGGTCCTGGAAACGGCGGAGGGCAAGGAAACGGTGCTGGCCGCCCTGCAACCCGGGGAGTTCTTCGGGGAAATGTCCCTGCTGGACGAGAGCCCGCGCGCGGCCACGGCCAGGGCGGTGCGTCCCACGCGCCTGATGTTGCTGCGCCGCGAGGATTTTCGCCGCCATCTGCGCGAATGCCCGGAGATGGCCTTCTCCTTGCTGATCGAAATGAACCGGCGCTTGCGCCAGAGCAACCGCAAGGTGATGGGCCTGTCCTACCGCTCCATGCATGCGCGCGTGGCCGGGGCCATCCTGGGCTTGATGGAAGAGAAAGGCGTGCGCCAGCGCGAGGCGGGCGGCATGAGCGTGCTCATCCGCAACCGTCCCACACAGCAATTCCTGGCGGAGATGGCCGGGACCACCCGCGAATCGGTGTCGCGGACCTTGTCGGCCTGGGGACGGAGAGGCTGGCTGCGTTCCCGGGGGCGTGATCTGTTCATCCTGGAGGAAGAACGGATCAAGGAATTCGCGCTGTGAGGGCTTTCGGGGTCAGTGCTGCCGGAAAGGCGTTCGCCAATGATCAACATGCCATTTAGGCATGTTGATCATTGGCTCACTCACTCACATCTGAACTTAGTGCTCCCGGCCGGGATTTCTTCGGGGTATTTGCCGTCGAAGCAGGCGGCGCAATAGTTCTCGGCGCCGCCCGGGGCCACGCCCAAAAGGCCCTTGATGCTCAGGTATTCCAGGGTGTCCGCGCCCAGCAGCTTGCGGGTTTCCTCTTTGGTGAGATTGCTGGCGATCAACTCGGTCTTGGAGGGGAAGTCCATCCCGTAATAACAGGGGTTCATCACCGGCGGCGAACTGATGCGGATATGCACCTCCTTTGCGCCGCCGTCGCGCAACATCTTGGTGAGGAACTTCAAGGTGGTTCCGCGCACGATGGAATCGTCCACCAGGACCACGCGCTTGTTGCGGAGTACGCCCGCTATGGTGTTGAATTTGAGCTTGACCTTCTGCTCGCGCACGTTCTGGGACGGATCGATGAAAGTGCGGCCCACGTAGTGGTTGCGCAAAAGGCCGATGTCGAAGTTGATGCCGGCTTCCTGGGCGTAGCCCAGCGCTGCCGTATTGCTGGAATCCGGTACTGAGACGACCACGTCCGCCTGGGCGGGATGTTCCTTGGCGAGGGCTTTGCCTATCTTGCGGCGGATCTTGTCGCAGCTTTCCTCGAAGATGCGCGAATCCGGGCGGGAGAAATACACGAATTCGAAGATGCAATGGGCGCGGTGCGGCTTGGTGGTGAAGGTGATCGACTCCAGTCCCATGTCGTTGATGCGGCAGATCTCGCCGGGCTTGATGTCGCGCACGTAGCTGGCGCCGAGCAGATCGAGGGCGCATGTTTCCGATGCCACGACCCAGGTCTTGTCCAGGCGCCCCATGCACAGCGGGCGGATGCCGTATCCGTCCCGCGCCACGTAGATTTCCTTGTCGGTGAGGAACACCAGGCAGAAGGATCCGGTCAATTGCTGCAAGGTCTCGGAGATGGCTTCCATGAGGGAAGGCTTCCGGGAACGCGCGATCAGATGCAGGATGATTTCCGTATCCGAGGTGCTCTGGAAGATGCTGCCTTCCTCTTCCATGCGCAAGCGGATTTCCGGGGCGTTGACGATGTTGCCGTTATGCGCCACCGCGATTTGGCCGTGGCGGGTGGAAGCGAGCATGGGCTGGGCGTTGTTGATGTGCGAATGGCCGGTGGTGGAATAACGGACATGCCCGATGGAGGCGATGCCGGTCATCGACTCGATTTCCTTCTCTTCCTTGTTGAGTTCCGTCACCAGGCCCATGCGCTTGAGTACATGGATGTTCTCGCCATTTGTGGTGGCCACGCCGACGCTCTCCTGGCCGCGATGCTGGAGGGAGTAAAGGCCCATGACCACGCGACGCGTGACCTCGGGCCCGCCGAAAACGCCCATCAGCCCGCATTCTTCCTTGATCCGTTCCAACCCGACCGCCTTTTTGAAAGGACCTTTCCGGGGAAAGGTCATCGAGGCCCGCAAATATAGGACTTTGGGATGCCTTCGAAGGTCAATAAACTAGAAAATGGGCCTCGCTGGACGATAGCACTGGAACCTAATCCGGGCCTTCCCCTATACTCACGCTATATCCCTAAAAAGGCCCAAACCCGCATGTCCCAAAGCGTTTATTCCGAAGTAGGCCGCATTGTCGCCGTGGGCGATCTGCATGGGAATTACGCCGGCTTCAAGCGCATCCTCCAGGAGGCGGGCCTCATCGACAAACGCGGGCACTGGAAGGCCAAGGATACGCATCTGGTTCAGCTCGGCGATATCCTGGGACGCGGCGGGGAGCCGGGTAAGATTTTCAAGCTCCTGAGGCGCCTGGAAGCGGAGGCGCCGCAATATGGATCGCGCGTGCATGTGCTGCTCGGGAACCATGAAGCCATGTCCATGAGCGGGCTCATCGTTTACAATACCATGGAGGAGTTCCAGGATCTGGCCGGGGAGGATTTGCTGGAGGCGGGCGCCGAGTTCCCCGACCCGGTCCCTGCGCGGGGGAAACGTTCCGAACTGGATGCCAAATTAAGCAAGCGCCTGGATATGCTGGGCTGCCGGGAATTCCGGGCGGCCTTGTCGCCGCGGGGGAAAGTGGGCGGTTGGCTGGTGGTCCACGATTCCGCCGTGGTCATCAACGGCAATCTCTTCGTGCATGGCGGACTCAACCGCGAATACGGCTTTATGCCGCTGCCGGAGCTCAACCACCGCGTGCGTCTGGAGCTATGCGATGACGGGGCCTCGAACCCGGGCAAGGACGTGATGCTCCGCCGCGACGGGCCGCAGTGGAACCGGGAGTATACCCTCAAGGCCAATGACGACCGGCGGCGGGAATTGGTAGAGGTGCTGGACTACCATCATTGCCTGCGCATGGTGGTGGGGCATACTCCCACCTCCTGCATCGATCCCCAGCGGGCCGGGCGCATCCTGCCCATGTATGATGAGAAGATGTTCTGCATCGATACCGGGATCGGCAAGACCTACGGGGGAAACCTGAGCGCGTTGAACTGGGAACGGGGCGAGGTTTCCGCCCTCTATTTCTGACCGCAACCCGGATTCGCCCGGTTCCGCCGGGATTGGCCGATCGCGGCGCGCTGCCATCACCCGGCCCCTTACTATATTTCCGCCCGGGCTTACGTCGCCGCGGCCATCTCCGCTGCCGGCGCGGCCTCCGGAGCCTCATCCCATGGTAACGCCCAACAGCGAATTCGAAGACCAGAACCAGCAGATCAACATCGAGTTGCCGGAATCGGCCGCGGACGGGATCTATTCCAACCTCGTGCTGGTCTCCCATTCGCCTTCCGAGTTCATTATAGATTTCGCGCGCCTGCTCCCGGGCCCCCCCAAGGGCAAGGTGCATAGCCGCATCATCATGACTCCCATGCACGCGAAATCCCTGATCGCCACCTTGCAGGAAAACCTTTCCCGCTATGAACGGAATTTCGGGATCATCATCCCGCCCGGCGGACCCGGTGGGCGCGGACCGGGTGGTCAGGGACCGGGCGGTCAAGGACCGGCGGGCCAGGGGCCCGCAGGCCAAGGGCCCGGCAACGAGTTCGACCTTTAACGCGGAAAATCCCATGAAAGTCGTATGTTTGGATATGGAAGGGGTCTTGACCCCCGAGATTTGGCAGCATGTGGCGCGCCGCACGCGCATCCAGGAATTGAACCTCACCACCCGGGACGTCAAGGACTACCGCGAGCTGATGGACAAGCGCCTGGATATCTGCGCCCAGCACGATGTCACCTTGGAAGCCATCCAGGGTTATATCTCCGAGCTGCCCGTTTTCGAAGGCGCTCGCGATTTTCTTGATTGGATCCGGGAGCGCTACCAGCTCATCATCCTATCGGACACCTTCAATGAATTTGCCGGCCATTTCATGCGGCTGCTGGGGCGGCCCACCTTGTTCTGCCACAACATCGCCTATAATGCGCAAACCAAACGGCTGGAATATTCCCTGCGCCAGGACAATGCCAAGGCCAAGGCCGTGCAGGCCATCCATTCCCTGGACATGCGCGTGTGCGCGGCGGGGGACTCTTACAATGACATCCATATGCTGAAGGAAGCGGACATAGCGACCTTTTTCCGCGCGCCCGCCGGCATCAAGGATCAGTTCCCCCAATTCGGCAACCTGCAAACCTACGACGAGCTCAGGGATTTCATCGCGCGTTCGCTGTGAGCCGGTTGCCCGCTCCGGATCGCGCTGGGCGGCCGCCGCCCGGATAGCCCTACGCCGCGGCCGCCATGCGTTCCGCGAGCCAGGCGCGGATATCGCGCAGCTCTTCGGGCAGGATGGTATGCTCTTTGTCGTAGCTTTTGAAGTCGAGGCGGATCCCCTGGGTTTTAAGGAAAGCGTATTGCGCCGCGCTGGCCGCGAAAGGCAACAGCGGATCCCGTAACCCGTGGGTTACCAGGAACCCCTGCTCCCGCGCCGCGGGGGAGAAGGCCGCGGGATACTCATCCTGGAAAGCCAGCCAGCCGGAAACGCCGCACACGCCGCCAAGCGCCTGGGCCGACCGGAGCCCCGCGTCCAGGGCCATCAGGCAGCCTTGGCTGAAGCCGAACAGGATGATGTCCGCTGGCCGGATCCCCTGCGCGATCAATTCCCCCAACAGCCCCTGGATCAGCTTGCGGCTGCGCAGGATGCCTGGGCGCGCGTTCTCCATGAAGAGCCCGCCGCCCGCGAACTCGAACCAGCTGAAGCCGCCGTAATAATCGTCCGGCGCGTTCACGAGCAGATAGGACAACCCGTCCAGCCTCAACTCCTGGGGCATCCAGGCGAATCCCTGCAGGGAGTCGCCCAGGCCGTGGAAAACCACCAGGACTTTTTCCCGCGGGCCAGGGACGCGGGCGGGTACATATTTACTGGTGAACAGTCCGGTTTTCAGCACGGCCGGATTCAGGCTCGGGCTTGCTGCAGGCGCGCGATGCGTTCTTCCAGAGGCGGATGGGTCGAGAGCAGCGCCATGAATCCCGAAGGCTTGCCGGAGATTTTCAGGGTCGCCACGCTGGAAGGGCCTTGATTCGGATCGACATCCTTGCCGAAAACGCGTTGCAAGGATTGCAAGGCGCCCACCATCTTTTCCCGGCCCGCGTAGGCGGCGCCGCCCGCATCCGCGCGGAATTCGCGGCGGCGCGAGAACCAGGCCACCACCAGAAAGCCCAAGGGGCTCAACAGGGTTTCCAGGAGCATGACCACAATCCAATTACCGCCCATGCCCATGCCTTCATCGTTGTTGCGGCGCGAGCTGAGCGCCATGGCGATGACGCGGGCCAGGAACATGACGAAGGCGTTGATGATGCCCTGCAGCAAGGTCATGGTCACCATGTCCCCGTTGGCGACGTGGGCGATCTCATGGCCGAGCACCCCTTCCAATTCCTGCCGGTTCATGCGCCCCAGCAATCCCGTGGAAACGGCCACCAGCGCCCGGCTGCGCGTGGGGCCGGTGGCGAAAGCGTTGACTTCGCGGCTCTCATAGACTCCGACCTCGGGCATGGCCGGCAGGCCGGCGCGTTGCGCCAGCGCGTGAACTGTATCCACCAGTTCGGAATATTGCCCCGGGCGCTGCGGGTCGATAACCTTGACGCCCATGCCCAATTTGGCCATGATGCGCGAAAGGCCCAGCGAGATGAAGGCGCCGGCGAATCCCCACACCAGGCAGAATAGGAAGAGGCCGGTATAATTCGCACCATACCCGTTCAGGAGGCGACCCACTCCGAGGATGTTCAGGATGAGGGTGATGGTCAAGACCACCAGGATATTGGTGGCGAATAGAAGTAGAATGCGCTTGCTCATGATTGAAACGGCTCCCTGTTGGCTAGGAAAGTATTATTTTGGGGACCTGCGGGCCACTGTTGCAGCCCTTTACAGGCCATCGCCGCCTTGAAAGTGTCAGATTGAAACGTAAATCCGGATTATACACGGCAACCGGATGAATAAGCAAAAGAAAGACCAGACCCAATGATGCATGCGTTGACCGATCCGCAAACCTGGATCAGCCTGGTTACCTTGACGTTACTGGAAATCGTCCTCGGCATCGACAATATCGTTTTCATAACGATTCTATCCGGGAAGCTTCCGGCGGCACAGCAACCCAAGGCCCGCCAGATGGGGCTTGCTGCGGCCCTGATCACCCGCTTGATGCTGCTCGCCTCGCTTTCCTGGATCGTGAAGCTGACCAAGCCCTGGTTCACCATCCTGAACCAGGAAATCTCCGGCCGCGATTTGGTGCTTATCCTGGGCGGGTTGTTCCTGCTGTACAAGAGCACCATGGAAATCCATGAGAAGGTGGTGGGCGAAGCCGAACACGGCAGCGCGGAATCCATGGTCAAGACGGGGAAGAAGAAAATCGGGTTCGGCGGTGTGATCGTGCAGATAATGTTCCTGGACATCATTTTCTCGCTGGACTCGGTGATAACCGCGGTGGGAATGGTCGACAATCTTTACGTAATGATGACCGCGGTGGTGATCGCGGTGCTCATCATGCTCGTCGCGGTCAATCCCATCAGCGATCTGGTGAACCGGTATCCCACCGTAAAAATGCTGGCGCTTTCTTTCCTGTTGCTGGTGGGAATGGCCCTGATCGGGGAAGGTTTCGAAATGCATATCCCCAAAGGATATATCTACTTCGCGATGTTCTTCTCGATGACGGTGGAAATCCTGAATATCCGGGCTTCGAAAGGGAAAAAGCGGGCGCATTGATTTCGCAAAGCGGAATGTTCCGATCGGGATTAGTATCCATAAAAGGCCATGCCATTCGGGACGAAATGGGGTCGTCGGTGAACATCGGATTTCTCACGGCAACGGGCGCTATTCTCCTGTTGGCGGGCTGCAAGCTCCCGGAGCAGCGGAAAGAGTATTATTCCAGCGGGGTCATCAAAGAGCGCTATTGGATTTACCGCGATAGCGGGCGCGAAGTGATGGACGGACTGTACACCGGCTGGTTCCCCAACGGGGAAAGGGAAGTCGAAATCCTTTACAGGGACGGCTCCGAAATCACCAGGAATTACTACAACGAACGCGGGCACTTTTTGGGAAGATCCGAATTGGCTTCCCTTCGGGAGCCCTGAAGGCCGTCCCGCGCTTCCCTCTTCCGCTTACCCTTTTCTTACCTGCTCCAAACCTTTGTCTTCCTGGCCCCGCGTCTCCCCAGGCGGGATCTCGGTGCCACGGCGTTCCCTATCCGACTAGGCGGGTTCGCGTATGCGCGCGGCGCGGCCTGCCGCGATGCTCGGCTTTGATTGATAGCGGTTCCGGAAAACGGGAGTAAATTTTTTTTAACCGGCGGATTCCCCTCCTTCCACTTGGAGATGTGATTTCTCGCACGCTTCAAACAACAACGGGGCTCATGGCGACGAGGTAAAATCATGGTAAATTATCAGCGCCTACCCTGTTCGATCCCCGGGGGTTTTCGCTTACTTTCATGCGACAGAGCCATATTTAAAGGGTCTCCGGCAGGGGGGTAGCTTGCGGGTTTCGGGACTTCCTTAGAGGTCCGGGCCGTAGTCGGCCCCGATGGATTATCCGGCCGGCATGCATGAACTTAAATGAAACCAGGACAAAAAATTGAGTAGCAAATTTCATAATGCAAAGGGAGCTTCCAGCCTCAAACCCGCCACCCGTTGGGACGAGCAATGGATCCGTCAATATGGTTTTCTCGTCCGTTACCGCGCCAAGCACAAATCCTGGCCATCCACCCTGGAAGAGTTCCCCAAGGATAATCGCCTGGGGCAATGGGTGCATCGCCAGCGCGATCTGCAAGGACGGAAGAAGCTCTCGGCGGGCCGGGTCAAGCTCCTGAACACGCTCGGATTCGAATGGCAGAAAACCGACGAACGCGAATCCCATTGGGAGGAGCAATTCCGCTATCTCAAGGATTACCGCAAGGCGAATCCGCGCGAGTGGCCTTTCGCCCGCGAGGAATTCCCCAAGGGCAACCGCCTGGGACTTTGGGTTTGGCGGCAGCGCCAGAACTTCGCCCGCAAGAGCCTGGACAAAAGCCGGCAGCAGGAACTGGTCAAACTGGGCTTCCCGCTGGTGCTTCCCGATAGCTGGGAAGGGCATTTCCAGACCTTGAAGGAATATCGCGCTAAATTCCCCCAGCGTTGGCCCAAGGCCAGGGAAGAATTTCCGGCCGGGAACCGCCTGGGCCTCTGGTGCCATTTGCAGCGTTGCGCATACAAAGCGGAGAAGCTGGACTCCGACCGGGTCGCAAAATTGAACCGCGTCGGCTTCCTGTGGAGCGTCAAGAATCTGGGCTGGATGCGCTACTATGAGCAGCTGAAGGACTATAAGAAGAAGAATCCCGGCAAATGGCCTTCGCTGGAAGCAGCGGCCCTGTTGGACAAGAAGCTGATTTCCTGGTGCAGCGCCCAACGCCACAAGAAGAAGTTGAAGAAGCTGGACAAGGAAAAAACCGAGCTGCTGAACAAGCTCGCCTTCCGCTGGTAGCCGCCGGGCGCCGACGACGGCGCCTCAGAATCCCGCGTCCAGGCTGAACTGCTGACCTGCGCCCAGGGTCTCGTCCTCTCCCAGGCCGAACTCATACGCATAATTCACGGCCAGCCTGAATTTCGCGCCCTTGTCGCCGAGGGCTCGCGTGTCCAAGCCGAAACCGAGCGACATTTTGCGGACCGATTCCCGCCCCAGGATCTCGTGCAGGCCGCAGCGAAGGGCGAGGAAATCGAACAGGACCTGCTCCCCTCCCAGCCTCAGATGATCGGCCTGATCGGCCCACATGGCCTTCTGCCCGTCCAGCAGCAGCAGCAATGTAGGCGAAGCCCGGTAAGCGGCCCCCACCCGGTACTCGGTGGGCAGCACTTCCGCATAGCTCCTATCCGTCAGCGTGTTGGTATGCTCCAGGAAGCTGAGTGCATCGCGGACGGCGATGGCCGCCGAGATCCTCTCGTTCAAGCGCGCCTGGATGCCCAAGTCCAAGCCCAATCCGAAAGACCTTCCCGTGGACCGATCCTCCCCCGTTCCGGTTTCCCCGACCTGGGCCAGATAGATCTTGGGTTGGGCGCCGATCCGGATGTCGGCGAAATCCTTCCCCAAGCCGATCAAATCATACCCCAAGGCCCCGTGCAGGGTGGTCTCGTTCGCCAGCCGATCCCCTTCGAACTGGATGCCCAATCCTTGCGCCCAATGTCCATACAGCGGCCCGGACAAACCCAGGAAGAGGGAAGGCGTGCCGTCGGGAAGGCTGCGCTTGGCGGCGATCACGTTCTCCTCCTCCGCGCCGGCCAGGCCGGCCGGATTCATCAGCAAAGCCAATCCCTGGTTAACATGCGCGATACCGGCTCCGCCCATGGCCGCATACCTGGCGCCCAGGGTGGGGGCGGCGAAGAAGCCCCGGAGGAAGGATTGCGCGCCGCCGCCGGAAAGGGTTTCCCTGGCCAGCCGGGCGTGATTGTCGTCCGCCCAGGTCAAATGCCCTTGCGCATAGGCCAGGCCTCCGCCCGCCAGGAGCAGACCCGAGCCTATCCAGCCCCATTGCTTGCGGTTGTCCACGCTATCGATGGGATTGAGCCAAGGCACCTCGCCCCAAGGGCGGGTGGTGAAAAACGTCCCGTCGATCCTCGCTTCCACGTGTCCACTCGACTGGGGTCGTACCTGCTCCGGTCGCGCGAACCGCCATGCGGCTTCCCGCGCAAAAGGGATGATGCCGCCCGGTCCGGGCTTCCCCCAAACCTGCATGGCCCAATGGATTTTCCCCCGCGGCGTTTCCGCCATCACCAGCTTCAGCCGGGTCACGCTGTCGCGCCGCGAATATTGCGAAACCACCAGCAGCCCCCGCCGCAATTTACCCGCCTCCGCCTCTACGCAGCGTCCGGAAAAGCAGTTTTTGGGCATCAGCTGCCCGCCCGGGATGAACCGCAACGCCTCTTCCTCGGTCAGCACCCGGAACCGGCCCGCCTGGTTCAGCCCCATCCGCAAGGCGGCGTCCGCCTTGCGCAGCTCCTCTCCGGAAGCGGAAACCCCGTTCCCGGCGACCATCGGTAACACCACCAGCACCGTTTCCGCCGAGAGGATATTCCGCCCCGAAAACGGATCCTTCCGCAAGCCGCCGGAATCCGCCGGCGTCTTCGCGTCCGCATCCGGACGCGCGACGATGGAGTCCGGGCCCGCTTTCACGCTGTCCAGATCAAGCGGATCCGCGCCCGCTGGGAAATTATCCGCCGGCGCGCCTTCCGGCCGAGATAGGGTGTCGGATTTGTTGCCCGAAGCCAGGTTACCGGAATCCGCCTTCGCCCCGGCGGCCTTTACGGAATCCTCGCGCGCCGCTTTGGCCTTGGCCTTCCCTTCCGTCTTTTCCTTCGCCATTGCGTTCCGCTTCGCTTTCGCCTCCTCCTGCCTTTTCGCCTTGGAGACCGCCCGCCCCGCCGAATCCCCTGGGGAGGTAACCGTTCCTTCGTTCAAATGACCGAAAGTCCCCGGTTCGGAAACCTCATCGCGGTTGCCTCCTTGGGCAAATGCCGGCATCACCGACAGCAGCACCCAAAGGAAAAACCCGACCCACCCCGTTTTCCAACCCTCATTTGACCACGATCCTCTCTCCATCAGGAGCGGCCAGGACCCGGCATTCCTCGTCACACCTCCCCGCGCCCAACCGCCGCCCTTCCTTGGGGGCGGCTTAGACCCCGCAGTCATAGGCCCAACCCCATCGCCAACCGCACCCACTCCCCGCGACCCACTATCCCCTCTTCCCCCAGCGAAAAGAAGGCCTGGCTTTGGGGGGCGGACGCTATAGAGGGGCTTCGGGGGCATGGGTTCCCGCGCGGAAGCATGTTTGAGCGCGTCGGCGCATGGCAACGCCAGCAGGACATGCGCGGGTTCTGGAGCGCGGGAACCCATGCCCACGAACCCCATTTCAATATCCGCCCCCCGACCCCAGCCGACCCCCGTCATTGGAATACCACCACGGACCGTAGCGTATGCTTCTGCTTGGCCGATCCCGTGGTCCCCACCGAGACCTTCAGCAGATACCGTCCATTGCGGACCCAGCGCCCGCCATCGGCCCTGCCGTCCCAGTAAAAATCGATGGGCGCTTTGGCCACCGTCTTATGATCCACCAAGGTGCGCACCAATTCCCCGTCCAGATTGTAAATCTTCACCGCTATGATCACTTCCGCGCTGCGGTCAGATTCGGGATGGACGCGGATGCGCGCGCCGTATTGGGTATTGCCGTCATGCGTGGCCATGACCAGCGGGCTGAAGGGATTGGGGATGATCTGCACTTCGCCGGCCGTGAGCCCGCGTGAAGCGGTGAGCAAGCCGTAATAACTGCCGTCCAATTCCGGCAAGTCCGCCGAGAGGGCAGGATGCCCGTCCGAAGTCCGGCTCCGGGCGACCGAATCGCCCAGGTCTTTCCATTCCAGGCTCAAGGCATCGAAGCGCTCCAGCCTGTTCACCCGATCCTCCGATCCGGCCGGTAGGCCCACGGTGATGCGCGGCGGTTTGCTGAAGGTGATTCCGGATGGGTTTGAGATCTCGTACAGGTCGCCCGCCACGGCATAGGTGACGCCGCTGGAGAATGTCTTCGCCACGCTCCGCTTATACAGGCGCAGCAATGCCTGGTCCGCGCCCGCGAAGGCGGAATCCTCCAAATCCAATTGCAACCGATCGTCGTGGAAAAAGGCGCGCGTAGTGTCTCTCAGCGAAAGGGTCTGGCCCACGTTCAGGCCGCGCGCCAGCGAGTCGCGATAGGCCCCCAGTTCCGTGGCCGCTTCCGAACCGTCGGGATTGATGTGCCTGGCCAGGATGTGCACCGGACCGATGAAGCGCGGATCCAGGGTCACTTGCATCTCCCGCACCGAACCGGCTTTGGCGGGCAATAGGGTGATAGCGGGATTGGGCTGGACGGGCGTGGGAGGGAAGGTGGTGGTGTCGAATCCGGAAACGAAGAGGCCGAAGGAGGCGGGGTCGGGCAGATCCGCGGCTTCGCCCAGGGTCGAGGAAAGCACCAGCTTGTTGACGACGGCGGAGACCACGCGCGTAGGCAGCTCCAGCGTCCGGGTGACTCCGTCCAGGCCGACGGTCACGGAAAGCTTGCCCCAGCCTTCCGCCGCGGCGGCGCCGCGCTTCGCCAATGCCATGGAAGGTGATGAGGTCCGGTAGATCAGGGTACGCTGGGAATGCCTGTCCAGCTTGACCCCCAGCGCCCCGTCCACGCTCCAGGCGATGGTCCCGCGATCATCCACGGCCGAGTCCAGGCGCCGCCCGGCGGCATCGTAGGCGTGCAGGAAAATCTCGCCTTCCGAATTCGCCGCCAAACGCAGGCTGTCCGTGGTGGCCAGCTTAAGAAGAGACAAATCGCGCGAGGGCGTTACTTGGGCGTGGAAACGACGCGCGGGTTCTTCGTTGGAGTAGAGCAGCGCTCCGGCGTGGATGACGAAATAGTAGGTAAGCAGCCCGCCTTGCGCACCCGGCCGGAAGCGGAGCGTGCGCTTTCCCGCCGATCCGGACAATTGCGCGGCCGGCACCTGGAAGGTATCCGTGGCCGCGCCATAGCCATGGATGATCAGCATGGAATCGATACCGGCGCCAGCCTCCATGGAGAGCTCGGCCTCGCCGTTATTGAAAGCCAAGGGAACGCTTTGGTGCGAGAAGGGAAAGGCCAGGGCAAGCGTCGTGTCCGCGAATCCTCCGGCGGGAAGGAAAAAGGAATAACGTATGAGGGGAACCAGGGAGGCATCGTCGGGAGCGGCGTTCAGGGTATAGGTTCCGGCGGCGGCTTGGGCCAGTTTCCGTCCAGCTGGCAGTTCCAGCGCTTGCGGCGTGATGAGGCGGATGGTCCCGTCGGCGGTCTTCCCGCCCGTGGTCATGGCGAAGGTCACGGATTTGATCGCTTGCTTCAGCGTGAGATCGAGGCCCGTCTTCCACAAGGCGTTCCGGATGCTGACCAGCGGTTCCGCGTCCAGGCCGAATCCGGCGAAACCGCAGGTGAGGCGATAATCGCCGTCGGGGACGCCCTCCAGGGAATACACCATGGCTCCCGCGGATCCCGTTTCCGGAGCGCGCTGCGGCGTGGCGGAGGCCGCCACGTTGAGGCCGGAGGCGGAAAGAAGGTTCACGGAAACGCCGCCCGGATCGACAGTGGTATCGGGGGACAGCCGCAAGGTTCCCTGGATGGAGGCGAAGCCTTGCAAAGCCAGATCCTGGGCCAAGGTACCGCGCGTTCCGGTGATTTGGACCAAGGCGGATTCTGGCAGGGCTTTGCCCGGGCGTGCGGCCTTCAGGAGGTAGGTGCCGGGGTCGGCGGACAGGGAGTACTCCCCGCGCAAATCGGATTCCGTCCTCTGCGTGGTACCGCGCAGCTTGTCCACCAGTTCCAAGGCGGCTGCCGGCAAGGGCGTGGATTGCGAGGTCGAAGCGGTGGGCCGGGAAAGCAAGCTGATCCTGCCCTTGATCAAGGAGGCTCCCGAGGCCAGCGTAAAGGCGAGATTGGCGGATTCGGTGAGCTGCACCGCCTTCTGATCGGAGGTGAAGCCCGTCTTTGCGGCGGCAACGGTATAGGCGCCGGGTGCGAGGAAGGCGGAGAATACGCCTTTATCGTCGGTGAGCAGGCTGCGCACCACCGTAGCGGCGGCGTTCTTGATCGCGATCTGGCACCCCGCCAGGTTGGCTCCTTTGTCATTGCTCACCGTGCCGCTGAGGGAGCCCTGCGCCTTGACCAGGGTCAAGCGGCCCAGATCGACGGACTTGCCGGCCGCAACGCCGAAGGTGGTGTCCGGGCGGGGCTGGTAATCCGGCTTGGAAATGGAGACGGCGTAGGTCCCCGGGGCAACGCCCAAGAGGAAGAACCCTTGCGCATCGGATACGCTGGTCACGGTTTTGCCCCCTCCCGCCGCAGTAACATTCGCATTAACAAGGTCCGAGCCGGTCTGGTCCGCCAGATGGCCCGTTATGCGGCAGGAGGCAGACGGCATGATTTGCAGCAGCTTGAGCGGCGCCGCCGTTCCCAAGGTGACGGTGCGGCTCTGTCCGGAATAACCGTCCTTGGAAAACGCCAGGACATAGCTGCCTACCGCCAGCACCTTTTCCGCATCGCCGTTATTGGCGGTGAATAGTGGCAGGGGGCTCGCACCGCCGTCCAGGGGGGTCACGGATATCCGCACATCCCCGAGAGGAAGGGTGTCGCCCGCGAGCCCGGCCGATTTCACGGTCAATGACAGGGTTTGCACATCGTTGCGGTATTGGAAGGAGGTGGTGTCGCCCACAACGCTGGCGCCCGCCGCGTTCAATGCGAACACCTTCCAGACGTACCGCTTGGTGAGCAAGGTGCGCTTGGCATCCAGCGCCGCGGAGGTATCGGTGACTTCGGTATGCCAGATGGGAACGAGCACATCGAATCCGTTCTGGCTTTCCAGGGAATAGATGAAGATCTGATATGTATTGGCCGCGCCGGCCCCGTTGGCGGCCACCGCCTTGCTCCATTTGAAGGTGATTGCGCTGTCGGCGGATACCGTAAGGATTTTGCCCTGGGCCGGCGCCACGTTCCTGGCCGGCTGCAAGGGAGCCGCGGCCGCCTGCAAGGTGAATAATTTCAGGCCTTGCGCCTTGGTGGAGGTCGACAAGGCGCTTCTCCCATCATAATTGTTGAGGATAACCAGGTTGTAGGGTACGCCCGGGGACAAGGGCGGCGCGGGCAATTGGGAAAAGGATCCGGAAGGATCGGGAGTACCGTAGGCGATACTCGCCTTGGTGGTGATGGCTTGCCATATCACGCTGGCTCCGGCTACGGTGCCCTTGGAGGCATTGATGTCGATGGCCTGATCGGAAAGCAGGAGATGGTATGCGGGCACACCGGGCACGGGCGTCCAGGCGAGAGTGGGGCTGGAGGAGGTTTCCAGGGACTTGGGGGAGGTTATGGCGGCCGCTTGGCGCGACACCACCCAAAGCGGGATTTCCGGCGAGATGAATTTACCGTCCTGGCAAGACGCCACCAGGTAGTGGAAGCCGAACCCCAATTGCGGACCCGACTTCCCCGCTTCATTGTCCGAGGCCCTGAAATCGAATTGCCATGCGGCGGAATCCTGGGATTTGCCGAGCGCGGCCAGGACGCGCGTGGCATGCCCTTCCAATTTGTTGCCGGCGGGAGTGGGGCTGCGGAACAAGGCGCAGGAATCCGGCGGCCTGGCCGCGGGAGGATTGGATAGCAACGAGATGCGAACCAGGGAATCGGAAAAGACTTCGCTTTTGGGGGCTTGGATGAACACGAGGTTGGTTTGGGCCCGAACGGAAAGAATGCAAAGCGCAAAAGTCAAAGTGCTAAGCGCGAAGTTGATTATGCACTTTGACTTCTTGAACCCGTCAAAACGCATAGGTCACCCCCGATCGCACCGCGGGGAGCGGGGAGACGAAGAAGTCGGTATTGAACACCAGCGGATAGCCCCAGGTGAATCCGAAATCGAGGATGGGCACGAAGGGATCCCCGTCCCATTCCAGCGGAGACAGCCCGGAAAGCAGCCCGTCCTTCCCGCCATAGCCGACATTGAGCGTATGCGCGCCCACGTCCCCATGGAACCAGCTGAAGGTGCCGCTTAGGCAAATCACCTGATCCGGGAACAAATCCAGGTCCACGAAACCCTGCGTGTCCAGACCGCTGCTGTCCGTTCCGCTCCCGGATTCGTCCCGGGACGCTTCCTCCGGCGGCGCGTCGCTTTCCATATGGATGGACACATGCCCGAAAACCTTGCTGTAGCTGAGGGACAGCTTGCCCGGCCACAAATCCACGCTGATGGTATGGGATTGCGGCAGGCTGAGGATAAGGCGATCCTGGATGTGGATCTCGCGCTTTCCGGTCTCGCCGTTCAGCAATCGGCGCAGATTGTCCGAGGCCAGGAAGGAATCCGGCTCCGTGAACCGCGGTTCGAAATCCCCCGGATCGATGAAATAGGGAACCGCATAGGTAACATTCAGGTGACCCCGGGCGGCCATGCGCGCGCCCATGCGGGAGACCAGGCGCACCGGACCGACCCCCACCGCCATCTCGGGACTCCAGGCGGTACCCTGGTAGGCGCCGTCCGCGGTGCCGTACACCTTGTTGTCGGGATATTCCACCGGGAAGGAAGTGTTGCCCGCCTCTCCGCCCACAGAGATGCGCCCGGAAAGATCCGGCCTCAAATCGCCGGAGGTGCCCGCACTGAACTGATGCTTGTGCACCTGGAAACCCAAGGTCAGCCAAGGCGAGGGGCGGACAGCGTAGCCGAAGCTTAAGGATCGCCAATGCATTTCGAACAGCAAAGGCATATGGATGCTGCCTTTGAGCAGGATGGAACCCCCCTCCATGGTGGTATCCAGGTCGAAGGCGGCGTTGCCCAAAGAGCCCGCCACGCGCAGGCTGGCGTTTTCCCGCGCCGCGAAGAACAGCACGCCGCCGAACACGGGAGCGGAAACGTCCACTTGCGCGTTCACATCCTGGGAAATGCGCGCGAACAATTCCGGCACGACCACGGCCGAATCGGCGATGGATCCGATGAATCGCTGCGCTTGTGCGGAGGCGTTAAAAGGAAGGTTCAGGCTGATATGGGCCCGCCCTTGGTCGAAAGGGCGGGATAAGGGCGATTTCAGGAATTCATAAGAGAAGGCGCCGCTCAATTCCGCGTCCGCCTTGCCAATCAACAGTAGCGGCTGGGCCCGCACGCAAGGCATGGCCAGGATGAGCAGCAGGATAAGCGGCGGGAAATAGGCGGCTATAGGTAAGGGAACGGCGGAGGCCTGGCGGCGGAATCGGGATACCACCCACCCAGTGTATCATTACGGAGCCGACTGATAAAAGGGAGGCTCCAGGGAAGGAGCTCCGCCAAGAGTGGATATCGTTGCTGGATATGAAAAAGGCGCCCCGGAGGACGCCTTTTCAACCGGATGCGCTTATCGGCCAGCCAAGGAAGCCCCGGCTTCGGTAGCCGGGGTCTGGACCAAGGACTGCGACAAGACCTCGGTCAGTTCCGGGACGTCCCGGATCTGGGTCTTCATATCGGCCGAAAACCGGAACAGAGCCACCTTGCGGCGCCCTAAGGGACAAATCTCCCCCGTGCGCGGGTTACGGGCGGGCCTGGGTTTACGGACCTTGGTATAAAAGGTACCGAAACCTCGGATCTCGATGGTCTTTTCCTGGGACAAGTACTCGCCCACGAGCCGCATGAACTGCTCGGCGACTTCCTTGATCTCCAACTGAGGATGACCGCTTGATTTGGCCGCTTCCTGAACCAGGTCCTGCTTGGTCACATTCTTCAAATTAACCTCCGGTACCCCAAGATATTGTGGTTAACAGAATGAAGATAACAACGGCGTGTAGAGACTTGCAAGCCAATTTTGAGAAAATTTATGGAAGGTTTTTCCTGGGCCGGAATGCAGATAAACCAAGTGTAATCGGGGCTGGGCGGGAAGGATCAAACGCTGCCATCAAAGATGGAGCGAAGCGGATTCACAGCGATTGCGTTTCCGCGTTCATGGATGCCATGCTTTGCGGGAGGCGGTGATCGGGACCATAGGCGAGGATTTTCGAGCATACGCCTTCGCAATCGGATCGGGTTCCGTAGAACACGATCGTCCTGCCGGTCATATCCACTTCCACCGCGCAGCGGAAAGCGTTTTCACGCGACAGCTTGCAGGCTGAGGTGAGCATCTCGACCACATAATCGTAGGTGTGTTCCTCATCATTGAACAGCACGACTTTCCAATTCAGGGCCGGCTTGGCCAGCGTTTCGGTCCCGGTTTCGCCTTCTTCCGCAGGGGCGGTTTTAGGGGAGGGCTTGCCGGGCTCATCGCTCATGGCGCCTTCCACTCCCATATTCCCGTTCATTTCTCCATTATCTTTCCCCAAAAATACTCCCAGGCCGCTTGCTGTTCACCCGGGCCGAAATGGTGCTTGCCCGGGAAGGCGCCGTTCAGGTATTCATTGATGGTATCGATGGTCTGGCGCAGGAAAAAGCCCTGCCGGCTCTGCAGGAAGGCGAGATCATCGAATGTGTGCGTGGGCAGATACACTTCCAAGGGATTGAAATTCTCGCCTTCCTGGACGCTGGACAGCACCACCTTGAGATAGCGGGTGAAGAAGGCATCCACCAGCGTGCGGTTCTCCTCTTCATGATCGCCCATCAACTTTTCGAACAACCGCTCGCCGGACTCGGAGCTTTTGAGGAGTTGCACGAAAAGGCCCAAAGCGGAATCGTCCACCTTTTGAGATAGCTGCAGCAGTTCCCGGGAGCCCAGGCGGTTCAAATCCTCGATTTTGCGGAAACCGGCGCCGTCCACCAGACCGGACAGGTAGATCAGCATCATCTTTTCGTAATCTTCGGAGAGCATATGAGGCGACGCTCCGGGCTTGAGTTTAAAGGCCCTGCGCGGCGAGGAGGAGTCTTTGCACTTTTTTTAATATAACTATTGGACCCTGCCCAAGCGTCGCACTTTCTGGCCTCATAGCGCATTCACCAACTTCTTGAAAGCTTTTCCCCGTTCCTTGTAGTTTTCGAACATTCCGAAAGAGGCGCATGCCGGGGACAGCGCGAGCGCCCCGCCTGGGACCGAGGCCATGAGAAACCCCATGGCCTCATCCAGGCTGGAGCATTGGCGCAGGGCGCGTTCACCGGGGAATTCCCCGCCCCCGGCCGCGGCCAATTCCCGCGCAAGCCGCTCGGCGGTTTGCCCTATGAGGGCGATGGCGCGGACATGCTTGGCCCGGGAGAGGGCTTCCGCCAAGCCGGTAAAGTCCGCGTGTTTTTCCGAGCCGCCCAGGATCAGGCCCAGCGGCGCGTCCCGCAAGGCATTAACGGCCCCCAGGGTGGCCTCCGGCCGGGTGGCATAGGAGTCGTTGTAGAAGGACAGTCCGTCGCGTTCGCGCACGAACTCCAAGCGATGCTCCAGGCCGCGGAACGCCATGGCCGCGGCCACGACATGCCGGGGCTCGGCCCCCAATTCAAGCGCCAGGATACCCGCGGCGGCGATGTTCTCCAGGTTGAAATCGCCTTTGAGCCGGGTGGCCGAAAGCGGTATCCGGAATCCCGGCCGGCTCCAGACCACCGCGTCTCCGGTGATGCGCACCGTTCGCGATCCGTCCGCAGCATCAGCGCCGGAACGGTCCGCGCTGCCATATGCAGCTTTGCGGGCCGGGCTCTGATTCGCGATCCAGACGCTGCCTTCCGCATCCGCGCAATAGGCGAGCAAATCCCCGGGCATTTGGTGCGCGGCCAAATTGGATTTGTGCAGCCAATATTCGTCCCGGCTGGGATGCCAATCGAGATGTTCGGTGGTGGTGCGGAGCACGGCCGCGTAAGCGGGGCTCACCGCCAAGGCGGACAATTGGAAGCTGGAAAGCTCCAGGATGAGCTTCTCACCCGGAGCCAACGCGCCGGCCAAATCCAGGGCGGGAACGCCGATGTTACCCCCCAGCCGGGATGGGATGGCCGCTTCCTCGAGCATGGCCTGGAGCAGGGAACAGCAGGTGCCCTTGCCTACCGTGCCGGTGACGCCGATGATGCGCTCCCGGCCGGCCAAGGCGAAGGCCAGCCCCGTTTGCGAAGTCAGGACTCCTCCCCTGCGGACGAAGGCCGCTATGTCGGGCAGATCGGGCCGCACGCCAGCGGATCGGAACAGCGTGCGGACGGAAGCCAGGCCGGCGAGATAGCCGCCGTCCTGGTCGGTGCCGGCATAACGGACGCGCGGGTCCAAATCCTGCGGCGCCCGGCGATCGAAAATGACGAGATCGGTGAAGCCGCGGTCGAGCAAATAACGGCAAGTGCTGGCACCTTCCACGCCGTAGCCGAGTATCCCGATGGGTTCGACGATGGCGGGGTTCGCCTGCTCCATGATCATGTTTCCGCCGGCGTTCATGTTTCGCGAAAAATAGCAACCCCCGTGGGTTGGAGCCGCACCCCCCGAATTTTATATTCACTATCGTTTTTTCGGATAAACCGAACCGGCATGCGCCGGAGAATCTTGCGACCACGGGATCCGGGCGCGCAGTCGCGCCGCCGGAGCCCCGGATGGTCCGAGAAGGAGAGCCGATGAAAACCGACCTGATGCAGCTCACCCTTTTGTACGCGGTGGCATTGACCGCCTTTATCGGCGCCATCAATGCGCGGGGTCCGGCACGCGTCGCCCTTTCCTATTTCTTCGCCATCCTTACCTTGTGCGCCGCCGTATTCCATACCAGCCAATACCTGGCCGGCGGGGAATTGCACGGGGACGATGCCGTAGTGGTCGCTCCGCCTCCCCAGCCCCTCAAGGCTCCCGATCCCATAGCCCCGCCGCCGCCAGATACCGCCGCTTTGGGCGCTTCCAAGAACGATGCTGCCGTGACGGAAGGCAAGCTGGAACTGAAAGGGGTGCTGGAAGCGGGCCGCCGGGCTGCCCGCAACATGTCCGGCCTGAGCCTGAGCGCCGTGGCCGATATTTCCGATGAAGAATACGAGGCCTTGCAGAATAAGGCGGTGGGATACCTTGCCGAGGCCCGCCGCGCCAAGGATAAACTCGCTTCAATCGCCCCCAAGCTCCCGCCGGAGCTGAAAGACGCGCAAGATCAGCTCGCCAAGGGTTTGGAGTCCCTGGTCACGGGAGCCTACAACGCCGAACGCTTTTTCAAATCCGAGAACGATACCGAGGAAAAGCAGCATTCCGCCGCTTTCCGATCGGGATTGCAGAATGCCAATGCGGCTTTCAAGAAGGTCGGGGCCGCTCTCGGCTCCGAAGACGCCGGGGATTGACCTCCGGCAGGCGCCATCACAACCCGCATTGAGCGGTTTTTTAGGAGGACAGAATGTCCCTTGTTCCCCATGAGCTGAAATACACCAAGGACCACGAATGGACGAAGATCGAAGGCGCCGTCGCGACTGTCGGCGTCACCGATCACGCCCAACGCGAACTGGGTGATATCGTATTTGTGGAATTGCCCAAGGTGGGAGCGGAGGTGCATTCCGGCAAAAGCTTCGGCACCATCGAAGCCGTCAAGACGGTGGCGGAACTGTATGCTCCCGTATCCGGCACGGTAACGGAAGTCAACGCCGCACTATCCGCCGACGCCGGCGTGATCAACCAGGATCCTTACGGAAATGGCTGGATCATCAAGGTGAAGGTGGATAAGGCTTCCCAAGAAGGCCTGTTGGACGCGGCGGCCTATAAAGCGCTGATTTAAGCGTTTACCTCAACCGACTGGCAGGGCTTTATCGGGCGCTTGTCAACGAACGCCGCTTTGAAGACGCGCGACGCTTAAGGTAATGCATAGGCAATTACCAACCCTACCCGGATCCCCTCCCCAAACAGTGTCCAGCCCTCTTACCACTCCGCTGGGCTTCTTTTCATTCCTGCCCGCCCCATGTGCATCTTGCCGTGCCCCAATCCGAGCCTGCCTCTTCGCCAAGGAATGACCGGCCTCCGACTGTAACACTTGGCTTGAATCGCGTCTAATCCGCGGAAGTCTACAACAAGCTCAAAAGAGGTCCGAGATGAAAAAGGCAGCATGGATTGTCGGCGGCACGAGTGGAATCGGTCTGGAAACGGCGAGGCGGCTGCGCGAGCGAGTTGACCGCGTCGTGGTCATTGGCCGGAGCGAAGAGCACATAGACGGCGCACAAAGCCTTCTCGGAGGCGCCGTTCAAATTGAAAAGGTCGATCTTTACGATCAAGAGCAGGTGCGCGGGCTTTGCGAAAGCATCGAGAAGTCCCCGGATCATATCGTGCATTTGCTCAATGCCGCCGGCACCTTCGTACCGAAAGCGTTCCTCGATCACGCGATCGAGGACTACGACAAGTACCTAACCCTCAACCGCAGCCTGTTTTTCGTGACCCAAGCGATTGCCAGGAATATGAAAGCGAACGGCGGCGGCGCGATCGTGAACATGGGATCGATGTGGGCTTATCAAGCGATCAAGGCGACGCCGTCTTCCGCTTACTCGATGGCGAAGTCCGGAATGCATGCCCTGACGCAGCATTTGGCCATGGAGCTGGCGGATGCGAAAATCCGCGTGAACGCCGTCGCGCCGGCGATCGTGGAAACGCCTGTGTACGAGGGCTTCATTCCCAAAGAGAAGGTCGGGGAGGTTCTCCAGGGTTTTAACGGTTTGCACCCGATAGGGCGAATCGGCCAAATCCCCGACGTCGTGGGAGTCATCGAGTTTTTACTTTCTGACCGCGCGGCGTGGGTGACGGGCGCCATCTGGGATGTCGATGGCGGTGTCATGGCCGGCCGCAATTGATTGGCCTGGGCGCGGTGTCGGCTACGGATGAGGTGGCGGGATGTTGAACCCTTTTTCCCGGGAGTATTCGGATGAGACGGATGATCGTCTGATCGAAGAGGCCCTTGCGGGAAGCAAACACGCACTGCAAGTGCTGATCTTGCGGCACCAGTCATTCGTTTTCAACGTTGCGCTCAAGATGTTCGGCGTGCGCGCGGACGCGGAGGACCTTACGCAGCAAATTCTCGTCAAAGCCATCACTTCCCTACGCTCGTTCCGGCGTGAAAGCGCGTTCCGAACCTGGCTATACCGCATGACCGTCAACGAGTTTTTGTCTTGCAAACGTCGCGGTAGAGAGCTTGTGACCGAGGATTTCGCAACCTATTTCGACAGCATCGCGGCGGTCGCTGATGAGCAGATCACTGAGGCGGAACAGGTTTTGGAAGCAGGGACGATAGAAGAATTGCGCATCCAGTGCACAACCGGAATGCTCGCGTGTTTGAACCGGCCGCAACGCATCGTCTTGATTCTCGGCGATATTTTCGGGGCGGATCACCAGCTTGGGGCGGAAATGACGAATACCACGCCGGCGAATTTCCGCGTACAGCTCTCGCGCGCCCGGCGCGACCTGCGTGAGTGGATGAATAATCGTTGCGGTCTGGTCAACCCATTGAACAGTTGCCGCTGTCACAAGAAGGCGCGCGCCTATGTCCGCGCCGGGGCGGTTGACGGCGATAGCCAGGTGTTTAATCGCGAATACATGGGGAAGATAGGGGAGCTTGCGCGGACGCGATCAACGGAAGTGATGGATGCGGCCGAAGAGTTACGTCAAAAGGTGTTCGCGGACCATCCGTTCGAAGTGATGAACGATGGGTTGATACGCGGCTTTTTCGACGTGTAGTCCGAGATGATCGCTGGCTTTCTTTCGCCTCGCCTCGGTCGTTCCCAATCCGCAAGCGTATTCCCCGCAGGAGCCAGGCTCAGTGAGTGGCGAACAGGGCCTTTTAAATCCGGATATTCTTCATCACGCCTTAATTCCAACCCCCCATTTACATGCCCCCGGCACCCAGCGCGAGCCCCGCTTTGGACTGGGTCAGCTGCCAAGGAAAGAAACCCCTTCCATCCCCTCCGTTAGACGAATGGCGCATTGAAAGTGGGTATGCTAACGAGGCCTTAGCGCGATTCGCGAAGTTAGGGGTTTCGCATGACCTCAGGGCGGGGCCAACGGCAGCGGCCCGCACCTGGGGTCGCTGGGCGGTATTTACTTTTCCTAGTCTCCCAGCCGACTTAGTGTAAATGCAGTTCGGCCTGAACTTTGTGCGGCTGTCCTGCGAGCTCAAATGAGGCTACTGCGTGGTAGACGCCCGGCGCGCTTCGCTGAAAGTCAATTCCGTAGTGGTACATTCCTGGCGCCGACATTACCTCTGCCGATTTTTCAGTAAGGTGTCCGTCAGGGTCAGTCACTGAAAGGTGCACGGGAATGTCTCGCAGCGCCTCTCCGTCTTTTTCGTTTGCCAGTGTCACGCTGACGTGAAAGTTTTTCGTCGGATCGGGAGTCCACTTGATCCCCATCTCGTCAGCCATAGCCTTATGAGCCGAAATCTCCATCATGTCGAACTCGGCACGAATCCCGTCCACAACCTTCACCGTGTTTGCCGCTTCGGAGTTGTGATGGTGGTGGTGCTCAGGTTGAGCGCCAGCGGAGGTTTTGGGCTCCGCACTTGAGACCGACGTCTTCGGCGTTTTTTCAGGGATGACGGTGCTGTGGGCTGCGGCCGTTGAAACCAGGGTTGCCAGAGTGGCGAGCGCACGTATCTTGAACATGTCGACCTCTTTTCAGCTTGCGGATATTCGCAGCTTATGCCAATGTATTACGCATAAAAGGGAATTGGAAATACAATCTTCCTATATTTAAATAGGTTTAACCTATATATGCGTGAGGAGATTGGAATGGAAATGCATCAGATGCGGTATTTCCTATTAGTTTGCGAAACGGGCAATTTCACCCGCGCGGCGCATGCGGCTTGCGTCTCCCAACCTTCCCTGACACAAGCGATCGGCAAACTGGAGGAGGAACTGGGAGGCAGGCTTTTCCAACGCGATCGCGGCGGATGCAGCCTAACCGAGCTGGGCCGGATACTCGAACCCGGATTGCGCAATATCCAGGATCAATCCCTGGCGATCAGGTCTGACGCCGTGCGGTTCGTGCGCTTGAAGAAAAGGCCTTTGCGGATCGGACTCATGCAGACCATCGGCGCACGCAGACTGGCGCCTCAATTGGCGCTGTTCCAAAGGGAGCATCCCGAAGTGGAAGTGGAAATCGTCCTCAAGCCCGAAAGCGACCTGTTGGCAAGGCTGGAATCGGACGCCATTGATGTAGCGGTGAGCGCCCCCGAGGAACCCCCGGGAAAGGCTTTCGCCCTCCAGCATCTATACCGGGAACGCTATGGAGTGGCGTTCCCGAAATCGCATCGCTTGGCCAAGCTGAAAAAAGTCACTCTCCAGGATATCCAGCGCGAGCCCTATCTGGATCGATTGAATTGCGAGCTCCGGGAGAACCTAAGGGCGGTTTGCCTGCAACGGGAATTGCCCCTTTACGCAACCTACCGGAGCAACGATGAAGGGTGGATTCTACACATGGTCCGCGAGGGAATGGGCATCGCCCTGGTCCCGGAATTCACCCTTCCCGCCGGCGACGGGGACCTGGGATTCCGTTACTTCGAAGATCCCCCGCTCCATCGGGACGTTTCCGCGATTTTTCGCGCCATCGGCAGGAAAAAGGCGGAAACGGCGACATTGATCGATTTCCTAAGCCGGCGCAATCCGGGGTCGCCTTAGGCGTAATCCTGCATCGGCGGGCACGCGCACATCAGGTTCTTGTCCCCATATGCGGCGTTGAGGCGTCCCACGCTGGGCCAGAACTTATTGGCTTTGACCCAGGCCAACGGATACACGGCTTGTTCGCGCGTATACGGATGTGCCCACTTGTCTTCCAAGGCATGCGCTGCCGTATGCGGCGCGTTCTTCAGCACATTGTCGGCGCGATCGGCCTTGCCCGCTTCCACTTCCGCTATTTCCTTCCGGATGGCGATGAGCGCGTCGCAAAAGCGATCCATTTCCGGCTGGGACTCGCTTTCTGTGGGTTCGATCATCAGGGTGCCCGCCACCGGAAAAGAAACCGTCGGTGCGTGGAAGCCGTAGTCCATCAGACGCTTGGCGATGTCTTCCACTTCGATGCCGGCGCTTTGCTTGAACTTGCGGCAGTCCAAGATCATCTCATGCGCCACGGTGCCGTTGCTGCCTACGTATAGCACGGGGTAATGGCTTTCCAGCCGCTTCATCATGTAATTGGCATTCAGGATGGCGACCTCGGTGGCGCGCGTCAGGTTCTTGCCGCCCATCATGCGGATATAGGCCCAGGATATGGTGAGGATGCTCGCGCTGCCCCATGGCCCCGCGGAAATGGCGGGGATGGCCTTGTCGCCTCCCGTTTTCACCACGGCATGGCCGGGGAGGAAGGGCGCCAGATGCGCGGCCACGCAAATGGGGCCCATGCCAGGTCCGCCGCCGCCATGCGGGATGCAGAAAGTCTTGTGCAGGTTGAGATGGCACACGTCCGCGCCGATGGTGCCGGGGCTGCATAGGCCCACCTGCGCGTTCATGTTGGCGCCGTCCATATACACCTGGCCGCCGTTTTCATGCACGATGCGGCACACGTCCTTGATGCCTTCTTCGAACACCCCATGGGTGGAAGGGTAGGTGGCCATCAGGCTGTTGAGCTTGGCCTTATGCGCCTCGGCCTGTTTTTTCAGATCGGATATATCGATGTTGCCCTTGGCGTCGCACTGGACCAGCACCACTTTGAGGCCCGCCATCACGGCGCTGGCGGGGTTGGTGCCATGCGCGGAAACGGGGATGAGGCATATGTCGCGATGGCTTTCGCCGCGGTTCTTGTGGTAGGCGCGGATGACCATCAGGCCCGCGTATTCGCCTTGCGATCCGGCATTGGGCTGCAGGGATACCCCCGGCAGGCCGGTGACGGCCGCGAGATCCCTTTCCAAATCCTGGAACAGGCGGCGGTAGCCCATGGTCTGATCTTCCGGTGCGAAGGGATGGATGTTGCCGAATTCCGGCCAGGTAAGCGGGATCATTTCCGCAGTGGCATTCAGCTTCATGGTGCAGGAGCCGAGCGCGATCATGGAGGTGTTGAGGGACAGATCCTTGTTCTCCAGGGATTTGATGTAGCGGAGCATTTCCGTTTCGCTGCGATGGCTGTTGAATACCGGATGCGTAAGGATGGCACCCTTCCTGAGCAGGGCCGCGCTCCAATCCAAGGCCAGTCCCCGTGACCATCCTTCGGAGGCCTTGGCATCGGGCTTGGGACGATCCATCGCCGCAGCGAAGATGGCTACGATGTCCTCGATGTCCCGGGAGGTGGTGGTTTCATCCAAGCTGATCCCGATGGCGCCGGTCTTGGCGTTTTCCAGGTAACGGAAGTTGCGGCCCGCCGCCACTGATTCGGACTTGAGGCTGGGAAGCACGGCCGCATCGGGGAGAGTGATGAGAAGGGTATCGAAATAGGCGCCGTTGCCTTGCTTGCAACCGAGCGAGGCCAGCCCTTTCTCGAGCGCGCGCGCCAGGGCATGCACGCGCGAGGCGATGGCCGCGAGGCCGCGCGGGCCGTGGTACACGGCGTACATTCCAGCCATGACGGCGAGCAGAACCTGGGACGTGCAGATATTGCTGGTGGCCTTGTCGCGGCGGATATGCTGCTCGCGGGTTTGCAGGGCCATGCGATAGGCGCGCTGACCGTGCGCGTCGATGGTGGCGCCGATGATGCGCCCGGGCATAAAGCGTTTGAAAGCCTCGCGCGTGGCGAAAAAAGCGGCATGCGGTCCGCCGAATCCCATGGGTACGCCGAAACGCTGCGCGGATCCGATCGCGATATCGGCGCCGAAGGATCCGGGGGAAGCCAATAGGACCAGGGCCAGCAAATCGGTGGCGACGGCCACCTTGATGCCTGCGGCATGGGCCTTGGATACCAGATCCGCATATGCGGAGACGTTCCCAAAGGTGTCCGGATATTGGATAAGGGATCCGAATGCGCCGGCGACCTTCCCGTTGGCGAGAGAGACTTCGTCTCCGATGACGAGTTCGATCCCCAGGGGTTCGGCGCGCGTGCGCAAGACGTCCAGGGTTTGCGGATGGCAGCGCTGGGACGCGAAGAAGATCTTGGCGGTTTCGTCCTCCCGGATGGCGAAGAACATGGCCATGGCTTCGGCGGCGGCGGTGCCTTCGTCGAGCAGGGAGGCGTTGGCGATCTCCATGCCCGTCAAGTCCATCACCATGGTCTGAAAATTGATGAGCGCCTCGAGACGGCCTTGGGCGATCTCGGCCTGGTAAGGGGTATAGGCGGTGTACCAGCCCGGATTCTCAAGGATGTTACGCTGTATGACACCGGGCAATACCACGTCGTAATAGCCGGCGCCGATATGGGTCTTGAGTACTTTGTTGCCGGCGGCCAGCGCGCGCGCTTCCTGGAGGAAACGGTGTTCATTCTCCCAGGCGGGCAAATCCAAGGGAGCGGCTAAGCGGATGGATGCGGGTACGGTTTTCCGCGCAAGATCCTCGAGGCTGTCCGCGCCTACCACCTTCAGCATGTCCCGGATTTGGCCCTCATCCGGACCGATATGCCTGGACACGAATACTCCACTGTTGTGAACGCTCAATTCCATATGCCTCGCCTGCGTGGAAAAACCCCGACCGTTTGATAAGGGACCGGCCCCTGTTACGGCTGGGGGCACCGGGAACAATTTTACTAATTTTTCCCGCATACCTACAGGCATGGGATCATGCTTGCGGGCCACGGTTGCAGGGCGCGGCACAAGGCCGACGAGGGCGGGGAGCGAGGCGGATCGCCGGTTCCGGCGGGCTGCTAGGCATGACGCGATCGCAAGTGACAAAAGGGCAAAAGGTAAAAGGGAAACAGTATGGGAATCAAGGTCGCGATAATGGGAGCCACCGGCGCGGTGGGAACAGAACTCTTGGACATCCTCGCCGATCGGAAATTCCCGATTTCCGAGTTGCGCTTGCTGGCTTCGGCCCGTTCGGCCGGAAAAACCCTGCAATTCCAGGATGAGGACATTAAAGTCCAGGAGTTGACGCACAACTCTTTCCAGGGCATCGATTTGGTGCTCGCCTCGGCCGGCGGAAAGATCAGCAAGGAATACGCGCCCTCGGCGGTAAAGGCCGGGGCCGTGGTGGTGGACAATACTTCCCACTTCCGCATGACGGAAGGCGTGCCCTTGGTGATTCCCGAGGTCAATCCGGAGGATATTTTCAAGCACAAAGGCATCATCGCCAATCCCAATTGCTCCACCATCATCATGGCCCTGCCGCTCTGGCCATTGCATAAGCGTTACAAGATCAAGCGCATAGTGGCCGCCACCTATCAGGCCGCCAGCGGGGCCGGCGCCGTGGCCATGGACGAATTGGTGAGCGAAACCGCAGCTTATCTCAAGGGCGAGGATTTCAATCGCACCGTGATCCCGCACCCATACGCATTCAACCTCTTCCCCCACAACTCGCCCATGACCCCCAACGGGTATTGCGAGGAAGAGCTCAAGATGGTCAACGAAACCCGCAAGATCTTCCATGACGAGAGCATCCGCGTGACCGCCACCTGCGTGCGAGTGCCGGTGCTGCGCGCCCATTCTGAGGCCTTGAACGTGGAGTTCGAGAAAGAGCCCGATATCGAGGAGGTCTACGCCATCCTGCGCGCCATGGAAGGCGTGGAGGTGATGGAGGATCGCGCCAAGAACCGCTGGGCCATGCCTTTGGACGCTTCGGGAAGGGATCCCGTATTGGTGGGCCGCGTGCGCAAGGACGGAACCCAGCCCAAAACCCTGGACATCTGGGTGGTGGGGGATCAGATCCGCAAAGGTGCGGCGCTGAACGCGGTGCAAATCGCGGAGAAGCTGTTTAAGAAGTAAGACCGTGGTAAACCTGACTTAGTTAAGGGGTTAGGGGCTTGTGATTAGGGGTTAGGGTGGGACTGGGGCAACCCAGTCCTTTTCTTTTTTTTGGTTGGAAAACGGGAAGTGCCAGCCCCTGACCCCTTCTTCATCCCGAACCTCTCTTGTCCCCGACCCTTCCTTATTCTTATAATCCCCCCATGTCCATCATCCTCGGCTTGTTGATATTCTGCCTGGGCCTGTATTTCCTGAGCTTGTTCTTCCAAGTGGCAAGGCTGGAAAAGCTGATGACCGAAGGCGTGACCCTGCTGGAAACCTACATGATCGCCAAATACTCTTTGGACAAAACCGGGAAGAAAAAGGCGGAAAGCCAGTCGGAAAGCGAACCGCCGCCGCCAAAGCCGGCCTGAAGCCCCGCCGCTTGTTTGCTAACTTTCCTCTTCGGAGGATTCCCCGCTCATGAAGAATTTGATCACCCATATCGGCCCGTCGCCGATACCGCAATTGGCGCAACAATTCGGCACGCCCACCTTCATCTACGAAAAGGCCGTGATCGAGAAACGCATTGCCGAATTGAAGGCTTTCGAGGTGATCCGCTTCGCCCAGAAAGCCTGCTCCAATCTCGCCATCCTGGCGTTGATGCGCAAGAACGGGGTTGTTGTGGACGCGGTTTCGGCCGGGGAGATCCACCGCGCCCTGAAGGTCGGATATTCCGCCCATCAGGATGGCTCTTCGGTTCCCGGGATCGTGTTCACGGCCGATCTGTTCGATGAAGACGCGGCGCGGATGATCAAAGAGCATAATATCCCCGTCAATGTGGGTTCTCCGGATATGATCGGCCAGTTGGGAAAAATCCTTCCCGGCGCGGAAGTGACCCTGCGCATCAACCCCGGGTTCGGACACGGGCATTCGCGCAAGGTGAATACCGGCGGCAGCTATTCCAAGCACGGCATCTGGCATTCGGACCTGGAGGAATGCCTGCGCCTGGGCGCGGAAGCCGGCGTGAACATCCAGGGCCTGCATATGCATATCGGATCGGGCAGCGACTATCAGCATCTGTCCACGGTTTGCGACGCCATGGTGAAGGCGGCCAAGCGCATGGGGCCGCAACTCCGCGTGATCAGCGCCGGAGGCGGCCTGCCGATCCCGTACCATAAGGAGCAGGCTCGCATCGATATCGCGGCCTATCACGGGCTTTGGGACAAGGCCCGCAAGGCCATAGAAAAAGAGCTGGGGCATCCCGTGGGATTGGAAGTGGAACCGGGGCGTTACCTGGTGGCGGAGTCCTGCTCCCTGCTGACTCAGATCCGTTCCGTGAAGAATTCCGGAGGCAACCGTTTTTACCTGGTTGACGCGGGCTTCGATACCCTGATCCGGCCCGCCATGTACGGCGCGTACCATGAGATTTCCATCTGCGCCGCCGACGGGCGCACGGTGGGGAACGCTTTCGACACCATCGTGGCCGGGCCTTTGTGCGAATCCGGCGACGTGTTCACACAGGAGGAAGGCGGCGTGGTGACCACCCGCAAGCTTCCCGAAGCGGTGGTCGGGGATTACCTGATACTGCACGATGCCGGGGCATACGGGGCAGCCATGTCTTCCAACTACAATACGCGCAAGCTTGCAGCCGAAGTCTTGATCCAGGAAAGCAGCGTGGATGTGATCCGGGAACGCCAAACCTTCGAGGCCATCCTCCAATTCGAACTGGTCCCCAAAAACCTGGTTTGATGCGGGGATCTTGGGCCAACGGTACGTTCCTACACCGAAATGGAAAAACAATTGGCGGAACTTTTCCCCGGGGATGGGGTATATTCATCTGGCTCCATGAAAAACACGCTGCGCGCCTTCCTGGCAATTCTTTTGATTCCATCCTCGATTCCCGCCGCGATCCCCGAGGCGGCGCATCCGGACTATAATATCGCTGAAATCCGCATGCCGATGCAATTCAAGACCATGGGCATGGCATTCTTCGAGGATGGCACCCTGGCGCTGGCCACCACCGAATTGCTGCTCATGGGCGAAGTTCCGGAATTGGATGTCAACGGCAAGGTATACCTGATCAAGGGCCTATCCACCGATACCCTGCCGGCCCAGATCAAGGAGGTCTCCAATTATTGGCATCAGCTTTCCGGCGTCACCGTGGCGGAGGGCCGCCTATACGTTTCCGATCGCGACGCTTTTTACGAGATACCGAACCTTATCAATCCGGAGGATCTCAAGGCCAATCGCAAACTGATGGTGGAGTGGCCGAATGAAGACAAATGGAACTTCGGCGCCTATTTCCACCAATGGGTTTTCACCCCCTTGTATATGGAAGGCTCCTTTTACGCGCCCTATTCCGGATCCATCCGCACGGGGGGGTGGTCCAATGTGGATCCAACCTCCAGATTCAGCGGCGCTTTCCTGAAATGGGACGCGCAGGGAAACTTGCAAGCCCTCGCCGGGGGGCTGCGTTCGCCCAACGGGGCGAATGCCGACCCCGCAACCGGGGACATTTTCGTCACCGACAATCAGGGCAGCTGGCTGCCCGCCTCAACCTTCATGCGCATCCGCAAGGGCCGGTTTTACGGCCATCGCCAAAGTTCGCCGGATGTCGATGAGGAGGGGAACGTATTGGGGACGCATGCGCCCAACTTCGCCGAAAGCCTCCCTTACGATCCGCCCGTCGCCTGGCTGCCCTATGGATCGGTGCGTTGCTCGCCGAGCCAACCCATCCTGTTGCGCAAAGGCACTTTTTCGGGCGATTGGATAATTGGTGACGTCAACAATCCCGGATTGGTGCGCGTATCCCTGGACAAGGTGGGCGAAGAATACAACGGCGCCGTGTTCATGTTTTCCCGCGGCACGGGGGTTTCCGCCATCAACCGCCTGGTGGAAGCGCCGGACGGTGGTATCGTGATCGGCACGGTGGTCCAGATCGGAGGCAATTGGCCCTCCGGAGACAAATCCCCGCTCTATAAATTGACCGCTAAAAGCCAGGGATCGGCCTTCGATATCAAGGCGGTGCGTTCTTACAATGACGGCCTGGAGCTGGAGTTCACCCAACCGGTGAATCCCGATTCCATCCGGCCGGAGCATTTCACGGTCAAGTCCACGCAATATATCCGGCAAAAGGAATACGGGTTAGGCAAGCAGGATGATGAGTCTCTGGCCGTGCTGCTGGCCGAGCCATCAAAGGATCGCCGGCGCGTCCATCTGAAAATCGATTCCCTGAAAACCGACCGCATGATATACGTACGCGTCAACGGGGTGGTCTCCTCCGGCGGCAAGTTATTATGGAACAATGAAGCCTGGTACACCTTGAACGTCATGTCCGAGAAAAATTGGAATTCCGTGGCTGTCCGCTTGGCAGCGGAAGAACCCGGTATAGGGCCGTCCCTGGCCATGCGCGTCTTTCCAGGCCCGGCCAGTACATTGGAAGTTACAGCACGCTGTGGTTCGGTTCCGGGCGGATGCGGCGCGGGTTCGGGTTTCGAAGCCATCCTGTTCGATCCGATGGGTAAAGAATTGGCGAGAAATTCCGGTTTCGGCTCGGAAGCTGTACATTTGGCGCATCCGGGCCATGATCCCGGCCTCTATCTGGTGCGGGTGCGTTCCCGATCGGGATCTAAGGGGCTGTCCGTGACCCAATCCATAGTTTTTTGAGAAAAACCGAAAAGGGGATGAAAGTTCCCATTGAGTTTTCCAATCGGCGCCTTATTATAGGTTCATGCTGCTTCTCTCCCTGGCCTTCGCGGCTTTGAGCCTTTTCCTGGGAATCAGTTTCTATCGGAAATACATGGCGCGGATGCGCTCCAGTTCCTTGGATACGGCCCGTTACCGCCGCATCGGGGATTATTATGGCACCCCGATCCTGCTGACATTCCAATACCATACCGAAGGAGCGGCGGCGCCTTCGCCCGTAGAGGCGAACGTAGACGAGATCTACCATTATGGCCGCGATTACTTCTTGAAGGGCCACTCCCCGGATGGCAAACGCAGCCAGGTTTTCAAGTGGAGCCGCATATCCAATCCCCGGGTCCGTTATGACGGGCGCTTCCTGGAATCGTTGGAAGCCTTGTTCCGTGTGGCCGAAGGGGATAACGCTCGCGCTGCGGCTTAATCCACATTCCCAAATTGGCAATGCCAAATCCCATCAAGACGGGCTAATATTTGACAATCACTTGCCCTGTTCACTTTTCCAACTTCCAAACGGCAGATCGCTTCCCTAATTCACGTCTTTTACGGCAATTCGACTCCGATCGGGTCCGAAGTGATCCAGAAAAATCGGGATCGGTCTTTGCTTCTTACTCCTGATACGACAATGACAAAGGGATCGAACCGGACTGCCGGTCGAGGAGTTCCACATGGAAAACGAAGACAAGGAGTTCTGGAACGCATTGCTGAGCAATAGCAGCTTGCGTTCCCGGTTTATACGGGATTTGGAAATCCAGTCCATAATAAGCCATTCCACAGAAGATTTGGGCATCCGGTACCACGAGGAGGAAATGCTACCTCGCCATGCCGTACACCATTCTCACGGGGTGGCCGCCAGCCGCAATTGATAGCCCAAGTCGCTTGTCATCCCCTCCCGGGTCCATGGCATGCGCAGGGTCTGTTCCACCCGGATTTTGCTTCCCGCTTTCCATTCTTGATGAACATCCACCCTGAAATAGTTCCAAGGGTTGCGTATATCCCCGATGGTGAAGGCGTTGCTCCAAGCCTGCGCGCCCGCATAAGAGCAGGAAAACCCAAGCGGCGCAGGCCGGGATCCGGAATATTCACCGCCTTTCCAGCTGAATTCCGCCTTAAGCGTCCAGGGCCGTCTTTGCCAGGCCAGGCTTTGGCCCCAGCCGCCCCGCCCGGCCTCTCCGGCCGGATCCGGCGACCGGTTCGGATCTGGGCGCAAGAAGGCGGCCGTTGCGCCTGTTTCATGAATCCATTCCCCCCAGGCCTGCATAACCGCCAAGTTACTCTCCCCCGACAGCAGGCCTTTCGCGCCCCAATCCCCTGATCCGCCCGCACGCAAATCCGCCTGGTATCCGTTTCCGGCGGCCAAGGGGAAACGCATGCGCGCGGATAGACCGCCCTCCCCACGGCCTGGCAGGATCCAACCCCCTTCCAGGGTATCGCGCAGGTAACCCCGGGGCGATTGCAGCGGATTCGCCCAATCGGCGTCGGCTTGCCGCCATTGCACTTTCCAGGAAGCGGAGCCCTCCGAAGAGAGCGACGCTTCAGCATACCCCCCCCAAGCGCGCAAGCCATTCCCGGCCTTCGCATCCGCCCTCCCCGCACCGGAAGAGGGCATATCCGCCAGGGAGCCAGCCGCCCCCAGGCTCCAGCGGGGAAACCGGTTGCGTTGGCTGCCGTAATTGGAAAGGGCCGCTCCCACCACGGTGATATCCGTGGCAGGGCCGGAACCGGGTTCGAAATGCTGCCGCGCCCCCTGGGATCGGAAGGCCAAAGCGGAACCATCGCCGCCGAACCGGCGGGCCATGCCGGCCGTATACAGTACCGCGTCATTGCGATCGGGATGGGAACCATGGCGCAACCGATTCCAGGCACCCGCGGCTTCCAAAGTCCATCCGCCCGCGCGAGCCCGCAAACCCAGGCCGTCCAAGGCGGATTGCGCGGAAGCGAGCGGGCCCGTGAGGCCGGAATTTCCCGACCAGCCCGCGTAAAAGCGGCCACCGGCCACGAAGCCGAGGCGGGTTTCTTCCAGGGCCGCATGCAAGTGCCCGGCGAGTACGGAGAAATGGGTCGGTCCTGCGCGCAGGAATCGCGTTTCCAGGCGCGAGCCTTGCAGGGAAATGCGGGCCGATGCTCCCGGCAGGGAGCCTTCGGCATGCAGGAAAGGGGGCGGTAAGGCGCCCGCCGCCGCCGGATCCTGGCGCGGCCGCACCGTTTGCGCCATGACCAGGCTGGCATGGGGACGCTTTGTCGCGCGTCCGCCGACGGCGCCATCTTGCATACCTTGCATGTTACTTCGGTTGTCCGGGCAAACCTGGGCCATGGCTTCCCGGATTTCCCGCCAGCGGATATCCTCCCCTTCCGTCCCGGACGCCTCGACCCCGGTGGCTTCCACCGCGATCGCGTCGGCCCAGGCCCGGCATCCGAGGGCATCGTCCGTGCCGGATCCGGCGCCATTCTCCGCCAGAAAATCGATGAATGCATCGTAGGATTCCTGGCCGGCCAGTCCGGAAGCGACCCGGCTGCGGAGCAGGTCCAGGACCGCGGCCGTTTCCGGTGCGAGGGCGGAATCGGCGGCTACCGGAATGGCGTCCATCAGAATCCAGGCGGAGCAAAGTCCGAAAACGTTGAAAAGGCTATACCAGTGGGATCTTTGAGGATTGTGGGAAGAATTCAAAACTTGCCGCCTGCTTAATCCATCCGCTAAGATTGGGGAAAGTTAAGCCTTTGTTCCGGCGCGAATTAGGACGGACATCACTATTATGGCGAAGATTTTCCACAGCCTCCGTTTTCAGCTTCCCGCCGTTGTGCTGGGGGTGTTCATGGGCATCCTTTTCCTGCTCATGCTGTTTTTCCATGAAATGACGGGCATCCTGGTCAAGACCCATCAATTGGCGGAATCGGCGGAAATCAACGACTATGTGGCCAGTTGGATCACGAGCCTCTCCTCCAGCGCCCGCGAGCGCACCAAACTGATGTCCTTGGGCAACGAAAGCTATTTGCGTACCCTCCAGGTTACCTTGAACGAAGTGAGCGATGTGTACGGGGAAATCGAGAGCATCGGCCCGGATAGCGCGGCCGCTTCCACGCAGCAATTGCGCAGCCTTCACGACAAGCACCTGGAATATATGCAAAGGCTGGATGCCTTCGCCAAGGAGCAGACCATCCGGATGCTTTCCAACCACACCAAGTCTTCCGCCGCGCCCACCCCGGTCCCGGCGGCCGTCGGCGCTCCCGCCCGTCCGACCGGAAAGCATGTCCGCGCGGCCGTGGGGAAATCGGCTATGCGGAATTCCGCCCATCCTTCCGTCCGTACCTCCTCCAAACCGGTTTCCCGCGGCCTTGCCGGTTCGCGTTCCACTTTGCGAGGCGCCAAATCGCTCCCCCGCGCGGCGCAAGCCCAGAAACGTAAATTCGCGCCTTTGCCGGCCCCGGCCCCGGCGGAAGTGGCGAAACAGATCGACCTTGATTCGGCCACCAATGAAGGCTTCAAGGCTTATGAAACCGCGTTGCGCGAAGGCCTGTTCCTGGCCCAGGAGACCATGCGCGGGGAACGCAAGGATAAGCTCAACAGTCTGCGGAATTCCGTAGGACGGGCCAAGGATCGCCTGATTTATTCACTGCTGCTGCTGCTGGCCATGGTGGGCTACGTGGCGGTAATCCTGAAATGGAAAATCCTCGATCCCATGAAGTGCCTTAAGCATGGGGCCCTGGAGATTGGCCGGGGATCGCTGGGGTACCAGGTGAAGGTGGCTTCCCGCAATGAAATCGGGGAACTGGCGGAGGTCTTCAACAGCATGTCGGTCAAGCTGGACGAGAAGCGCAACGCCGAAATGCGCTTGCGGCGCCTGGAAGCCATCGAGCAGATCGTGCGCAGCGTGAACCATGAGATTAACAATCCGCTGATGATCATCAGCGGCAACGCGGAATACCTGCTGGCCGTGATGGAACGGGCGGACGAAGGCCTCAAGTCCAAGCTGTACGCGATCGTAGGGGAGGTGCGGCGCATATTCCTGGTCACCCAGCGGTTGAAAGAGATCAAGGAGCCGGTGACCGAGGATTATATCGGTACGCAAGATCAGATGATCGATTTGCTGCGCTCCAGCCAAATCCGCCCGAGGGATTTATGAGGAAGCCTTGGCAAGCGTTCGCGGCCTTCGGGCGGCTTCTGGCCGCGGCCCTTCTGATCGGCTGCGCAACGGGACAAGCCCCATCGGCCGGGGAGGAACAGGCGCGTTCCCCCATGGACAAGGTGCTGGCCCGATTGGTCTCAAAAGGGGAACTGGAGAAGGCCCAGCGGGCGGTCGACAGCCTGACTTCATCGCGGGACCCGGCCGAGCGCGAGATCGCCGCTTATTGGAAGGCTGTGACCTGGCTGTACCGTGACGAACCCGATTCCGCCTTGGCCTTGCTGGAGCCGAGCCAGAGCAAATGGACGGGCGGTTTGCGCAAGGTGCATGCCGGCCTCTTGTTAATGCTGGCGCGCGAGGCCTCACAGAACAAAGCCGCCCGGGGCCGCCCCATCGAAATCGCACGCGCCGCGCCGTCGGAAAAGGCCGCGCAGGACAAGATCGAATCGCTCCTGAAAGAAACTTGCGATCTGCGCGCCGAAAACGCGCGCCTGGAAACCGAAAAGGAAAAATACCAGAAATTGCTGAAGGATCTCGAGAAGATTCGCTGAGGCCGTGACCATCCCTCTTCACTTTTGAACTTTTCGCTTTGAACTTTGACTTTTGAATTCTCTCCCTTGTCTACCTACCTTTCCTCCCCGTGGACGACATACGCACCGATCTTTTCAAGACCCTGCACCGCCTGGTCATCAAGGTGGGCACCAAAATCCTGGTAGGCGAGGACAATGCGCCTTCGTGGGATCAGCTCAACCATCTGGTGGCGCAGCTGTCGCTGCTGCATGATGAAGGTTATGCCGTGGTGCTTGTGACTTCCGGCGCCGTGGGCGTGGGCATGAGCACGCTCGGTTATACCACCCGGCCCAAGGAGCTGCCGGAAAAGCAGGCCTGCGCCGCCATCGGCCAGATACGCCTGATGCACATGTATTCCGAATCCTTCGCCAAGCGGGGCAAGACGGTAGCGCAAATCCTGTTGTCCGGGGACGATTTCCGCGATCGCACGCGCTTCAACAACATACGCAAGACGGTGGGCACCCTGCTGGAAAAGCGGGTCATCCCCATCATCAATGAGAACGACACCATCACTACGGAAGAGATCAAGGTCGGCGACAACGATAAGCTTAGCGCGGACGTGGCGCATTTCCTGGAAGCGGACCTGCTGGTCATCCTCTCCGACGAGGACGGCTTGTTCACCAGGAATCCGAAGTCGTATCCGGATGCCAAGGCCATTTCAGTGGTGCCGCGCATCACGGCAGAGATCCTGAAACTGGCGGAAGCGAAGCCGGGGTCCAAGGTGAGCGTAGGCGGCATGAAGGCCAAGCTGCTGGCCATTCGTCAGGCGACTGAAGCGGGAACGCCTGCGGTGCTGACGCGCGGCCACGGGGCGCGCCTGCTCGACTTGGTGAAAGGGAAAGCCCTGGGCACCCTGTTCCTCCCCAACCCGGACAAGATCGGGCGGGATAAACGCTGGCTGGCCTTCGTGTCCAAGGCGCGGGGCCAATTGTTCCTGGACGAAGGCGGCGTCAAGGCCATGCATACGCGCAAGTCCAGCCTGCTGCCCGCGGGGATCCGCGACAGCAAGGGGGTTTTCAAGCCGGGCGATTTCGTGGAGGTTTGCAACCTCCAAGGGGATGTGATCGGGCGGGGCCGTACGGCTTATTCCTCGGGGGAGGTCCAGTTGATCCGCGGCCAGAAAAGCCAGCGCATCCCGGAAATCCTGGGCCGCAAGGGCCCGGACGAAGTGATCCACCGCGATGAGCTGGTGATTTTCTAGGGTTTCCTTCCGATAACTTTGTTTGCCCGGCATTCCTGTATACATTTAGGTGGATATGGACGACGCGAATGAAGGCCTGAAAGCCTATGCACGGCAGTTGGGCGAGAACGCCCGGGAAGCCTCCCGACACTTGCGGGCCCTGCCCCGCGCCAAACGCGACGGCGCCTTGAAAGTCCTGGCTGCGGCGTTGATCGCCTCCCAGGCGGACATCCTGGCCGAGAACGCCAAGGACATGGAAGCCGGCAAGGAACGCGGCCTCACCGCGGCCATGCTGGACCGCCTGCTGTTGACTCCCTCGCGCATAACGTCCATCGCCGATAGCGTCAAGTCCATCGCCGCCTTCGCCGATCCGCTCGGCAAGGTGCTGGCCAAGCACAAGCGCAAGGACGGTCTCAAGATCTCACGGGTCAGCGTGCCCATCGGCACCATCCTATTCATTTTCGAATCGCGCCCCAACGTCACCATCGACGGCGGCGCCCTATGCCTTAAAAGCGGCAATGCCGTGATCCTGCGCGGCGGCAAGGAAGCGGCCAATACCAACGCCGTGTTCGCGCGCCTGTTCCGGGCGGCCTTGAGGGCGAAAGGCATCGACGAACGCGCGGTGCAATTGGTGGAGCGCGCCGATCACGCCCTGGTGGATTTGCTTCTCACGGACGTCAGGAACATCGATATGGTGATCCCGCGCGGCGGCGAGCGCCTGATCCAATCGGTGGTGGAAAAGTCCCGCATCCCGGTCATCAAGCATTATAAGGGGGTATGCCACATCTACGTGGATAAGACCGCCGATCTGCAGGCTGCGCAGCGCATCGTGGTGAACGCCAAGGCCCAGCGGCCCGGCGTGTGCAATGCCATGGAAACCCTGCTTATCGACAGCCATATCAAGGGACCGGCGGTCAAGCGCATCCTGGACAGCCTGATCGAGCACAATGTGGAGCTGCGCGGGGACGCCGCCATGCGCGCCTTGCATCCGGGCGTGAAGCCCGCCACGGAAGCGGATTGGGGCGAGGAATACCTCGACCTCATCCTGGCCGTGAAGCAGGTGGACGGCGTGGCGGACGCCATCGGGCATATCGCCAAATACGGCACCGGGCATACGGACGCCGTGCTGGCCAAGTCGTCCAAGGTCCAGCAGGCCTTCCTGGCGGGGGTGGACAGCGCATCTCTGATGGTGAACGCCTCCACGCGTTTCGCGGATGGATCCGAATACGGCCTGGGCGCGGAAGTGGGGATCAGCACCGACAAGCTGCATGCCCGCGGCCCCATGGGGTTGGAAAGCCTGACCACCTATCGCTGGATCGTGGAAGGCCATGGCCATGTCCGTAAATGACGACTCCCTGCTGGAGCAGGTCAAATTCGGGGCGGACGGGCTGGTCACCGCCGTGGCCATCGACGATGCCGACGGCCAGGTGCTCATGCTCGCGCATATGAACCGGGAATCCCTGGCGCAGACCTTCGCGAGCGGGTATATGACCTATTGGTCGCGCTCGCGCAAAAAGCTATGGCTGAAGGGCGAGACGTCCGGAAATCGGCAGCAGGTGGTGAGCGCTAGCCTCGACTGCGACGGGGACGCTCTGCTGTTCCGCGTGCGGCCGGAAGGCAACGGCGCGGCCTGCCATGAGGGGTATCGCACCTGTTTTTTCCGGCTCCGCAAAGGCGGGATCTGGGAGATCCAGGGGAAACCGGTCCCTGGGGCCGCCGGGTAGACGGAGATTTCCGGTCTGCAACTTTTCATTTTTCACTTTTCATTTTTCCTTTTGCCTTCTCCATGATCGATCCCACCGAACAAGCCTTGCTCGCATGGGAGCACTCCACCCAATCCTTCCTCCAATCCCAATCCTGGCATCCCGCCGGGGCCTCCCTGCTGCTGGCCGTCTCCGGTGGCGCCGATTCCATCGCCTTGTTGCAATGGGCCCGGCGGCAGGTATCGGAACATGGGGGCGCGGTGGCTGTCGCCCATGTGCATCACGGGTTGCGCCCCGCCGCCTCGGAGGAGCAAGCCTTCGTGGCCGCGCTTTGCCGGCAGTCCGGCATCCCCTTTTACGCCAAGCGCCTGGACCCGGCGGCGCGCCCGGCGCGCGAATCGGTGGAAATGTGGGGCCGTCGCGAGCGCTATGCCTTCTTCGGCGCCACCGCCGCCGCGGCCGGATGCGATTGGATCCTGACCGGCCATCATCGCGACGATCTGGTCGAGACCGTGTTCCAACGCCTGGGGCGCGGGACGGGCGCGCGCGGATTGCAGGGCATCCCCTTCCGCCGGGGCAACATCATCAGGCCTTTCCTCAACCGCGGCCGCGCGGAAATCCTGGAGTATTTGCGCCTGGGCGGAGGAAATTGGCGCGAGGACGAATCCAACGCGGATACGCGCATCGACAGGAACCGGTATCGCCATCGTTACCTGCCCGCCTTGCGACGGGAGGAAGCTGATTTGGACGCGCGCATCTTCTCGCTGGCGATGCAGGTGCAATCCATGGCGACGGGGATTGAGAGATTACAAGCGGACGCCGGATGGCTGAGGATCGGGGGGGCGGGGCGGACCTATCTCGAGCGATCTTCTGTGGCAACGGCGATGGAGGACGGGGATGCGGGCGCGCTGGAATACTGGTTGCGGCGCCTGCTGGCGGTCGCGATCCCGGAAGCCGGGGACGGGGATCCATCATCGGATGGCGAGCCGGGGGCGCGTTCTGGCCGGATTACCAAACGGATACTCCTGGAGTTCCGGCGGCAATGGCTCGCGCAGCCTGCGAGGCTTTCCGTTCCGATATCGGCGGGGTTGGCATTGAAATGCGGAAACGAGGGAGTTTATTGCGCAAAAACCCCGGAGAACCCGCATAAAAAGGCAGGCCAAGCAAAAAAAAGCTGCGGGCCGGAAGCCCAAAGGGTTATACTGGAAATGGGCCACGGGCTGGCTTCCTGGCAATGGGGAAACCGGATCTATTCACTGGAGGCGCGAAGGTTTTCCAGGTCCGGAGATCTGGCATTTCCGCAACCCGGGGAGGAAAGGGCGATCTTTGATGCGGCACTCTTTTCTTGTACATTACTGGTACGAACTCGCCAGGACGGCGATCGCTTTTCCCCATTGGGGCTCCAGAGCCGTTCGCGAAAACTGAAAACTTTTTTCAACGAGGAGAAGGTTCCGATCGGTGCGAGGGAAAATCTCCCTCTGGTCCTCAGCGATGAATCGGTCGCTTGGGTCCCCGGGTACGGAATATCCGATTTCTTCAAGGTCAGCGGATCGACTTCTCACATCCTTGAGTTGGTGCTTAAATGCGAGAACCTCTAGAAGACAAAAAGAACAATCTGGTGGAAGACAAGAAGAACGCCCCGGTAAACCGGAAGCTGCCTGATTCCAAGCAGGCCATGCCTCCCGGAAACAAATGGAAGAGGAAGAATCTCTCCCTGATCCTCGCCATGGTGCTGGTTTCCATTTTCCTGGTGCAATTGCTGGATTCGCAGAATCCCGTCGAGGAGAAGACCTATTCGGAATTCCGCGCCATCATCGCGGATGAGAAGCTGGAAATCAATTCTGTGGAATTGCAGCGCATCGGCGAAGGTTACATCCTGGTGGGCGAGCGCAAGCTGACCCCGGAAGAGCAGGTCAAGCGCAAGGAAACGCACAGCGCCTTTTCCTCCCGAACCGTCAAGTTCAAGACTCTGTTGCCGGATATCGACGGTCCCATATTGCAATTGCTCGACAATCTCACCGCCCGCGGCGTCAAGGTCGAGTTCGTCAAGGAAACCCGCTGGCTCAGTTATCTCAGTACCTTATTCCCCCTTTTCTTGTTGATCGGCTTCTTCTGGTTCATGATGGCCCGCCAGGGCGGCGGCATGGGCGGCACGCGCGGCATCTTCTCGTTCGGGAAGATCAAGGGCAAGTTGATGGACGAGAACCGGCCCAAAGTCACCTTCCGGGACGTGGCCGGCGCGGACGAGGCCAAGCAGGAGCTGGAAGAGATCATCGCCTTCCTGAAGGACCCCAGCCGGTTCAGCAAACTGGGCGGTCGTATCCCCAAGGGCGTGCTGCTGCTGGGCCCTCCCGGCACGGGCAAGACCCTGCTCGCCAAGGCCGTGGCCGGCGAAGCCGAAGTGCCCTTCTTCAGCATGTCCGGATCGGACTTCGTGGAAATGTTCGTGGGCGTAGGCGCCTCGCGCGTGCGCGACCTGTTCGAACAGGGCAAGAAGAACGCCCCCTGTATCATCTTCATCGATGAAATCGACGCCGTGGGGCGGCATCGCGGCGCGGGCCTCGGCGGCGGGCATGACGAACGCGAACAGACCCTGAACCAGCTCCTGGTGGAGATGGACGGATTCAACAGCAACGAGGGCGTGATCCTCATCGCGGCCACCAACCGCGCCGACGTGCTCGACCCCGCTTTGCTGCGCCCGGGCCGTTTCGACCGCCAGGTGGTGGTGGACCTGCCCGATTCCCGCGGCCGGGAAGGCATCCTCCGCGTGCATCTGGAAAAGCGCAAGGTTCCCGTCCGCGAGGACGTGGACGTATCCAAGATAGCCAAGGGCACGCCCGGGCTTTCCGGGGCGGACCTGGAGAACCTGGTCAACGAGGCCTGCCTGCTGGCGGCGCGTTTCGGCGGCAACCAGGTGGCCATGATCGATTTCGAGGAAGCCAAGGACAAGATCATGATCGGCACCGAACGCCTGTCGCGCATCTTGAGCGATGAAGAGAAGAAGACCACCGCCTACCATGAGGCCGGGCATGCCGTAGTCTCCCTGTTGGTAAAGTATTCTGATCCGCTGCACAAGGTAACGATCATCCCGAGAGG
>JBDSWM010000349.1:0-2631 GCA_039926685.1 Fibrobacteria bacterium | reverse complement strand
ACGGGAGCCATGGCTTCGGCCTGGCGCGCACGGCGGATGGCGGGCCGGGTCAGGGCGGAATCGCCGCCTGGCCTGACCGTTGCGAAAAGTGGCTGCGGGATTTGGGCGTGCTGCCGGGCGGTTAATGCTACCTTTCCGCCGGATGCAGCCAGTGTTCGCAGGTTCCCGGCATGCCGCCGAGCTCGACTTCATGCACCGGGTGATACTGGAAGCGGGCAAGCTTTTGCTGGCGGGCCGCGCGGACGGCACCGAGGTGTCTTACAAATCCGACAATTCCATCGTCACCCAGATCGATCATCAATGCGCGGCCTATCTCGATGGCGAGATCGAGGAGCATTTCGCCGGCGACGCCATCCTCAACGAGGAGACCTGGCATCTGAATCCGGAAGCGGCCCCTTGGCATGAGGCCCATCGCTGCTGGATCCTCGATCCGCTCGATTCCACCTCCAGTTATATCCGCAACGGGCAGCATTACGGCGTCATCATGGCCTTGGCCGTGGAAGGCAGGCCCGTGGCCGGCATGACCTATAAGCCCGAATTGGGGGAGATTTATTTCGCGGCCGAAGGCGAAGGCGCCTCCCGCGCGTTCGTCGCGGCGGATTCGGATCTCGTGGAAGTGATCCCGGTGAAGGTGTCCGGGGAAAGCAGGCCCAATCTCATAACGTCATACGGCAGGGTGTCGCCGGGACTGAATGATTTACTGCGCGATCTGGGCAATCCGCCCGCGCATCGCATGAGCGGATCCTTGAAGATCAATGAAGTCGCCCGCGGCGCTTATACCGCTTTCGTTTCCCCCGCCCAGAACCCGATGTGCTTATGGGACCTGGCCGCCCCGCAATTGATCCTGGAGGAAGCGGGAGGGCGGCTCACGAATTTGCGCGGAGAACGCCTGGATTTCCGCGCGCCCGACCCGGTACTGCGCAAAGGAATCATTGCCTCCAACGGGGCCACGCACCCGTTCCTGCTGGAGAAACTGAACGGCAGGTAAAGCCGATCGCGAGGCGCCCCGGTTAAAGGCCCCCAAAGCGCCACAGGGATGGAAGGATTGATGGGCTAGAGCTCCGCCTGCAGCGCTATTTTGTGGAAGCTGAGCTTTTCCTGTCCGGGATAGGTGCCGATTTCCTCCGCGATATACACGTAGCTGAGATAGACCAGGTAGCCGAAGCGCGCGCCGAAGGTGGGGTAGCCGTCGTTCATGCCCAGGCCGATATAGGCCACCTCTCGCTTCTTCATGTATCCCATCAGGGCCGCGCCGGCTTTCAGTTGCTTGAACCAGGGCGTACCGGGGATGAGGAAGCGCTGCCAATCCAGGTTGACCAGCACGCGGTTGTCCAGGTCCGGAACCAGGTCCAAGTCGCGATGGAAGGCCATCCCCAGATTGATCTCCGGGCGCAGCAGGCGCTGATCGAGGAGGGTGGGGAAGTCCAAGGTGGAAAGGCCCGCCGTCCAATATTTTCCGATATCCTTTTCCGCTCCCAGGTTGAGGCCGACGCCTTGGGAGGTTTCGGCGAGGTCCGCGGCCACGCCCAGCTTGGAGATCTGATCCCACCAGGTCCCGTCAGGCCCTTGCAAGGCGTCTTTGGCCCGGTAGAAGTCGTCCTCGGTGGTTCCCAACAGGCGATCATCGTAACGCAGGCGATAGATGTACTTGAGCGCGAAGCCGAAGCGGTAGCCGTTCTCCGCCTGGAAACCTTTGCCCGCCGTCGCCACCAGATCTGAAAGGACGCCCACGCCGATCACGGGAGTCACCACGGCCTTGGCCAAGGCCAGATCATAGCGCGTGTCGGAAAGGACCCCGAAGCCGATGTCCCGCCAGTTCCCATGCAGCAGGAAGGTCTGGGAAAACGGGGCCCATTTGTTGTCGACGGGGCCTATCTTGGTCAGCAGGGTATCCGGTTTGTCGAGGTATTGGTTGTTTTCCGCGGCCCAGTCGATATAGTCCAGCAATACCGAGTTGATGCCCAAATCCATCGAAAAGCCCGCCCCGAGCCCGGCGGATTTGCCCAAGGCGGCGGGGTTCAGGAACAGGGAGGTGGCGCCTTGCGAAGAGGCCACGCCGGTACGGCCCAGGGACTGAGACTTGGTGTCGCGGTATTGGGGACCGGCCTCGGCGAAAAGGCCCGCGGCCGCGCAGGCCAGCGTCGTCGCGCCTAGCGCCATCGCGCTCGTCATTTCGCGTCCTCGTCGATCCACCCGTCGCCGTCATTGTCCACGCCGTCGAGGACCTCCTCATCGAGGCCTAAAACCCCGGACGTCCATTCGGAATGGGGCGGCAGGCCGCGGATCCAGATATGCTTGAACTGGCAGGCATCCTGCACGGCCGGATCTTCGGCGTCCTCCAGGCCCAATTCGTCCTTATAGGCTTGCGGCAGCTTGGCGAAGTCCTCCAGGCAGTTCTTGTTGGCGCCTTCGCCGATGAACTGCGAGTAATAGAGCTTCAAGGTGTCCCGGCCGCCGTGTTGGGCCAGATAGATGCGGTGCTCGAGCGATCCGATGCAGAACTGGCGCTGCAGGGGGGCGGGGGGCATAGGCTCGGTCACGTCTATGTCCGGGCATCGGTTCCCGTGTCCTTCGGCGTCGCTCCAGGCCATGGGCGCGGGATCGGTGCCGATCATTTCCGGGGTCAGGGCG
>JBDSWM010000348.1:0-3353 GCA_039926685.1 Fibrobacteria bacterium | reverse complement strand
GAACAGGATTACGCCAACGGATACGCCTACTCGGCGCAAGGGTGGGTGGTCATCTATCTGCACGGGGCCGAATTCGAATTGCGGGGCACCACGCGCTGGCTGCCCGGGGTGCTGGCCCATGAAATCGGCCATATCTTCACTTTGCGGAAAATGGGGGATGATTCCCATTTCCTGGGGCTTGACGTGTTCCATGATTGGAGCGGCAAAGGCATCACGCATTCCCAAACCGGGATCGAGTGGACCTTCGGGCGCACGCCTCCCTGGCTGGCGGAAGGACTGGCGCAGTTCGCCGCGAACATTTGCGGTTATGATACCTTGGACACGCATCGCCAGATGGTGCTCCGCGTGGCGGCCGCTTCCGGAACGCTCATGACCCTGGCGGAACTGAAAGGCTTCGCCTGGGACGCCCGCCGCAACGAAATGCTGTATACGCAGGGCTTTTCCCTGGTGTCCCATCTCTATACCACCTACGGCCCCAAGGCCACCAACCGGTACCTGGCCTTGGCCGCGTCGCGCGGTTGGCGGGGCGCCTTCCGGCCCGCCTTCGGGAAGAAACTGGAAGCCATATATGCCGATTGGCGCAAAGGCCTGGAAAGCCGATACCGTCCCGATGATGCGGCCAGCGACGGGGAATACCTGCTTCCCCAACCGGCCGGAAGCTATCAGGTGGAAACCTCCCCCGCCCCGCTTCGGGATGGCCGCTTTCTGTACCTGTCTTCGCGCCACAATGATTTCGGGCAAACCGATCTGTACTTGACCAAAGGAAAGGAAAAAAGCAAGCGCCTGTTCCGCGACGTCACCTCGGTTGAAGCCGCCGAAGACGGGCGTTCCGCGCTGTTCACGGCCACGCAATACGCATTCCGGCAGGGCCAGCCCATCTCGGAACTGTACCGCTACGATGACGAAAGCGGCGCCATCGAAAGGCTTACCACCGCGGGCCGCGTGATCCGGGGCTGCGAGAACCGGGGCATCGCTTACGCCATCCGCAACAATGAAGGCCGCACCAGCGTCATCCGCATCGCCAACGGGGAATTCACCACCTTGTTCACGCCGCCCGACTCCATCGAACTCACGGACGTGGTCGCCGGTCCGGGGCCAGGCGCCTTGACCTTGGTCGGGACCTCCGGTTTCGGCGGGGACCTGTACGAACTCGATATCGCGTCGCGGGAGATCTCCACTTTGGCGGACTCGCCCCAGGATGAGCGTGATCCGCGATGGTCCGGAAGCACGTTGTATTTCTCCGCCGACTACGGCGGCGCCTACGATGTCTACGCGCTCGCGGACGAACAGATCTCCCGTATCACGCATGTTTCCGGGGGAGCCTTCCACCCCGTCCTCTCCGGGGAATACGTATGGTTCTCGGCCTACGGGTCTCAGGGCTTCCGCCTAGCGCGCGCCAAGTCCCTGGGGGAATCGGCCCCGCCTTTCATCGTGGAGCTGCCGGTGCCCGCCTGGAAGCCTTCCCTCCTAGCGGAATACGAAGCCGACACCTACGACCATACCAATCTCGGCTTCCTGGGCTACGCGATAAGCCTGGGCGTGGTGCGCAGCCCGGGTTTTCGCGATACCAGAACCGATACCTCGGGAACCCATGAGTATTCCTTCCGCAGCGGGAACAGGGCCGTGACCGCCGTGACCGGGTATTGGCAGAATCCAACCGGGGTGACGGCCGCCGATATCCGATTGGGATGGTCCACGCCCATCGACTATCACGGCCCCATGCACTTTGATCAAAGCGCCTTCGAATTCCGCGTGGACGCGTTCCTGCCGACCATAGTGCTGGGGGGAAGCTGGGATACCTACGACTTCCCGGAAGTGCGCTATGATGGGAACGCTTATACCTCCTATCAGGCCTCGGCGAACGGCTATGCCGGCCTCGATTTGCGATTGGGGGAACATTGGTTCTCATCCTTGCGCGGCGCGGTGGAGGATGATTTCGAATTCGTCGATTTCGGCGGGAACGAAACGCATACCTTCGATTCCGACCCGCAATTCGGCGGATTCCTGGAACTGGATTATGCCGCCGTGGATCAGGGCGTGGACGGCCCGGTGCGGGGATTCAGCGCCTATGCGAAAGGCGGCATCCCGCCCAAGATGAATGCCGCGACGCCGGACTATTCCTTCGATGGAGGCGGCACGTTGTACTCCAGCCTGAACCGGTTCCTGTTCGCTTCCGCTTCGCTGTACCATGCGGAAGATTGGGGGACCGCCGTCAAGAAGTGGATATACGGAGGCGCATCGGCCTATTGCGCCATACCCCTAGGCCTGCAATTGGGCACGCGCGGCGGAGCCGGATTGTTCTTGGCCAAAGCCTATCCCGGGATCGCCTACCTGGGCATGGCGCGCCAGTCCCAGGACCAGGGGGAACCAGCCTCGGATTTAAGCGGATCAGGTTTAAGCGCATCAGGCTTAAAGGATGCCATAGGAGGGCGCTTCCGTGCCCGGGAATGGAACCGGTCTTCCGGCGCGGAGGCCTTCTCACCGCAAAGCCGGGTCTTCTCGGATATTAGCCGCTACGGGCTCTCCCGGGAAATCGGCTTCACTCTGAAGCTGAAAACCTTGAGCTTCTTCAACAATCCGGAACTATGGGCGGCTGGAATATGGTTCGATGCCGAGGACTTCGGCCGCGATCCGGCCTGGACCTTGACGCTGACGCTCTAAGCGCCATCAGTCTACTTTGAGCACGCCCTTCAGCTTGGACCAGATAACCGGCTTACGTAACATCCAGGTTTCCCTGGAGGTGATGGATGCGCCCGGCAAGACGGATTGGTTCGGCGCCATGGTTTCCATTTCCAGCATGAAGTTCTTCTTGCCCGCGTAGTAGGCGAGGTTGCAACCCATGGGGTAATCCCCTCCGTCCACGTAGTCCATCCGCTTGAGGAAGCTGATTTTCTCGGCGGGTTCGGTCATGCCGATGATGCCTTGGGGCGCTTGCACCATTTTCTTGCTGACCCGGCCCTTGGGCTTGATGAGCATGCAGTTTTCCGTGAGCCTGATGGCGGGATCGTTCACGAGCGAGGTTTGCCCGCCCCCCCATGTCTTGGGATAGCCGATGACGAAAATGTCCCAAGCGCCTTCCCGGCCGAGCGGAATCCCGTAGGTGGTGCCCGCCCGGGGCAAGGTGCAGGTAAGGCCCCAGACGCCTCCGGACCAGATCATTTCCGAATGGTTGGTGATGCGGTTGTCCACTTGCAAGGTATCATCGGCCAGCACCTTGATGAGCAGAGATTTGCTGGTGCCATGGACGGGATGCACGTCGCCGCGGATTTCCACCCCCTTGGCGGTGATCTTCACGGTGCAGGCGCCATTGTCCTCCCCATAGGTTTCTTCGCCCTCGTCGGCACCCGGACGCG
>JBDSWM010000347.1:0-13686 GCA_039926685.1 Fibrobacteria bacterium | reverse complement strand
CGGCGGCGGCTTCGATAAGGGCGCGTTGGATTTCATGCCCGGTCAGGTCGTCCGCATGCACGATGCGGGAACTGGAATGCCCGCCTTCGCGGGCCAAATGGAAAGGCGTGCCGCCACGCTTACCTTTGGCCGGCGTGCCATTTTTGCCCGAAGCCAGGGTGAAACGCACCCCCCACTCCACCAGATCCCGGATCGCTTGCGGCCCCTGGTTCACCAGGATGCGGACCCGGTCCTCCCTGCAAAGCCCGGCCCCGGCCGTCAAAGTGTCCTGGGCATGCCTATCCACGGAATCGCTGGGGTCCATTACCGAGGCTATTCCGCCCTGGGCCAGATTGGTGGAGCCGGACCAACTCAATTTCTTGGTCAGAACCAGGACTTTCCCGTGGGCGGCGGCTTTCAAAGCGAAAGAAAGGCCCGCGATTCCGGACCCGACTACGATGAAATCATATACGGGCATTCGAACTCCGCCTTTGATCGTGAATCGGCAGGGATCAGGTCCGGTGGAAGACTCATCCAAACCGGGCGAAAGGTCGACCGGATTCGGCCAAATATATAAATTTAAGCCGTAAACCCAGCGAGACGCCGTTAACGCGCGTCGCGTTGGACATTGAGGCCTGATCATGGCCTTTATAGGAATGGAGCTTTCCGCAATGACTTTGGAATGGATGAAAAAGCAAGCCAAGTGGGTGATCGGCATCTTCGGGATTTTTATCCTCGGGGGCCTGGTCATGATGGACCGCGCCGGCAGTTATCGCAGCGATCGCCATCATAATATCGTTGGGAAGGTGAACGGTGAGGAAATCCCTACCGAACGCTTCCAGAAAGAACTGCAGAATTACGTTCGGGGGCAGGAAGCGCAGAACGGCAAAGCGCCGGATGGCTTGCAATTGGCGCAGATCCGGGAAGGCCTGTTCAACTTCAAGGTGCAGACGATCCTGATGCGCGGGATTTTCGACGCGTATCAATTCCACGCGTCCCGCGAGGAAATGATGGACTATGTGGTCAAGCATCCTCAGGAAGTGGCCGGCCATATCGCGCGCTACAAGGGTTATGAGACCATGCCTCCTTTCCTAGCCGATTCTTCCATCGATCAAGCCCGCTATGAGAATTGGCTCGCCCAGGATTCCATCTACGATCGCTATTCCATGCGCGAGCTGGAGGAGCAATTGGGCACTTCCGTGATCCCGCAGATCCAGTTGCAGCAAATCCTGAAATCCCAAATCCACCGCACCCCGTTGGAAGAGGCGTATACCGTGGCCACGCGGGACAACAAGGCCAAGGTGAAATTCTATCGCGTATCGATAGACTCCTTCCCCGTCAATACCGAAAAATACAAGGACGCGGATCTGAAGGCCTATTACGAGTCGCATCCCGACAGCTTCTACTTCCATGACGATGCCGCCCGGCTGGCTTATCTCAAGCTGCCCATGAAGCCTTCCCACAATGACAGCGCGCTGATGGCGGACTTCGCCAAGGAGCTGAAAGAGCGCATCAAGGGCGGGGAGAAATTCGCCGACCTGGCCAAGGATTACTCCAACGATCCCGGCAGCGCGGAAAAGGGCGGGAAGCTGGAGGGCCTGCGCGCCAAAGAAGCGTTTGATCCCGCTTTCGCCAATGCGGCCATGGCCCTCAATCCCGGCGATGTCTCCGATCCCGTGCTCACCCAGTTCGGCTATCACATCATCCTGTTGCATGACAAGAAGAAAGTCGACAGCGCGGAAAAAATCGAGGTCAGCCATATCCTCCTGAAAATCTCGGCGGGGACGGAAACCATCGACAGCCTGATGACCGAAGCGGAGAAGATCCGTTCCGAGGCGCAGAAACGGGGCTTGGCGGCCGTTGCCAAGGAATTCAAATTGAACCTTGAGAAAACCCCCATTTTCGAGAAGAGCAATCTTTCCCCGTTGGGCGGCGGTTATGTGCAAGGAGCCAACTCTTTCGCATTCAGCCAATTCGAAGCCAAGGAGAAGATTTCCGAGGCTTTGCAAGCCGATGACGGCATCTATCTCTTCGAACGCGATGCCCAATTCGACAAGGGCCGAAATTTCGAGCGCGCCAAACCGCAAATCGCCGCCATCCTCTCCCGGGATGAAAAGACGAACCTGGCCAAGAAGGAACTTGAAGCGCAGAAATCCGCCATCCTGGCGGCGGCGGATCAGGCCCTGCCCGTCCGACTGGGGAAAGCGGTTCTGGACAGCACCGCCGCCGGCGCCATAGCCGCCGATAATTGGCTGCCCGGCTTCGGTTATTCCAGCCCCGCCCTATTCAAGGTATTCTCGCAGCCGGTGGGGACCTGGGGAGCGGTAGAGACGACAGAACTGGGAGCCGTCATGGCCAAGGTGGTGGAAAAGGTCCCCTTGTCGGAAGCGGAAATGAGCGCCAAGGTCCAGGCCCAGTCGACGCAAAACGATCAGTATCAGGTATCCGGTCTATACCAGGAATGGGTTGCATCCCTGCCCAAAACAGGCAAGGTCAAAAACACCATGGACTTGGTATTCCGGAATTAACCGATTTCGGCGTGCTTATTACGAAAAATGCCGTTCGAACGAAAAATGCCGATCGCTGGTCCCCGGCCTCGGCATCTTGGTAGCTTGTAGGTGATATGAAAAAGCTTGTCATACTAACCTTGATCAGCTTTGCCTTGGCCGGCCTGGGGAATTTGTTCAGCAATAGCCTTTTCTTGGGCTCCAAGACCGTTTCCTCTTCCGAATGGGCCATGTTCAAGGAGCTCTTCCACTAATCGGGTTTATCCCGAACCCCGGTCCACCCCTCTCCATACGCCCTTTTACATCCCAATCCGTCTCCCTCAGCCCCCGTGAAGCCGGCTTCCCAGAATCGGCTTTTGCTTCCGTGATTTTAGTTATTAGCGGCTGGGATGATCCCTAAGTCCCGCATAAGGCAGAACTTTGCTGTTGGCTTTGGCCTGTCCCGGCCGTTAAGATTAGCGAGGTTATAACCCCTAGAGGCAAATTGGATTCCAAAGGAAATATTCTGATTGTTGATGATGAACCGTCCATTTGCACGGTCATCTGCGATTATCTCCGTTTGCAGGGATATAATTGCGCCAGCGCCAACGCGGTGGATTCGGCCCTCCAGATCCTGCAAACCGTCCAAGGCGTGGACTGCATCCTGTCGGATATCAAGATGCCGGGGAAAACCGGAATCGACCTGTTGCGCGAGGTCAAGACCAACTGGCCCGATATGGCGGTGATCCTGTTCACCGGCAACGCCGAAATCCAGACTGCGGTCGCTTCCATGCAGGAGGGCGCTTACGACTTCATCCTCAAACCCATCCAGTTGAAGCAGGTGATCCACAGCATCACCAATGCCCTGGAAAAGAAGCGGTTGAAATTGGAACTCGCGAACTACCAGCGCAATCTTGAGAGGTTGGTCACCGAGCGCACCAATCAGATCAAAGACGCGATGCAAATGCTGGAAAGCTCCCATCTGGACACCATCAACCGATTGTGCCAGGCCGCGGAATACAGGGACGATGAAACCGGCTACCATGTATTGCGCATCAGCAAATATTGCGAAGTGCTGGCCCGCGGCGTGGGCCTTTCCGAGGAGGAGACCTGGCTCCTGTGCAAGGCCAGCCCGCTGCATGATATCGGCAAGATCGGCATCCCGGATTCAATCCTCCTCAAGCCCGGAAGGTTGACGGCGGAGGAATTCGAAATCATGAAAAAGCACGCGGAAATAGGCGGTCAAATCCTCAAGAACGCCAACTCCCGCGTGCTGCAGGTCGCCGAAACCGTGGCCATGTCCCATCATGAGAAATGGGATGGCAGCGGTTATCCCCGGGGCCTTAAGGGCGAGGAAATCCCGCTGATGGGACGCATCACCGCCGTCGCCGACGTTTTCGACGCCTTGACCATGAAGCGCTGCTACAAGCCTCCGTTTTCCATGGAGCAATCCGTGGGAATCATCACCGAAGGCCGGGGCAAGCATTTCGATCCGCGCATGGTGGACGTCTTCCTGGCGCATCTTCCCCAATTCATCTCCATCCAGGCCGAATATTCCGACAAGTAGCGGCTGGATTCACGGAGGCGGAAAAGCAAAGGCCCGAACCGGAATTCCGGTTCGGGCCTTCTTATTCATCAGGTAAGACCGGCACACGGCCGGTAAAGCTTAGCCCGGCCGGTTCAAAGCTTGAGGATTCTGCGGTTGGCCTTGAAAACCGGTTTCCCCACGGCTGCGGCTTCCAGGGAAAGGGTATACACGCCCGCGGGCAAAGGCGAATTCAACCTGTCCCGGCCATCCCAGGAATAGCTCAAGGCGTTGCCGCCTTTGATCGTCTTCTCCCAAACCGTTCGTCCCCGGAAGTCGCGCACTTTCAGCTCGTAGGATATTTCCCCGAAGCTTTCAGGCAAGGCGTAGCGGATCAAGGTGGCGCCGGCGAACGGGTTGGGATAATTGGACAAGGCCAGCAAATGCAGGGGGGCCAATCCATTCAGTACCGACTTGAGATATTCACTGCTGCCCGCCACGATTTGGTAATCGTTGGTCCTGAGCTCTTCCCCGGAAATCTGGATGGGGGTTTCAGCGCTCAGGGGAGCGGCCGATTTGTGCAGCACATCCACCAGGTAAAGGGGGATGTTACGGGTGGACTGGGATATGCGCAGGCTGATGCCTTTGGCGCTTTTGTCCGCTTCGGTTGCGAGGGCCCAATGCCCTTGCCAATCGCCTTCATCGGTTTGAATCAGCTGCGACACCTTTTCCTCGCCCGTTGGGGTCGGCCGTTTCAACGCGATGCGGAAATCCTGGCCGGGAATATTGGGGGCTTCACCGAAACGGTATTCCTGACCTCCTTTGCCGATTAGGAGCGACATGGAGGCCGTGCCGCTATAGGCTTGCACCGATGCATTCCAAGCCGGAACCCCGCCTTCTGCGGCGGCCTTCGTCTCAGCGCCGGTCTTGGCGGCCATCTTTGCCGCCGCCGTGCCATTGAGGGAGCGGGTGGTATCCAGAACCGGGAATTTCAGGGTAACAGAAATGTCCGGCCTGGCCGTGAATCCCTGCCAGGGCAATAAGACGGATCCGGGCTTGGAAGAGGCCGGACTGCCTGCGCTAAGAGCCTTCCACTCGGGCGCTGATCCGCTCATGTCATAGACGAAGGCGGTCAAGGACTGTTCGGTCAGCAGAGAGGAATCCAGAATATCCTTCCAATACATTGCGCAGTTGAAAGGAAGGGAAAAGTCGTTCCAACGATTCGCGGCGAGTTCAAGGCTGAAAGGCCGATAATCGAGCGAGTTGCCGTCTAAGCTGTGGGGCGTATAGGCATTGGTGGACCCGGTCCATACGGCGCGACCCGATTCGAATTTGATCACATCGGGATTGGTACCCTCATAGGCATCGAAGGCCTCAGCTCCGCTGCCGGTTCCCTTATATTGGATCAAGCGCATATGGTCGTGATCCCATTTACCGGCATCGAAGAAAAGCTTAGACAGCTCCGTTGACTTTTCGTTCCAAGGATATCCGACCAGGTTCCATACGGGCTTGGAATTGGAGGAATTTTTGTACGTGGAATCCTCGGATAAATGGATATCCGCTTGGCTGAAACGCGTTCGGATGAAGGATCTGCTGCGCGAGATTTGCTCGCCATCGAATATGGTATATACCACTTCCAGGCTGCGGGTAGCTTTGCCTTCCGTCGGGGTATAATTTTCCGCTGTCTTGAAACTCCTGGATATCGGAAGCCAGACGGTCATCTCTCCCAGTTTGCCTCCGTCAATCGAGAGGTCCTGCGCATCCTTAAACGTGGCCGAAGCGAAGTTTTCCGCGCTCAAGGCCGTGTCCATCAGGAAAGGTTTCTTTTGCCCGGCCGTATAAGTGGAAATGCCTTCCGCCGAGGCGGCCTTTTTATAATACTGGTAGAAGCGGCTTTCCTTGAGCCCGTTTTCCAGTTTGTTGAATCCATTGGTCAAGACCACCGTGCTGCTATGATAATGGCCGCTCAATACGTCCGGTACCGAACTGCCGGCGGGTACTACGCTGATCAGCATCAGGGGATTCGCGATATTGAATCCGGTTCCGGAGATCTTCACGGGGATATGCAGCATGGTGCTGTCCTTATTGTCGATTAAATCGAAAACCGGAGGCGTCTCTTCCGTGCTCGCGATGATTCCCGGCAGCTTCCCTCCCTGCAGTTTGCCGAAAGCGTAACGCTGAGTGCCGTTAAGGGTGGATTGGATGACGATGGTCGTTTTCCCGTCGGCCTGGGCGATGCTCCAGGTGTTTATCAGGCTGGGCATGGCGGCCGTATCCTCAGGAATGAGGAAAAGATCCTTCCCTTCCAAGGACGGAGCGCCGTCGAAGGTTATGGTGGCGGTAAACATCTGCTTCGTACCGCTATCTCCAAGCCCTTTGATATCGGGATTAAAAGTCATCATCTGGATGGGTGAGGTCAAATCCAGGCTTTGATACAGGGGGTTGGCGATATCCGAGAACACGGGATTATCGAATGTCCCATCTCCTTCTTTCACTGGTTCGCTCATGGTAATCCGGGTTTTGAACAGGGATGAGAAGGCGGGATTCGTGGGCACGAAAACGCCCCCATCGCTGGGGCATGCGGAAGCGGACACCGAAAAATCGCATGTCGAGGTATCCACTTTCCCTTCCGAGGTGATGGTATTCGAGTAGGCATAACCCAGTTTGCGCTCGGTTCCGGTGTATCTCCCCAAGGCTGCATAGAAATAGAAGAGGGTGTTTTCCTCTTTGATGTTGTCCGCGACATCGGAAAAGTTTCCCGCCAGAAGCTTGGAAATGGGATAGCTTTTCTTCATGGTACTGGGGATGTTGGCGAGGGAAGCCGTAATCTTACCCGCCAAATTGGTGGTGGACCAGAATACATGCACCGAATCGGCCTCCCCGTCAGCAGGATCGAAGGTTTCGGCCGTGACCACGAAATTGATTTTCTCGGAATTCCCGGATAATTTCGGGACTATATCCAATATGCCCAGTACGGAACTCGGTTTCGCGTCGAATTCATAGGCGCCTACTTCTTTTTTATTGACGCGGGCCTTGCCTAGGTAGTCATTGGCAACGGTGGTCCCATAGGTCGCGGAGGAGCTGCCTGCGTAAAGAGGATTGCAAGCCTTCAAATCGGAACAATCGATAGCATCGAACAACTCCCTGTTAAGATTAATCACGTAATTCGATGCGTTCCAGATATCCGCGGCTTTCAGTTCGTACTTGCTGGTGTCCAACCCGGTTTCATTGATCCCCCGCAGATTCGGTTTGCTCGTGAAAACATTATGATCCAAGGTCAGTAGGGAATCATGATCCAAGCTCACGTCGACAGGATTCTCGATACCGGAAAAAAAGTTGTTCGCGACAATGGCCGAAGCCTGTCCAGGACCGGTCGAGGAGATGCCGATCCCCTTGCCGGAATTCAAGGTCGCGATCTCGGCGAAGGTGTTGTTCATGATCCGGATATTCGCCGTAGTGGGATTGGTGAGCTGGATATTCTTGGCATAAGCCCAGATGATATTGTTGATGAACCGGACTTCAGCCGAGGCGGGTGCTGCGATATTGACGGCTACACCATCCACTGCTCCACTGGCCGTGGCGCGAAAAATATTGCCGTCTACAAGAGTACCGGAAGCCTTGATGCTCATGGCCGTTTTGGTGCTGCCGACGGGCATGTCTATGAAGAACCCTTTCAACGTGACGTTCTTGCGGGTGATGCTGACCGCTTCCTTGTTGTTGCCTCGGAAAATGGGCCGGTAAGCATATTTGCCGGTAGCCGAGTCAATGGCGCTGGTAATGATTATTGGAAACTCATCCGCCCCGCCTATCACCACCGTGTCGAGGGGAAGGGATTCGCGTGTGACCACGATGGTCGTCCCCTTCCGCTTGGAAATTTCGCTCAGAGCCGAGTCCATGCTGCAATACGCATTGCTTGGGCTTCCATCCGCCCCAACGCAGCTGCCGGTTTTGTACGTCAGGTAAACGACATCGCTTGTATCCGCTTTGAAGGCGATGGCTTGCGAATTGGGCGTGGCTTGACCAGCCTTTACCGTACCCCCCGCAAGCACGGCGACCGGGACCGCATAGAAGACATAGGTCCCCTTGGTCGCGACGGTGATGGGGAAACTCAAGGCCCCTGCGCCGGAAACGGGTTTGGAAACCGTGCTTACAGCTTGGCCGCCCTCGGTTGCGGTAACAACCCTTATGCTGTCGATGACTTCGCTTCCATGGGTCACGCTCACAGCAGCCGTGCCTGCCTTGAAATCGCTTAGCGAGTCCACCACGGTCAGCTTCAAATCATTGAGGGGAAAGGCCGGAACATTGCTGACCGTGGCGATGACGGCGTCCGATTGTACGGCCGCCTGAACCGCGCCCCGATAATGCAGGATCTTGACGTAAACATCTCCCCCATTGCGAACTTCCCTGGGAACCGAAAGAACGGTGTCGTCGACTTGGTACCTCTTGCGGAGGCAATACGCACGGGCGGCCTTCAAGGCGGTGGTATCATTGGAGGATGTCAATTTCGCCAGCGTATCGCTGAAGCAATAGCTCACGATATCCGGCACCCAGGTGGCGGTTTTGTAATAATTGGCATCGAAGCTGCGGAGGGTCAAAAGGATCTTGGTGCTATCCGAGGGGAAGAGGCTGAATTTCAAGGCGGATCCGCGAGCCCCGGAAACCAACGGCATCGGGGGTTCGTAGCTATCCTTATCCACAAAGGCGCCAACCTTGATGTTGGCTCCCCAGGTTTTACCGGCGAAAAATGGCGATGTGGAACTTGGGAAATACAGCTTGCTGGCGGGCAAATCTTTTATGTCGGACATGGTCGTCCAGACCGAGGTGGCGAAGGCCTGGAAAATTTTCCCGAAATCGGCATGCTTGTGCGCCAAGGTCGAATTCGATTCGGTACGGAGTTGGGTAAGCGGGTAATCCTTCACATTAAAAGAATTGGGACCGTAATTGGAGAAACCTTTCGGCAGGGGCGTGTTGACATTAAGGGTGTTGCCAGCTCCCGAGGTATTGTTCAAGGTGATTGCCGCGCCGGTGGAATTGACGGCTAGCGACAGGCCAGACTTGCCCAGCGACCACGCGTTCCTTAAGATGCTATCCGTACTGGTGGTCGTTCCGCTGAAATAGACGGGGGGCAAGGTATCCACCTTGAAGGCGAACAGGTTATGCTGCAGGTTGATATTCTTTTCCGGCGTGTTCACCAGGTTTCCGACGATTATGGCGTTGTATTTGTTTCTGGAACCGGCAAAGGTATTGGCGATAACATGGATGGCCCCGGTGGCGGTCAAATACAATTGCGTGCTGAAGAACACGTTGGCGCGGATTTCCACACGGTGGGCGGATCCGCTGGTGTGGAGCGCTACCGAGCGGCCGGAGTCTTCGGGAGGGGCGCGGAACAGGCAATGCTCCACCAAAACCGCGTTTGCCGTGATATCCAGCAAAGGTCCGGTACCGGAAGAAGAATTGTCGGCCATCCAGAAATGGCAGCCTGAAACCGAAGAACTGTCCGCGGCGATGAGCACCGTCGAGCCGGACTGGTTGATGCCTTTGCGCGCAAATCCCAGATTGGAAAGGCTGGTTCTGTTCAAAGAAGCGATGTTGATTATCTGGGGATCGGTGGTGCTGGTGTCGATCAAGGTTAGGAGGGAGTCACTCACGCCTTTGCCGATGAGAGCGGTGGATCGGTTTGCTCGATTGGTGACCTGAATCCGGTTCGCCATCTTCAGGGTGTCCCCGTTGAACTTGAGGGTAACCGTCATGATCGCATCAGTGCAGTTATTTATGACATTATTGAGGGCGTTGGAGGCGTTGGGATTGTAGATCTTGGCGGTATTGTCCCAGCCAGCGGTGCCGGCTTGGACCAATATGGTGGTATCCGTGCAGGCCGCCTGGACGGTTTGCCCGGTGACCACGGCCAAAAACAATCCAAAAAGGAAATTCCGCATAACTGATGATCCCCTCACCGTGCGCTTTTCGCACTCCGAAAAAAACCGGCCTTTTGCATTACCGTCAGATACAGGGTTAACCCGGTGATCCGCTGGAAATGTGCCTGAATTGCCGTAATTAACTGGAAAAAGTAATAACCCACCATGGCAAAAAGTGATTTTTCTTATTAAATGTAAGGGCATTGGTGTGTTCGTCTAGTGGTTAGGACGCTGCCCTCTCACGGCGGAAGCAGGGGTTCAACTCCCCTACGCACTACCAGTTCCGATTGGGGACGCTCCGGCAGGAGCGTCCCTTTTCTTATCCGACCTATTGAAACAAGATTTTCCCGATTCATCCCGGAAACCCTTTTTCTTAATCTATCCCTATACTTGCGCAAAATCGCCGTAAATCCTACTTTTTCCGCCACTGATGGGTTTTAATCTACCGAGCCCTTTTCCGGGTCCTCTTTGCAAAAGAAGCTCCCCTCTACCCCCGAAAGTTTAAGTTTACATGGAAAACTTGTTAGCGATGATTCTGGCCGGCGGCCAAGGATCGCGACTGCAGCCCCTGACCAATGACCGCGCCAAGCCGGCCGTGCATTTTGCGGGCAAATACCGGGTTATCGATTTTGTTTTGAATAATTTCGTGAACTCCGGGTTCTACCAGCTGAAAATCCTCACCCAATTCAAATCCGATTCCCTCAATCGGCATGTATCCCAGGCCTGGGATTTGAACCGCAATCTGGATCAATACGTGGACATGGTTCCCGCCCAGATGCGGATCGGAAACTCCTGGTATATGGGCACGGCCGACGCCATTTACCAGAACGTGAATCTCATCCGGGACGTGCGGCCGGACCATGTCGCCGTTTTCGGCGGCGACCATATCTACAAGATGGCCGTCAACCAAATGCTGCAATACCATATCAATAAAGGCGCCCTGGCCACCATTTCGGCCATCCCGGTGCCGCAGGACGAGGCCCGCAGCTTCGGCGTGGTGGAAATCGACGAAAGCGGACGCATGATCGGCTTCGAAGAGAAGCCCAGCCGCCCCAAGTCCATGCCGGGCAGGCCGGGCTGGTCGCTGGCATCAATGGGCAATTACATCTTCAACAGCAAGTTCCTGGTGCGGGAGCTGCTTTCCGACAGCAAAATCGCCAACTCCCACCATGACTTCGGCCGTGACATACTTCCCGCCATCTATAATCACCATCCGGTTTACGTGTATGATTTCAACGAGAACCGGATCAAGGGCGAAACCGAGCATAGCCAGAGTTATTGGAAGGATATCGGGACCTTGGAGGCCTTTTTCGAAGCCAACATGGACTGCTGCGCCGTATCCCCGATCTTCAACCTATACAACACCAAATGGCCGCTGCGCACGGTGAATTGGAACCTGCCTCCCGCCAAATTCGTATTCGGCGAAAGCGATCCGGAAGGCCGCCGCGGCGCCTCCTACGATTCCATCGTCAGCGAAGGTTGCATCCTTTCCGGCGGGCGCGCCATCCATTCCATCCTTTCCCCGGGATGCCAGATCCATAGCCATGCCATGGTGACCGATTCCATCCTGTTCCCAAATGTGGATGTGGGCCGCGGCGCGCGCGTGCATCGCGCCATCGTGGAAAAAGGCATCAAGATACCTCCTGGTTTCGAGGTGGGGGTGAACCTGGATAGGGATCGGGAGCGGTTTCACGTGACTGACACTGGCATCGTGGTTATCGCGAAAGATACAGTGATCGAAGCCTAAAGCGCTCCGGCTTCGCCGGAGAGATTCCATAATGATAAATGACAATAGGAACATCCCCATGAACTCCTCTATCTTCCGCGAATACGATATCCGCGGCCTCCATCCCCAGGACCTGACCCCGGACACGGTGCGGCGCATCGCCATGGCTTTCGGTTCCGTGCTCCGTGAACGCGGACTGAAAAAAATCTCCGTGGGCGGGGACGTACGCTTGCATACCCCCGAGATCAAGGACGGCTTCATCGCCGGTGTTCTGGCCACCGGCATCGACGTGGTGGACATAGGCATCATCACCTCGCCTTTGTGCTATTTCAGCGCCTTCCACCTCGCCATCGACGGTTTCGCCATGATCACGGCCAGCCATAATCCCAAGGAATACAACGGCCTGAAGCTGGGCATCGGTAAGACCACCATATTCGGATCGGACATCGTGGATATCCAGGCCCGCGCGGCCAAAGGCGTTTTCGCAAGCGGGCAGGGCAAGCGCGAAAGCCAGGATATCACTGAAGCCTACATCAAGATGCTGGAGTCCAAATTCAAGCTTTCCAAGCCGATTAAAATCGTGCTCGATCCCGCCAATGCCACCGGAGCCTTGTTCGCCCGGGAGGTATACCGCCGCATCGGGGCGGAAGTCATCGCCATCAACGATACCGTGGACGGCCGCTTCCCCAACCATCATCCTGACCCGACCATCTGGGAAAACGTCGTGGAACTCTCCGAAAAGGTCAAGGCCACGGGCGCCCGCATAGGCATTGGCCTGGACGGGGACTCCGATCGCATCGGCATCATCGATGAAAAAGGCGATTTGATCCCGGGCGATTTGCTGACATTGATTTTCGCGAAGGACATCCTGAAGACATCTCCCGGCGCCAAGATCATCTATGAGGTGAAATCTTCCATGGCATTAGAGCAGGAAATCGCCAAGGACGGCGGCCAGCCCATCATGTGGAAGGTGGGCCATTCCCTGCTCAAGAAGAAAATGGCCGAAGAGAAGGCCCCGCTGGCGGGCGAAGTGAGCGGCCATATCTTTTTCGCCGACAAGTATTTCGGCTACGATGACGCGATATATGCCGGCTGCCGCATGCTGGAGATCCTGGACAAGACCGGCAAGCAGCCTTCGGAGCTATTGGCCGGGGTGCCCAAGTATTTCAATACCCCGGAAATCCGCTGCGAATGCAAGGATGACGCGGAGAAATTCCGCATCGCGGAAAAAGCCATCGAATATTATTCAAGGACCGCTAAGGTGATCGCCATAGACGGCGTGCGCATCCTGTTCCCTGACGGCTGGGGCCTGGTGCGGGCTTCCAACACGCAGCCCAGCCTGGTGACGCGTTTCGAAGGGGCGACCCAGAAACGCTGCGACGAGATTCGGGAGTCTATCCTGTCCAAGTTGCAGGAGTTCGGGGAGATCAAGATTGGATCTTCTCACTGAAGATTGGCGGGCCGGGGGTGCGGGGGCGCTCCAAGAGGGCTCCAGTGGAGCTCCCTCCAGCGGAAGCGATTGACGCCTAGTTCTTGTAGTCTTTGCCGAAGACGATTTCGTTGGCGTCTTTTCCGTTTAGTTCGCGCACTTGCTCGAGGGTGCGGCCCTGGTAATTGGAGATGCCGGCCAGCAATTTGTGCAGGTTGTCGAAGAAGGCGGCGATGGTATCGGAGCGGAGCACGTCGGTACGGGCGCCTTTGCAGTCTGGCAGGCATTTCAGCACGCGCGCCCCGGTTTGCTTCAGCTTGCCTAGGATGCGACCTTCGATATCCTGCTCTTCGCGCAACAGATCATAGTACATGGCAAAGAGGGCGGCATGCTCTTCCAGGGTAGGTTCCTTGGGGACCTTGCCTTCATATAGATCCGCGATCTGGTTGAAGATCCAGGGATTGTGCATCGCTCCGCGCCCCACCGCCACCCCGTCCACACCGTAGCGCTCCAGCTTGTCGACCACGTCTTCCACTTTTAGGATGTCGCCGTTGCCGATCACGGGAATGGAGGCCTTGGACTTGGCCAACGCTATCAAGTCCCAATTGGCCAGGCCCTTATAGCCC
>JBDSWM010000346.1:0-20726 GCA_039926685.1 Fibrobacteria bacterium | reverse complement strand
GTGCGCTTCCGCGCTTGGCAGCCTCCTTCCGCCCTCCATCCCATGATTCCCATCCACTCGCCCCTTTCCTTCGAAGTGGTGGACCTTTGGAGCGGGCGATCCATGGGAGGCTGCACCTACCATGTAGTGCATCCCGCCGGCCGTAATTATTTGACCTTTCCCGTAAACGCGGCCGAGGCGGAAGCCCGGCGTTCCTCCCGCTTCGAGGATCGCGGCCATCAACCCGGCCCGATCCGGCTGAAAACCCCGGCTGTGAATCCTGACCATCCCTTTACCCTGGATTTGCGGGCGCATTGATGCGCCTCCCAACGCTGCGCTTGAGTCTGAATCCACGGTTTGTTATCATCAGCAGGAACCGTGAATCCCGAACCCGCCGATAAACAGGGGTCCGCCGTCGGACTGCTCCAGCAATATCATCCCGCCCCCGGAGGCTGGGATGAGATGATGGCGCGCGGGGGCGCCGTGCGCGGGGCCTGGACCGGTTTGGCCAGCACCCTGGACGAATTGGGATCCGAAGACGTGCGCCGACGCAAGCAGGCCTTGGCCGAGCAGTTGCGCCTTAACGGCGTCACCTATAACGTTTACGGGGACACTCAAGGCGCCGACCGTATCTGGTCCCTGGACCCCATTCCCCTGATCCTCGAAAGCAAGGAGTGGGAAACCGCCGAGCGCGGCCTCATCCAGCGCGCGGAATTGCTCGACGCCATACTGCGCGACGTTTACGGTCCGCGGCGCCTGGTGCGCGAGGGACTGCTGCCCGCGCTGTTCCTGTATTCGCATCCCGGCTTCCAAAGGGCATGCAGCGGCAACCCCTCCATCCAACAGCGCATGCTGCGCTTTTATTCGGCTGACATGGTGCGCGATTCCGACGGGGGTTTCCGCGTGGTCAGCGATCGCGGCCAGAACCCTTCCGGCTACGGATATGCCTTGGAGAACCGCTCGGTGCTGAGCCGCACGCTCCCCAGCCTGTTCCGGCAGTCCGGCGTGCACCGCCTGGACGGTTTTTTCCAATCCTTCCGCAAGAGCCTGGTGGAGGCCGCCCCTCCGGGCGTACGCGATCCATTCGTGGTGCTGCTTTCCCCCGGACCCGAGAACGAGACTTATTTCGAGCAAGCGTACCTGGCCAGTTACCTGGGACTGCCGTTGGTGCGCGGATCGGATCTGACGCCCAAGGACGGGGGCGTGCGCCTGCTTTCCCTGGAAGGCCCGCGCCAGGTGGACGTGATCCTGCGCCGTGTGGACGATACCTTCTGCGATCCGCTGGAATTGAACGGCAGTTCCCTGCTGGGCGTGCCTGGCCTGCTCCAAGCCGTGCGTAACCGCAAAGTTACGGTGTGCAACGCCCTCGGAAGCGGCATCCTGGGCGGTTCGGGGCTGATGTCCTTCCTTCCCGCCATCAGCAAGCATCTGTTCGGGCAGGATCTGCTCCTGCCTTCGGTGCCGACCTATTGGTGCGGAGACAAGAGCCAGCGGGAGGCCGCCTTGGACCGTTTCGACAAGATGGTGATCAAGCCCCTGTATCAAGGTCCCAAACGCAGCACGTGGTTCGTCAACAAGCTGACGCGCGAGCAGCGCGAAAAGCTGCTGATCCGCATCCGCGCCAAGCCCCAGCTTTACCTGGCGCAGGAATCCCTGAAGCCTTCCACCGCCCCTTGCTTCATTTCCAACAAACTGGAGGCGCGCTCCCTGGTGTTGCGCAGCTTCCTTACCGCCGTGGGCGGATCCTTCTCGGTGATGCCGGGAGGCCTATCGCGCGTGGCCTCCAAGGAGAACAGCATAGAAGTCACCGGCCAGGAGGGGGGTATCAGCAAGGATACCTGGATCCTCTCTTCGGAACCGGTGGCCTGGGCCGCCACTCCCGAGCTCGCGGCCGTGCCGCTGCGTCCTAACCGATATCAAGGGCCCCTGCCGGCTTATGCCATGGAGAACCTGTTCTGGTTCGGCCGTTATCAGGAACGCCTGGCCTGCCAATCGCGGGTATGGCGGGAAATCTTCCGCCAGGCCAGCGAATGGGACCGCCCCCGCCTGGAAGGCGCCCCGGATTGGATCCGCATGCTCCGCGCTTACCAACCCACCTTCACTTCTCCCTCGGGCGACGTCCCCGGGCTGGAAGAGCAATTGGAACTTTCCCTCTCGGAGGAGACCACTTTGGGTTCCCCCGCTTTCAACCATACGGCCTTGCGCCGCACCGCCCGCGCCGTGCGCGACCTTCTACCGGACGATTGCTGGCTGGCCGTGAATTCCCTGCTCCTCTTCGCGAACGCTGAAGCGGCCGGAGCGGACCTGGATCCGGAGAATGATCCTTTCGGGTTCGGCCCGCAAGGTCCCGTCGCAGCCCTCATCCGCCTGGATCGCGGCATCCTGCATCTTTCCGGCCTTTCGGGGCTGGAGTCGGAATGCATAGCGTTGGGCCCGGTGCGCCGGTTCATCATGATGGGCCGGCATGTGGAACGGGCGCAGGCTACGGTGCGCATCCTGATCGCGGCCCTGGGGGGGAACCTCAAACCATCCGATCTTTTGTTGAAGTCCCTGTTGAATTTCCACGACAGCGATCTCATGTACCGCCAACGGTACCAGCGGGACATGCAGGCCGGCGCGGTGGCGGATCTGCTGGTGGCGGACGAATTGAACCCGCGTTCCATCGCCTTCCAATTGGCCCGCTTCGCCGATGAGCTCGCGCAATTCCCCCTGGCCGATTCGGTTTCGCTTTCCGCCTGCCAGAAAACCGCCCTCAAGGCGCTGACTTCGGTGCGCGTATTCGAAACTTCCGATCACGGCGGCATCATGGGCGCGGGCGGCAACGAGGCGTTCGAACACCTGCTCAGCAGCCTGGAAGGCTGGCTAGGGCAAATCTCCGACTATCTCTCGCGGGAATTCTTCCAGCCCATTCCGTTGCCCCAGTCCCTGCGGGAATGGACCTGAAAGCCTAAGAACCGCCATGCCCATATACACCATCCGCCATCGCACCATCTACGTCTATGCCGAGGAGTGCGAGCTCAGCGTCAACCAGGCGCGCCTGCGCCCGCGCGAGCTCCCTGGCCAGCGGCTGCTTTCCTTCTCCATCGACTCCAATCCGCGAGTCGAGGATTTCCAGGAAGAGCCGGATTTCTTCGGCAATCCCACCGCCATCTTCAAGGTGGCGGGAGCGCACAAGCGATTCGAGATTTGCACCGAGAGCCGCGTGGACGTTTCCTGGGCCGAACGGGAGACGCCGCCCGAAACCAGGCCGTGGGAAGAAGCCGCGGAAACCTTAAGGTTGGCCGCCACTCCGGAAGCCCAGGACGCGATTCAATTCGCGATCGATTCGCCCATGGTCAAAGCCTTCTCCGAGCTGCGCGAATACGCCATCGTTTCCTTTCCCGCGGGCAGGTCGTTGGGCGAAGCCGTTTACCATCTCATGCGCCGCATCCATCGCGATTTCCGGTTCATCCCCGGCTCCACCAGCCTGCAAACCACTTTGGAAATGGTGTTCCAGACCCGTTGCGGAGTATGCCAGGATTTCTCCCATCTCATGATCGGGTGCTTGCGCAGCCTGGGATTGGCGGGCCGGTACGTCAGCGGGTACATCGAAACCATACCCAAGGCGGGCAAGCCCAAACTGGTCGGGGCCGACGCCACCCATGCCTGGGTTTCCGTATTCGCGCCCGGCACCGGCTGGCTGGATTACGATCCCACCAATCTGATGCTGCCCGGACCGCAGCATATCACCTTGGCCTGGGGCCGCGATTTCTCGGACGTGAGCCCCTTGCGGGGCGTGCTGTACGGGGGCGGGACGCAGAAGCTGAAAGTGGAAGTGGACGTACTGCGGGAAGACGGCAAGACGGTTCCCGCCGAGCCCTTGATCCGCGCCGTAAAATAGCGGCCCTCACCCGGCCACATTTCCGTTGAAAACCCGCCTTTTCACGCTATAATATAGCGGCAACACCTGTTTTTCCGGAGGATGGCGTGGTTAAGACCTGGCGGTACGCAGCCAAAGATTTGATTATCCGCGAACATGATGCCGGCGAGTCCGCCTACATCATCGAATCCGGAAAGGTCGCCGTCTCCAAGGAAAGCAACGGCAAGCAAGTGCATATCGCCTACCTGGATAAAGGCGCCACCTTCGGCGAGATGAGCATGGTGGACGATCTACCCCGTAGCGCCAGTGTTACGGCGGTGGTGGAGACCGTGGTCCGCGAGTTCCACCGCGACGATCTGTACGAAGCCATGAAGGAAAGCCCGGACGTGTTCGGCAAATTCCTGAAAATCATCTTCGAAAGGCTGCGGGAAGCCAATTCCATCATCGCGAACCTGGACCCGAGCGCCAAGCATCCCGGCCGCCTGGCCAACCTCAAGGACCCGGCCGCCAAGGCCGAAACCTTCTCCATCGAAGGTCTGACCCCAGAAGCCATCGCCGCCATTCCCGCGAATCCCTTCGCCATCAAGACCTTCCCCTTCAAGGTCGGGCGCAAAAGCAGCGATCCATTCCTGTACAACCATTTCGAAATCGAGGACCGGGACCCGGCCCAGATTTCCCGCCATCATGTGACCATCGACCTGCAGGGTGGGCGCATTTCCGTTCAGGATAGGGGCAGCGAACTGGGCGCCTCCGTGGACGGAATCCGCATCGGGGGCAAGCATGGGCCGGGTCCAGTCCGGTTCGAAGGCAAGGAAGGCGTGCTGATCCTGGGGGCGGAAGGATCTCCCTACCGATTCCGCATCCGCACCTCCCTTTAAGAATCTTCCATTAAGCACCTGCCGCTGGGATTTCAAAGGGTGCCCTGAATTCAAGAATAGCGCCGCGATGCCGATATAGGGGATACCGGGTTTCCGGTACTCTTGCAGTGGAGCGACCATGGCCATTTCCTCCCTTCAATCGCTAATCGCCCAATACGGCGCCAACTTCGGAATCGACGCTAAAACCATCGCGGCAGCCAAAGCCTCCCTGAATCCCGTCAAGACGGAGGAAACGCCCAAGCCGGATGGGAAGGACGGTTCGGCCAACGCGGATACGGTGCATTTGAGCCAGGAAGCGCTGGATTATCAGAAGGCGCATACCTCACCGACCGGAAAATTCCAGCCGCCCAACCTGTTCGGGGATATGCTGGATGCGTTCGATAAGGCCGAGGATTCCGCAGGCGCGGAAACCCCTACCATGGCGGATTTATTGAGCGGCGGCCAGACGGATGCCGGGGATCCCTCCGGAGCTGGCGATCCCGGGAGTTATTTCAATTCTTTGGGCCGGTTTCTGGAATAAGCAGCACGGTTCCTCCCGCCCGGTGATGGCCGGGACCAGGTAGAAAAGTCCTCATCCTACGTCCCCTCGCGTCGTACCCTCCTATATCGATAGCCTGGGATGCCACCAAGGAAGCCCGCGGCTTGCGGCCATTCAAAATAACGGTCGGCGTGCCGGATTCGAAGGCGCCCAGATCCGGAGACTTGCCGTTGAACGCCAGCTTCACGTCCACACCCTTGTCGATCAAGTCGCTTCCGGTTTTCAGCTGCATGAAAGAGATGGCGGGCAGGCTGCCGTCGGATTTCCTCGGGGCATAGACTCCCGCGGTGTCGATGCCCGCGAAGTCGGCGCTGGATACGGTTAGGGAAGATAGGTTCCAGGAGTTGTTGGCGGCATCGACGCCGCCGCCCAAGGTGTTATTGGACAGGTCCTTTCCCGTGAAGGCGATATTGTTGCGCAGGATGCCCAGGCTGGCGTCCCCGTTATTGTACCCGAGCAGATTGTAATTGGCCGCCTTGTTGTTGAAAGAGGTGTTGTTGTAATAGAAATTCGCGATGGGATGATGATTCTGGTAGAAGCCCGCCGCCAGGTTGTTGAACGCCAGGCAGAATCGCACCGTATGCTGCGGGACCGGATCGGGAACCCCGGCAGGGGGATTGCCGAAGCCGCCGAGCTTAAAGCCGTTGCCGTTGCCCGTGGCTTGCGGCGGATTGGTCCCCGACTTATAGCCGTTGCCCCAGGACCAGCAGTTTTCCACGGTCACGGAGGCCAGGCAATTGATGAAATCCCAGCCGTCGTCGGCGTTGAACCAGGCGCGGCAGCCCCGGAACACGTTGCCGGAGCCGGTCGTCGCCTTCACATGGCAACCGAATCCGTCGGCGTTCTCGCCGGGGGTGAGTGTGTATACGATCTCGCCGGTGCTGAGAGTTGTTTTGGCATAGGAATATGGATCATAGTTGTCATGGGAATCGCAATTGAGGACCAGGTTGTTGCCGCCGTTCTGGATGAAGAAGCCCGGGCCCATGTTATGGTGGAGGTTGAGCGCCTCGAAGATGTTGTTGCTGCCGCCGTCCACGTAAACGCACCAATCCTCATGCGCCTTGTTGGCGTCGCTTTGGGGCACGTTCTTCATCTCGATGCCCTTGATATGCAGCCAGCTGCCTGTCACCAGCAGGCCTTTGATGCGCTTGAGGGCCGTCATACCTTTGAAATCGAATACCGGCACCTCGCCGGGATAGGCGAAGTAATGGATGCGGTTGCCCGCGCTGCCGCTATTGGACAGCGTGATGGCTATCTCGGCCGTGGAGCTGCTGATTGCGTAGTTGCCGCCCCGGAAGAATACCGTGTCCCCGCCCACGGCCACGCTTTGGCCTTTGGCCATGGATGCGAAGGGCATGCTTTGGCTGCCCGCATTGGCGTCGTCGCCCGCAGGCGCCACATAGTATTTGGCTCCGGCGAGGGCCTCGCCCAGGAAACCCATCGCCATCAGCAGGGCGACGCCCACCGGTTTCACCCGATTCGCCATGCCGATTCCCATCCTCATAAGCTGAAACGCTTGGCCGCCACGCCTTCCGGAGAGATCACGCTCAGGAAATAGCTTCCGGCGGAAAGCCCCTGCAAAGGGATGGATTGGGCCTGGGCGCCAGGGATGGAACCCGTGCCCAGGATTTTGCCGGTAAGGGAAACCAATTCCCAACGTGCGGGCAGCTCGCCCGGCCAGGCCAGTTCCAGGCGGCCCGCATGCAAGGAGGCTTCAGGATAGGCGCGCAGGGCGCGGCGGCCCGCCAAGCGGGTCACAGGGGCGGTGAGGGCGCGGTAGAAGATATGCGCCAGGGAATCCTGGCCAGCTTTGTTGGGATGCACGCCGTCCGGCACCAGGCTTTTCAGGTTCTGGAACGGCGTGTTGGGATCGATGATGGAAAGGCTTTTCTCGCCGGACACCTTGCGGATGGCGGGAATGGTGGAATCCTTTATGATGTCGTTGCTGATGCCGCTGTAAGGCCAGGCGCCGTTCACCTGCCAGGCGGGCACGGGCAGGGAAGCCCAGACTACCGGAAGGGAGGATATGCCGCGCAGGGTATCCACCAGGGCACGGTAATCCCGGAGGTACCGTTCCGTGTTCCAATCGGCCGCGCGGGAATCGTTGGTGCCGAGCTTGACGGTGATGATGTTGGGCTTGAGCGCGAACACCTGGGGAAGCCTGCCGAGCGGCCCCCAATAGGACGAGGCCGGTTTCGCGTCCTTCTGCAGATAGAGGCCGGTAACCCCGTCGTTCTCCACGTAATATCCGCGTCCCAGCAGCATATTCAGGCGGATGGGGTAGGCGTCCGCTTCCACCGCGTCCGAGGCCGATCCCGGAAACGCGTAGTCCGTAATGCTGTTGCCGATGCACGCGACGCGCGTGGCTTTTTCCTTGAACGCCCGGAAAATGGCGGTGGCTATGGAATCGGCGCCCTCGTCGTTGGGATGCACGCCGTCCGGAAACAGAGCGCTCTTTTTCAGCAGGAGGGTATGGCAATCGATGACGTTCAGGTTGTTGGTCTGCGCAACCTGTTTGATGAGGGGGATTTGTTCGTTCTCGATGATGGTGCCGCTGATGCCGTAGGTGTTGGTGAAAGCCGGCACGGGCAAGCACAGCCAAATCTGGGGCTTAGGGGAGATCCGGCCCAGGGTATCTATCAAGGATTGCAGATCCCTGGCGAACTCCGCTTTGTGGCCCCAGTTATAAGACTTGGAATCGTTGGTGCCGAGCTTGATGGTGATGATATCCGGCTTGAGAGCGAAAACGTTGGCCAGCTTTCCCTGGGTCCAATACGGCTTATCGCCGCTCTTGAGCAAGGTGCAGCCGGAAACCCCGTCGTTCTCTATCTGGAAGGCCGGGCCCAGCTTGGTCCCGAGCCGGAGGGGATAGGAGGTACTGGCGCCGGAACCCTCGGTGATGCTGTTGCCGATGCAGGCCCACTTGATGGCCCGCGTGGTCTGGGCCTGCCCGAAAGCGAGAGCGGCGGCGAGGAACAGGGGAATTATACGAAGCATCGTTTCTCCAATATGATTGAATCGGTTCCGGCTTTCCGGTTTCAGTGAAGGGCATGCGCTCTTGAATGGCTCCGGACGGGTAGACCGCCGCTTGATACGCTATTCAAGTGGAACCGCCGGCCCGTAATGGTAAGCTTGCGCCCTTCCCCGGTAAGGAGTGACAAGACATTGCCTTCCAGTCCGAACCGGGGTTTGTCGGTCGGTTTGGCAAGGATGCGGAAATCCCGGTTCGCGGTGGTGGGATACAGCGCCGCGAAAATCGGATCCTCGGGGAAAAGCATGATCTTCATATTACGGAACCAGACCTTGGAACCTTCCGATTGCCAGCCTAGCCTTCCCTCGGTCAGGTACTTCATCACCTGGCCGGCATTGTCGCGGGGGGCGATGCGGGGATTGGTGTATTCCATCACCAACTCGCCGTTCACGAAATGGCGCGTGGTGTCCTTGCCATGGGATTCCACCTCTACGGTGACCCAAGTCTGTGAGGCGAGGCCCTCTGGTTTAGGCTTGGCCCAGCCGGGTTTGCCTACGATGAGGTTGTTGGTAGGGTCCCCTCCGCCGCCATAATCGATTACCGGCGATGCCGGGTCGAATTGCCGCGCGGTGCCGGACGCGTTCTGCGGATGCTGGATGCTTTTGCCGTGGAAGGTGACCCAGGTGCCGCCATTGACCATATTGCCGTTTTCGCGGATGCTGCCCAGCGCCCAGATCTGCCCGATGCCCTGATTGGGATCGCCCTGGCATTCGATCGAACGCGGGAAACCCTGGCTTTGCGCGGTATCGTCCTCTTGCACCTTGTTAAGCAAGCCCGTATTGCCGATGCTACCCGGCCACATCATCTGGAACTGCACGCGATAATGGGAGAAGGGCTGTTTCAAAATCAAAAGCCCCAACGGGGATCCGGAAGATTGGATGGTGTCGCCGGAAACCACCGTGAAAGTGCCGTTCGGGAAGGCCGCTTTGTTCTGGCTGGGCACTTGGCGGTTGTTCCCCATGTAGGAGTAGAAATCGGAGGTATTGGTGCCTCGGAAAAGCCTGATCCAACCCGCGCTGTCAGGCTTGGGGAAATTCAGCACCGGAGTCGCCGCCCATGCCGTCCCGCCCAAAACGCAAGCCAATGCCAGGGAGCGAGTCCCAAGGGGAAATCCGGAAATCCTAACGGATGAGGGCGTCATGGGAAGAACTCTTTTTTTGGGGCAACGCTTGCCAACCGGTGGGCAATGACCAATCACCAGGCAGGGAATGCCAGGGTTCGGGAGATCGCCTAGCTTAAATATAGGAGATTGGCCGCAGCGCGCTTAACGAAAACCGCCTGATTCGGAGCCGTTGGCGGGCAATGGCCCCTAATTTTGAGCATTCACGCTCAAACCATGCTATCGGCGACCATTTGCCGTCTTCCCTTGTTCCCGCGAAGCGGGAATGGGAGAATGGGCCACCTTTACACATAAGCACATAAGAGGTTCCCATGGAAGAAGTTCAAATGAAACTGTTGGCGTTCATGTCCGATGACGGCCCCCATTTCACCGAGGAATTCATCGAGCATGTTGGCGAGGAGAGCGAGATCGAGGCCGCCTTGGAAAACCTGATAGCGCAAGGACGCGTGGTTCTGGCGGATCACGGCAGTTATTGCATCACCGAAGAAGGCATGGAAGCCTTCAACGAGCAATTGGAAAGGGACTAGAATCCGGATCTGGGTTCGGGCCAAGCGTCCCAGCGACCTCCGTCCGCTTCCGATTTCGGATTCACCGGGCCGTAGAACCGGTCCACCGCATCCGCGAATCCCGGGATCATGAAGGAGTCGTCTTCATATCCGGGAGCATTCTTGATCTCCGCTTGCGTTCGTTTTACCGAGACGCTCCTGTCCAACCAACTGATATCCCTCAGCAGTTTAGGCGGTAGGACCACCTTCCTGCCGGGCATCCAATTCGCCGTGCTCAAACCGAGGAAACGGATGCTCCAATCCTTTTCATCGATCAGGAAATCCTCGATATGCCCGATATGCCCATCCAGAGCATGCACGTGATATCCTTTCACTTCCTGGACGCTGCGGAGATGGGCATTCCCCTCCCCTTCCAAATCGGCATCGTCCGCCATCTTATCCAGCATGTCGGGAGATGTTCCATCCACGCGGTTCGGTGAGGGCGGGGCGGGGTAGAGGAATCCGCCCCATACGTACGGCCCGACCCAATAGTAAGGGTATCCGTAATAGTCCATCAAGGCGCGCTCATATTGGGCTGAAAGGGGTTGATCCGATTCCTGTGTCGGCGCTTCCCGGATTTGCCGGCGAGTGAGATGGACCGGCAATGATTTGGCTTTCAAATCCGGTTTGCCGAAAGAGTAGGGCGAGAGAAGGGCCGATCGGGCGGTAGACCATGTCCCCGTGTCCACGACCAGATAGCGGATGGTCCAACGATGATCATCGAAATACACATCGGAAACCTTGCCGATAGGGCCGTCTTCCGCTTCGATCTTCAATCCGACTAGTCCGTTATTGGCACTGTACATGACATCTCCCCGTGGTTCGAGTGGAGGGGCGGCATCCCTGACGCGGGCATTGCGCGGGGGATTGCCGCCCGCTTCCAAAATCCCTTCCCACGGATGGGGAAGCAAGCAGGGAAATCCGTTCTCCCGCACGGTTGTTTTCAATCGAATCCGCAAGATCGCGGCGTAACCACGGGTCCAAACTGTCGGCCACGGCCCCGGCGAATAAGCCGTCCCCATTAACGGAACGGCCTATGCCAAATGAATTTCCGGTGCGTCAAATGCTCCCATCCGGTTATGGCGATGGCCAGGAGCATCAGCATCGCCGCAACCCCGAAGGTAAAGCGCATGCCGGCCGCGATGTCGTCGGGTCCTGCCAGCGCGAAATCGCCGGTTGCCGACCCGAAGGCGAATACCGCGCCCATCAGCGAAGCGCCTGTGATCAGCCCGAGATTGCGCGAAAGGCTGAGCAGGCCGGAAATGACGCCGCGCTTGTCCGGGCGGATGCCGGTCATGATTCCGGTGTTGTTCGCGGCCTGGAACAAGGCATAACCTGAGGTGATGGCGGCAAGGGGTGTGAGGTAGCCGGGCAGGCCGCTTATCACCGGTAGGCAGGACAAGGCCAGACAGCCCGCGGTCATGGCGATGATGCCGGCGATGGTCATGCGCCGGGCGCCGAAACGATCCACCATGCGCCCGGCGGGTACGCCCGACATCACGGCGACCAAAGGACCTGCCGATACGGCGAGCCCGGCCAAAGCGGTTTTCAACCCGAGCGCTCGCGACAGATAGAAAGGCCCTACCACCAAGGTGGTCATTATCACGGTGGAGACTAGCGCGCTCAAGGCGCTATTCCGGAACAGGGACAATCGGACCAAAGGGAAGGCGGCTTTCGCTTCTATGCGTATGAAAAGAACGGCTCCCAGGCCGGCTGCCGCCAGCAGGGAAATGTTGGCGCTGCCGAATCTCCCCCGTCCAACCGTCATGGCCATCGCGTAAGCGGCGAGAGCGAGAGCGAGCGCCAGCATACCGGGATGATCGAAACGGGGCCGGTCCGCACCTGGTCCGCGTTGATCGATGGGCAGGCAGCGATAGGCGAGGAGGAAATTCAGGATGCCCAAAGGGACATTGATCAGGAAGAGGGCGCGCCAGCCCGGGCCGGCGATCAGCAATCCCCCCAAGGCCGGCCCCAAGGTGGTACCGAGGGCCGACATGGCGCCGAGCAATCCCATCGCGCTCCCCGTCTTTTCCCCGGGAACCGTTCCGGCTACGCTCGCCATGGTGATCGCCAACATCACCGCCGCTCCCAAGCCTTGCAGGCTCCGGGCGGCGATCAGGAACCAAAGCGTGGGCGCGCATCCGCACAAGACGGAAGCCGCGGTGAACAGGAGAATTCCGGACAATAAAGTTCGCCGGCGCCCCAGGATATCGCCGATCCGCCCCGCACCGACTATCAGGGCGGTGACGGCCAGGAGATAGGCCAGCACGATCCATTGCGCGGCCTGGAAGGAAGCGTTGAATCCCAACGCCAATGACGGCAGGGCGGTATTGGCGATGCTGGTATCCAGCGACGGCATCAGCATGGAAAGGGAAAGGGTGGCCAGCACCCAGCGAAGCGCGGGTTTGCCTCCAGGGCTTCCCGCCATCCTCGCATATGTTTCGATGCTCGTTTTCAAGGCGACTCCCGTTTTTGCGTGGCTTTCCAATAAGCCTAGGGCAAGGATACCTCCCCTTTTGGCATGGCGGAAGACGCACCATTTGCATTCCATCCATGCGTTTCACGCCATATGAGGTTATTTTCCCGGTATGGCCGCTTTGGATTTCAATCTGCTTTCCGTATTGGATGCCATGCTTGCCGAGGGGAGCGTGGCCCTGGCGGCCAAGCGCTTGCATCTGAGCCCTTCGGCGATGAGCCGCGCGCTTGCGCGCGTACGGGAAACCACCGGCGATCCCCTGCTGGTCCGGGCCGGACGGGGGCTAGTCCCCACGCCCAGGGCGCTTGAGCTCCGGGAGCGCGTGCGCCAGGCGGTACAGGCTGCGGAAGCGGTGCTGCTTCCCGCCGGAAAACCCGATTTGAAACGCCTTGTCAGGACATTCACCATCCGCACGCGGGAAGGATTCGTCGAGACTTTCGGGCCGGGCCTCATCGCGCGGGCAGCCGATGAGGCGCCAGGCGTGCGGCTATGCTTCCTGCAGAAACCGAATAAGGAGGGAGCGTCCCTGCGCGACGGCTCTGTCGATCTGGAGACGGGGGTGCTTGAGAATGCCACCAATCCCGAATTGCATGCCCAGGCTTTGTTCCGGGACCGTTTCGTAGGGGTGGTGCGGAAAGGGCATGCGCTAAGTAAGGGCAGGATCACGCCTTCCCGTTACGCGGGCGGCAAGCACATCAACGTCTCCCTTCAGGGGCTGGGCAAAGGCGAACCGGACGAGGCCTTGCGGCCATTCGATTTGGAACGGGATAACATCACCATAGTGGGCGGATTCTCCACGGCCCTGGCTCTGGCCAGGAACACGGATTTGATAGCCAGCGTTCCCGAACGGCATACGGCAGGCTTGCGGGCCGGAATGCATACCTTTACCCTTCCGGTATCCATACCGGAATTCACGGTTTCCTTGATCTGGCACCCGCGTATGCATGCCGATCCGACGCATTGTTGGTTGCGCGGGTGCGTCAAGGCTGTTTGCGCAGGGTAAGAGGGGACTTCGACTCCGGTAGTCGCGCCGATTTTGGATGAAGTGACTACCGGATCCGAATTTCGGAGGTCAACTCAGGAGGCGTTTTCCAGCTCGGTTTGCTCGGCCTTGAAGGCTTCGATTTCCTCGCCTATCCGTTTCGCTTCCTCATCGTCGAGCACGTCCTTCGCCTTTTCGAAAAGTTCGCCCTCCTCCTCCGCTACGTGATGCTCAACGTTCTCTTGGAGGACCTTGAGTTTGGCGGCCCATTCCTTCGTCCCTTTTCCGTTCACGTCGAGTTCCTTCAACAGTTTTTTCACCACTTTATGTTCTTCCAACGCCTCCAAGGCGATCTCTTCCGACTCTTCCTCTTGCTTGAGGGCGGGATAGAAGAATTTCTCCTCCGCCATGGCATGGATGGAAAGCTCCTGGTGCAGGGTATGGAAGAGTTCCTCCCGCTCCTCGGCCTGGCTTTCATCGGTCTTTTCCAATTGGGCGAACAAGGCCTTGACCTTCTTATGATCTTTTTTCAAGAGTTCGTACACAATCATCGTTTACTCCTTTTTCGATAACCGTCCGGTATCGTTCATTCCAAACAATTACCTCCGCCGGGAAAGCCAAGAAAATTTGGATCCCGTAATCACGCATCAAAATAATCACGCAACATAAAGATCACATTGCGAAGACCCGCATCGGAATCTTGTTTGCATGGCAGGGCGAATCAACGCCCGCGAGAGGAGCACACCATGTTGGTTGAAGAAATCATGACGAAGAATCTGAAGACCGCCACTCCGGAGTTCACGCTGATGGAAGTGGCCGAGTTGATGAGGGACAGCGATTGCGGTTCCATTCCCGTCATCAAGAGCGAAAAGGATAAAAAGGCCGTGGGCATCATTACGGATAGGGACATCGTGGTCCGGGCCGTGGCGGAAGGGGCCGACATGTCGGAATCCGAAGTCGGAGAGTACATGACCTCCTCCACGTTGACGGTTTCGCCCGGGGACACTTTGGAGGACTGCCTGGAAATGATGGAAACGGAACAGGTGCGGCGTGTCATCGTCGTCGACACGGAAGGGAATTGCATCGGCATCGTATCGCAGGCCCAAATCGCCTTGAATGTTCCTGGAAAGGTTGCCGGGGAGCTTTTGCAGGAGATTTCCAGGTAGAAGAGAACATGGCGGAGGGGGTTATTTCCAACGCAATAGGCCCCCACCTGCCGAGCGTCCTCGACTCCCGATCGGTATCCCGGCCGGGAGTCGAGGAATGCCGTTTCAATTCCGGTTAAGGATTGACGGCGTCGATTCCGGGTTTGACTTCCAGGTAATGAGCGCGGATTTCCTGGTCGGACAAAACGCGATCATAGACCTTCAACTCATCCACGGCACCGTGCGTCAAATAGGTGTTAAAAATACCGTCTCCGAATTTATAGCCTACCACGGCCCTGCCATCGAAGGGCTCATAGGGAACGAAGGGCTGGGTTCCCGCTTCTTCACCGTTGATGTAGACGCGGTTATAACCGTTGTCATTGAGGACGGCGGCCACGTGATACACCTTGCCGGGAATCAGGGGCGAGGTCGCCCGGGTTTCATTCCATTTGACCGCATTCTGGCTGTTTCCGGTCACGAAATTGAGCGTGTTTCCGGGCCAGATGCCGAGCCAATACCCTTGGGCCAATCCGGGCCCGGAGTTGGTGTTGGCCAGAACCACGCCGGAAGTCCCCGGGTTCAGGACTATGGTTTCGTAGGTGGCATGGGTGAAATTGAAAGCGCCGCGCGAGCCGCGCGCCTGGATTTCGAAATCCGGCTGGGCGAATAGCAATCCCTTCCCGACCACGCCGGGAATCTGGTTCAACGCGGAGGGCTTATGCAAGGCTACCAAATCGAAGCCGTGCCCGGATTTATCCGTGGCGAGGAATCCACCGATGCCGTCATCGAAGGACCAATGCGCCACCGGTCCCGGAGGCGGCGTGCCGATGGTAAGCACCATGGTGCTGGAGGCGGTGTCCTTGAGATCCGTCGCTTCCAGCGTGAGGGTATGCTGTCCAACCGCGAAGCTGAAGCCATACAACGGCAAAGCGCAGGCTCCGCTCGCGGCGGAGAACCAATCCTTCAAAACCGAGGATCCTTCCGACCAGCGGCAGGCCACCGCATCACCGTCTTCATCGGAAACGGTGCCGGTCACTACCGCCCCATTGATTTGGAAAGGGAGCAGGGATAGGTTGGCGCCGGCGTTCGCTACGGGCGCGACATTGAATACCTGGGCGGCGAAGGAAAGGGAATTGGCCGCGAGATCCGCATCCGTGAAGGCGAATACGAAGAATTTGTTGGAACCGGCGATGGCGGGTATGAAATCATTGTCGTTGGAGAGATACAAGGTATGGTTCAGCACGCCCGCGATGGAGATATCCTCGCCGAAGGCGATGCCTTCCAGCTTGGAAGGAATCTGGGTATCGGCGATTCCGTTGGCGCGGAGCACCGCGAAGATATCCAGGAACAGGGTTTTGGCGGGGGCGACGGCGAGCAGGGCGGCGGCCCCGGAAAGCGCCGAAACGTCGGCGGCACCGGCTATGTCGACGGCCCACAGCTGTTTGATCACGGCCTTGGTCCCGTCGCCGAGCCCTTTGCCGTCCCGTTCCAGGACCAGGATTTGATGGCTGTTGAGAGCCAGGATTTCGCTGCTGTTGAAGGCCTTGTTCACCGTGCCGCCGATGAAATTATCGTAGGCGTATTCATGGGTGGCGCCGCTGGCCACATCGATGGTGACGATGCGGTTGGCGCGGCCGCCGTCGCCGCCGTCCTGGATCAAGGGGCTTTGCATGAAACCGATCAAGGTTTTGCCATCCGGGGTGATGGCGAGGCCTTCCATGCCCTTGTTCGTGACGCGGCCGCTGCTGTTTCCGCTGATTTCCGTGGCGCCCAGGCTGGAGAGGTTGCTGATGGCGAAATGATCGGGCAGGTTATAGCTGCGGATGCGTTTGCCCGTGGCCCGGTCGAATTGGTACACAAAGGGCCCGTATTCATCCGAAATGAAAACGCTCTTGCCGTCGCGGGAGAGGCGCACGCCTTCCGGATCGAAGCGGGCGAAATCGGGATTGGTGGAAAGGCCGGGCAGGAAATTATCGGAGCGGCCGGTGAAATAGTTCTTACCCGCCGCGTTGACGGAAGGGATTGCGCTCGGCAGACCGGGCGTGCTGCCATAGATGAGGGAGGCGTCGCTATAAAGGAGGGTGGTTCCGGTCAGGGTAGGGGTAAGCGTGAAAGGCAGAGAACCGGAAGGAACGGCGGTCAGGTCCAGCTCCACGGTTTGCCAGCGGCTGATATAGCTGGTGGTATTGTCGATCAAGGGGCCATTGGTATAGCTGGTGGCGTTGGGACCGCGATCAGGGATGGCCAGAAACCTCTTTCCGCCCGCCCAGGCCAATCCGGAACCGATGCCGCCGAAATTGTCCGCGGGGAGCCCGCTTTCCACGGGGTCGACCAATCCGGACAGATCGGCGGGCCGATCCAAGGTGCCGATGGCGATTAGGCCCGGAGCGGCCTGGGCCGCGCCGGCCGCTACCAGCAAGGCGGTTAGGAAACGCTTCGAAAGGGAAATCTGCATAGGGAGTCCTTATTCAATGTGGAAGGAAAAACCGGAAGCCAAAGTCAAAATTGATAAGGAAAAGCTAGGCAATCGGTTACATCGCAGGATGTGGATGATGTTTCAATCCGCTGTCAAAAACGCGGGCCGGCGATACTTCGGATTGTAACAGGATTGACTTAATCGGGTCGGGGCTGCTTGCTAAGTTGCAGAAATGAATCCTTTCATGGTATTGAGCTTAGTCCTGTCCGTAACTCTTGCCGGCGCTGCTCCAACCGCGACCGAGCGCGCGAATGCTTGGCTATTGGGCAATATCGCAGCCTTCCGCGAATACGCCGATCATTGGAAACGGGATCTCGACGCCGATAGCGGCGCCCTGGACCCCGCCCGCTTGAAAGCGGAACTGGACACCTTGCGGCGATCCTACAAGAGGCTGGAAGCGGCCGCGGAAACCCTGCACCCGGAATGCCTTGAGGCTTTCAATGGCCCTCCGTTCGAAATCGTGGAAGATGAAGAGCCGTCGGAAATCGAAATCGAGACTCCGCAAGGACTGCAAGTATTGGAGCAGGAAGTTTACGGCGACGCTCCCCGTCGATCCGCCATCCGGCTTTCGCTCTCCCAATTGGTTTTCACCGCCGACCAATTGACCGGTATGTTGCGCTACACCCCCGCCGATGACTCGCTGTTCTGGGAGGCCGCGGAGAACGAAGTCATCCGGGTCCTGGCCTTGGGCCTTTCCGGCTTCGATAGTCCGGCTTCCGGGCATGGCCTGTCAGAGTCCGGCGTCGCGCTCCGTTCCTTGCGGGCGTTTCCCGGCTTTTACCGGGCCCGCTTGGATGCCCGCCGCCCGGGTGCCTTCGCCACCTTGGATCGCCGCCTGGACGCGGCCGCCCGCGCGCTGGAATCGGCCCGGGACTTCGACGCTTTCGATCGTCTCGATTTCATTCGCCGCCTGGGGAATCCGTTGCATGCCGCCATGGCCGATGCCCGCGCCGCCTTGCGCCTCGGCAGAGGGGCGCCTTTGCTCGGCGATTCCCGCGCCCGCCGCCTGCGCCCTATCCCCGAACGCGCCATCCATCCCGACGCGCGCGGACTTTTCGATCCGGCCTTCCTCGACAAGGATTTCTTCGCCCTCGACTATGACGGCAAGTTGCGCGCGAAGCCATCCCCAGCCGCGGAAAAACTCGGGCGTCAGCTCTTTTTCGAACCTCTCCTTTCCGGCGACAACAAGCGGGCCTGCGCCTCTTGCCATCGACCGGAATTCGCCTATGCCGAACCCTTGCTGAAAAGCGCGGGTTTCCGCCCCACCGGGGATACGGCCGTACCGAGCGGCGAGCGCAACGCGCCCAGCCTGGTATATGCGGGCTATCAGCGCGCACAATTCTGGGATATGCGCGCGCCCATCCTGGAAGAACAGGTTGGCCACGTGGTGCGGGGGCGGGCTGAGTTCAACACCACCTTCGCGGCCATCGCGGCCAAATTGCAAACCCTTCCTTCCTACGTGACCGCTTTTTCCCAGGCTTTTCCCAAGGCTGGCGCCGATGCCATCACGGAGGCGACCATGACCGCGGCCCTGGCCCAATACGTGCGCTCCCTGGCCGGCTGGAACTCGCCTTTCGATCGTTATGTGCGCGGGGAGAAGGCAAACCTGGACGCGTCGGCCAAAAACGGATTCAACCTGTTCATGGGCAAGTCGGGTTGCGGCACCTGTCATTTCCCGCCCTCCTTTAACGGTACGGTGCCGCCGCTTTACCGCGAAACCGAATCCGAAGTGTTGGGCGTGCCCGCGGGAAAGGACACGGATACCGGCAACCGGCGCCTGGACCCCGATTCGGGACGGTACCACGTGCGCCCCGCCCAGTCCTGGCTGGGAGCATTCAAGACCCCGACCGTGCGCAATATCGCCTTGACCGCTCCCTATATGCACAATGGGCATTTCCGCGATTTGGAAGGCGTGGTCGATTTTTACGATGCGGGGGGAGGCGCCGGACTGGGCTTGAAGGTTCCGAACCAGACCTTGCCTGCCGATTCATTACATCTTACCCCTTCGGAGAAGAGCGACTTGATCGCCTTCATGCGTGCGCTGACGGACAATCCCCTGCGCATCGATAGGCCTGACCCGTTGCCCCAGGCGCAAGGGAAGCCGGAGTGGGCGGCGCGAAAACCGGGGGGGGAGTACTAGGCGGGGTATTAATTAAAAAGGGCCGGACTTTCGTCCGACCCCCCCTCGAAAATCAGGGACCTGCGCGGATTACTTCGCTACGCGCATCATCAACAGCTGGCCGCGTTCCACCAATTCCGGATCCGGATTGGCGCTGTGGGCCTGCGCATCGAGCAGGAAATAGCTGTAGGTGGCGGTATCATAACCCGCGACCCCGGCGAACAATTCGGACACATCGATAATGCCCGAGGATTCTTCGTCGTTGTTGTGGGGCAACGTCGCCGGAATACCCAAATCACCGAAGCGCGCCACGTCATGTTGCGCCACCAAGGTAAGGGCATCCGTGGTCGGGTTGTATTTCCAGATCTTGCCGTTATGCGGATTCCCGCCCAAATCCTCTTGGATGAACACGTTTCCGGCTTTGTCCACGGTCAGGTTATCGAACATGTTGCCGGCTTCGGTGCCGTCGAGCAAGGCTTCGATGGTGCCGCCCGTGAGGGGATTGGCGATATCGTCGAAGGTTACGCGCCACAGGCGGGAGCGGCCGATTTGCGTGCCCGCGCCATCCTTCACCTGGTCATACCGATCCGTGGTCGCGAAATAGGCGCGATTGGGATTCTGGGTATCCCAGCTCGCGTCTTCGGGACGCAGGAACTTGGTGCCGGTGGAATCGGTGGTCGATACCAGGGAGAAGCGCGTGCCCGCAGTGGGGACGGAATCGCGCACGTCGATCGGGTATCCCTGGACCGCAATGGCCATGTTGAGGCCGCCATGGAGACCGGAAGCGACGGGACCTGGTTCCTTGGTCTTCAGGGCGCCATGCACGTAAACCTTGCCGGGAGTGGTATCGTCGGTGCTGAGTACGATGGTCTTATCGCCGGAGCCGGCGTTGGCCACGCTGTTTTCAAAGGCGATATTACCCAAGGCGGGGAGTTCATAGGAATTGCCTTGCAGCGGTCCCGAAACGATATGGGCGAAAGCGCGGCCGCCGGAGGTCTCTTCGCCGTTCATGAATACGCGGCCGTCGGCATAACCTTTATCGGTGGCGATGTTATAGAAGGCGGAAGCGGGGGCCAGATCCGCGCTGCAGAAGCGGTTGAAGGCCATGGTGCCGGGCGCCCAGGTGCCGGTGGTGGCATTGTACATGTTGACCTTCTTGATCTGGTCTTCGCCGCGGAGCACCTTCAGGTCGCTCTTGCGCACGCGCCAACGGGATACGAAGGACCCGATGCTGCCATGGGCGCGGACGGTGCCGCGGTTATTGGCGAGCTCATGGTTCATGAGGACCGTGATGGTGCCGTCGCCATTGTCGAACGCTCCTAAACCGTCGGGAAGTCCGACCATGCGATAGACGGAATCGGCGGGGGTCGCGCCATTGTTCTTGTAGACCGCGTCACCGACGGTCAATAGGGAGGTTAACTCCACCGTTCCCATCGAGGGAGTCAGATAGGGCGTTTCCGAGCTGCTGGGACCGGTGGCCGCATGGCCGCAAACAGCCATCATCAGTCCGATGGGCAAGCCGAAGAAATAGGATTTGAGGGAGTGCTTCATGCTGGAATCCTTTCCGATTCGATTTTT
>JBDSWM010000345.1:0-15166 GCA_039926685.1 Fibrobacteria bacterium | reverse complement strand
CGCGTCGCCTTCCATATCCGCCAGGAACGGATTGCCTCCCGCCATGGCTGCGGCTACCGCCTTGCGCCACTCGACCGGCGCCTCCATGCGGGAGAAGAAGGCGTCCATCCAGGCGAATAGGCGATCGCTCAAGGCCGGATATGGAAAAGGATTGCTCTCGAAATCGCCGAGGAAGTCGAAGCGGGCGGGGAGCAGGTGGCGCTTGCGCGTGCCGCAAGGGGAAAGCGCCAGCATGTCTTCCAGCCTCGCCTCCCTGGAAGCGGCCAGCCAATCGGCAGCCCGGGGCGTGGGATGCGCCCGCAACGTCTTGCGCCCTCTCCCCAAGCCTTCGACCAGCTTGAGCTTCATCAGCATCCACCACGCGGCGCGGGCGCGGGCCTCAGGCGTGAATCCGGCGGGGCCGGGAGCATAGGGCAAAGGGCCGAAGTCCTTCGCCACCTTGCGGTGATGGGCCGTGGGCACGCTCCAACCGCCGATCAATAAGGGGGCGGGCTCGGCTTTCAGGGCCCGCAAATAGGCTTCCATGTCTTCCAACAGAAAGGGACGCGACCAGGTTTCCTGGTGAGGGAAAACGGGGAATTCGAGGAGGGAGGGATCCTGTCCCTGCCGCCGGAGTGGAACGATAATCCGGACGAAAGGCACTAATGTGTCCGGCATGCGGCCGACCAAAGCCACGCCATAGGCCAGGGCGAGGAAAAGGATGTCTTCCGGGATCACGCCCTGGGTGGCGGGAGGGAAGGTTATGGGCTTGAGGACGAAGCTTGGCGAGGAATGGGCAAGGGATCCGGACAACCATGCTTTAAGGGCGCCATAGCGGGCCTCGGTGAGTTCGAGCCCATCCGGGTTCCATCCGCCCACCGATTCCAGGAAATGCGCGCGCGATCGGCTTTCCATTAACCTGGCCGTGAAAGCCCCCTCGCCGAGCAGCTTGCCGTACGCGGCGGTGACGGCCACCTGGGAAAGACCCCTGGCGCCGGTCAGGGTATAGCGTTGCGCGTAGGTGGTATATAGATCCACGAACCGGCCGACATCGATCCGGTCCAGACCGCACCAGGCGCCGATGCGTTCGATAAAACCTTTAATCCGCTTGAATCCCGGGGTAGGGCGCTTTTTGCCGCCGGCATCGGATTCGAAAATCCGCTGATCCAGGATGGGATCCAAATCCAGGAGAGTGGAAAAATTATACTTCGGATTGACATAGGTGTCCGGCAGGGATAGGGCCTCGCGGCGTTGATCAGGGGTGAGGTTCGACCAGTCGACGAGGACGGGGAAAACACCCTTCCAGGAATCTATGGGGTAGGCGGCCATGAGGAAAAGTTAGGTATTGTCCCTCATACCTCGAATACCTGTCATCATCCATGCATTGCTGCGCAGACAGGCCGACGAATGGACGCGGGTATAACCATTCCGGGTTTAAGAGTTCGTTGCATTTTTGCAACTTTCCCCCAACACCCGTCCGATCCTTTCGCGCGGGGCTCCACCTGAACCACGAGAACGCCCCTGCACTGGATTGCCCCCTCCGAAAAGGACACCGCTAACACCTCCCTGGAAAAACGCCTCTGGGACGCCGCCGACCAGTTCCGCGCCAACTCCGGCCTCAAGGCCCAGGAATACTCCGGCCCCATATTGGGCCTCATCTTCCTGCGCTTCGCCGAGCTCAGCTTCACGAATCTCCACGCCAAGCTTACCAAGACCGGCGCCAGCAGCCGCCGCGCCTCCCGCGCTGAGGAACCCGCGGCCTACCATGCGGAGAATGTCCTCTACCTGGCCCCCGAAGCGCGCTTCGACTTCCTGCTGACCCTGCCCGAAGGAAAGGACATCGGCGCCAAGGTGAATGCCGCCATGCGCGCCATCGAGAAGCACAATCCCCAACTCGCCGGCGTCCTGCCCAAGACCTACAACCTGTTCACGGGCACCTTGCTCAAGGACCTGCTCAAGAAGGTCTCGGAAATCCCCGCCAGCGTGGACTTCGACGCCTTCGGCCGCATCTATGAATATTTCCTGGGCGAATTCGCCCGCACCGAAGGCCAGAAGGGCGGGGAGTTCTATACGCCTGCCTGCATCGTGAAACTTCTCACCGAAGTCATCGAGCCCTTCCACGGCCAAATTCTCGATCCCGCCTGCGGCTCGGGCGGCATGTTCGTGCAATCGGCCCGCTTCGTAGCCGAGCACCGCAAGAATCCCTCGGAAGAGCTCTCCATCTGTGGGGTGGAAAAGGGCGATGAGACCGGCCGCCTGTGCCGGCTCAATCTGGCCGTGCACGGTCTGGAAGGCGACATCAAGCACGGGGGCCAGGTCAACAGCTATTACGACGATCCGCACGCCGCCACGGGCAAGTTCGATTTCGTATTGGCCAATCCACCCTTCAACGTGAACGCGGTGGACAAGGAAAAGCTGAAGGATAAGGTGGGTACGGGTCGCCGCTTCCCGTTCGCCCTTCCGAAGACGGATAATGCGAATTACTTGTGGATCCAGCTCTTTCATTCGGCCTTGAATGCCAAGGGACGCGCGGGTTTCGTCATGGCCAACTCGGCCTCGGATGCGCGCTCCTCGGAACAGGATATCCGCCAGAAGCTGATCGAGAGCCGCGCGGTGGACGTGATGGTGGCCGTTGGGCCGAACATGTTCTACACGGTCACCCTGCCTTGCACCTTATGGTTCTTCGATAAAGGAAAGGCCAAGAAGGAGCAGGGGAATACCGTGCTCTTTATCGATGCGCGGCATATCTACCGGCAAGTGGATAGGGCGCATCGGGATTGGACGGCTGGGCAGATCGGGTTCCTGGGGAACCTGGTGCGGTTGTATCGTGGGGAGGCTTTGGATTTCACCTTGGGCGGGGCAGAAGCGGAAGCGAAGCTCAAGGAGGTGTTCGGGAAGAAGACGAAGTACGGGGATGTGGCGGGGCTGTGCAAGGCGGCGACGCTGAAGGAGATCGAGGGGCAGGGGTGGTCGTTGAATCCGGGGCGGTATGTTGGGGTGGCCCCGGGGGAGAAAGTGAGCGATGAGGATTTTAAAGTAACCATTGAAGTCTTGAATGAAGAACTATCTGCCCTTTCAGCACAAGCGGTTGAATTAGAAAAGCTCATCAACATCAATTTACTGGATATTCTTGAAAAATGAGATCGGATACCTGGTCCTCCAAACGTATTGAAAGTCTTTGTGAAGTCACGTCGAGCAAACGGATTTTTGCATCCGACTATGTAGCGGAGGGGGTACCATTTTACCGTGGTAGGGAAATAACCGAAAAGTTTCTCGGTAACCTTGAAGTCTCAACCGAGCTTTTCATTTCAGAAAATATGTTTACCTCAATCGAGAAAAAGTTTGGTGCACCTCTACCTGGAGATTTGCTTCTCACGTCCGTAGGAACCCTTGGGTCTGCTTATGTCGTGAAACCCGGTGAGCGTTTTTATTTTAAGGACGGAAACCTTACTTGGTTTCGTAACTTCAATGGCTTTGATAGCCGATTTCTCTTTTACTGGCTGATAAGTCCCATAGGCAAATCCGAACTTCGAAGAGCAACAATCGGCGTAGCCCAGCCTGCTTTAACAATTGTGAATTTAAAGGGCATGGAGATATCTATTCCTCCCTATAACATCCAACGCCGAATCGCCGACATACTTTCCGCCTACGATGACCTCATCGAAAACTGCCAGCGCCGCATCCGGATTCTGGAAACCATGGCCCTCTCCCTGTATCGCGAATGGTTCGTCCACTTCCGCTTCCCGGGCCACGAAACCCATCCGCGCGTGGATTCGCCGTTGGGGGAGATTCCTAAGGGGTGGGAGGTTGTGGCAATCGCCTCGATTTCTGCCTATGTGAACCGTGGACTCTCTCCGACTTATGATGAAAACGGTGAGTCCTTGGTTCTCAATCAAAAATGCATTCGGGACCAACGGCTAAGTTTTAAACCCGCAAGGCGACAGTCCAAGCCTATACCCATCGAGAAAAAGATCCGGTTTGGTGATGTCCTGATAAATTCAACTGGCGTTGGAACACTTGGCCGAGTTGCGCAGTTGTATCAAGAGACCGAGAATTGCACCGTTGATTCTCATGTTACAATCGTTCGCCCCAAAGACAATATCGATATGGATTTTTTCGGGATGTCCATGATGGAAAGGCAGAAAATATTTGAGCGCTTGGGAGTGGGTGCAACTGGACAAACGGAATTGAACCGGGCTTCCGTTACAAGTGTTGAATTTCCTATTCCTACACGCGAAATTGCAGACCGATTCGGGCATATTGTTCGACCCATGCGGAAATCCGCATTTATTTTATCGGAAAAAATCCAAAACCTCCGCCGTACCCGCGACTTACTATTGCCGCGTCTGCTTTCAGGGCAGGTGGAACTCGAAACAAACTGAGCAATGCCCAATCATCCAGACGCAATTGCCTACATAAACGATCTTGCCGCGGAAATCAACGAACCGTGGTTCAAGATGGTTTGTGACCTTGCTGCTCTAAGTGGGACATCAGTTCTCGATGAGGGTATTCTCGACGCACTGTTTGCACTCTACCAGGGGCGGGCGAGCTACATCGGAAATCAAACAGTTGCTTCTTTTACCTCAGCCGGAGTCGCCGCGGTTTCAGCAGACACCCTTGAGCAACTCTCAAGTTTTGCGAACTTCAAACTCCTGGGTGATGCACTTGATGTTTCTTTCAAAAAACGCATCACTCTGATTTTTGGGTCGAACGGCAGTGGCAAATCCAGCTTGTGCGAGTCCTTGAAAGTCCTCGCTACGCCGGGGCAGCCAAGTCGACCACTCCAAAATGTCCGCACTGGAGGCGCGACAACCCCGACGTTCCGCTTCAAGTTCAAGAATGATGCCAGCCCGCAGACGTGGACGCCAGCTGTTGGATATGGACCAAGACAGGCGACAGTCAAATATTTTGACACGTCAATAGCGGTCCAGAACGTGACTAACGCTGTTGAGCCCGGTCGGGTAATAATTGTCGCGCCGTTTAAACTGCATATTTTTGAGTGGGTCAAAGCGTTGACGACAAAGTTTCGTGAAGCGCTGCAAGTGGCACAACGCAAAAATTCCGAGAAACTTGGACAGGCGTTGCTGACGATTCGGACCCATTACGCAAAGTTCAAAACTCGCCCCTTGGCGATCATTACTGATCTAGCCGTTTCCGGGCTCGCAGCGCAAATCAAACTCGGGGAGGAGTTCCAAGACCAGGAATTGCTGCGCGAAAAACGAGTGGCTGCCACCGAGTTGGAAAAGGCAACTTCTGAGGAAGGTTTAAAGCTGCTTCGCGCAGAGCATCGTGAGCTGGAATTATTTCTCACGGCGCTGAAATCCCTAGTGACTTCCGCAACGGAACTTTGGGCACTTGAGCCGGCGAACAAGGCAATTACCCTCGCGAAAAAGCAGGGGGCGCAAGAGGAACTCGCAAAGGAACTCATCCCGAAAAGCAGCTCACTCGATAGCTTATTGTCGTTGCTTCGCACTGCGTCTTCAATTTGCAAGATGGACGAAGCAACTGACCACGCGTGTCCCCTCTGTAAACGCGGTCTAGGTCTTCCCGAAGTCGATTTGTTCAAGCGGTATCATGGTTTGCTCGTCGGTGAGCTGGAGAAAGACATCATCGCCCTGAAAGACGATCTCACTAGGGCTCGCGAAATCGCGGTTGCGGTTGGACTGATTGACCGGAAGGCTTGGGACAAGTGTACAACCATACCCGAGGATGTTCTTACAGCTGCGAAGGCTGGGGCGGATCTGATTGCGGCAAGCTGCGACATCTCAATTGAACCGACAGCGGAGGCCAAGGCTGCTTTAGAGTCGATTAAAGCTTCAGTGGTCAGCTGGACGGGACAGATCGAGTCGAAAAAGGCCGCGATTGACGCTGCCGCCGAGGGACGGGACGAGATGGTAAAGCAGTTGGGGAAGCTACGCCTTGAGTTGGAGCCACTGGAGTATGCGCAGGTACTAGCTGATGGTTTGGAGAAGTTACGCGAGGCACAGCAGATGGGGGAAAACGCACAGTTTTGGAGTACGAAGCTCCCGGCATTTACGCAAGTGCTGAAGCGGATAACTGAAACAGCGAAAGTTGCTCACGAGGATCTGGTAGTCACGGACTTTGAGGCACGGTTGGACGCAGAGTACCAATCGCTAGCCGAAAAGAACATGGCTGCATTCGGGGTGAAGCTCGCAAGGAAAGGCACAGATGCTTCCGTAACGGTGCTGCCACATGTCGGTGGAAAAGGTATTGATGGGGTGCTAAGTGAAGGTGAGCAGCGACTACATGCGCTGGCCCTGTTCTTTGCCGAACTTGAAACTTGCCCGCATTCTGTTGTGGTATTCGATGACCCCATCTCCAGTTTCGACTACAACTACATTACGAATTATTGCTCCAGGCTGCGTGATTTTGCCATGAAGTTCCCGGACCGGCAAATCATTGCATTGACCCATAACTGGGAGTTCTTTGTTCAACTTCAATCGACCTTAAACAATGCTCGTTTGGACGGACAACTCTCCATTCAAGTTCTGGAGAATTGCTCCGTGGTGGCGGATTTTAGCGAGAAAGCGAACGAACTCAAAGCAGAGGTTATAGCAACTCTCGCGGTGCCCGGTGAACCAAGCAAAGCCGTTAAAGAAGAAATGGCAGGGAAGATGCGTCGTCTCATAGAGTCCCTCGTGAACACCCACGTCTTCAACAATCAACGTCACCAATACAAGCAGAAGAGCCAACCGGTGTCGGATTTTCACAAATTCACGAAACTCGTTAGTCTATTACCCGCTGAAGCCGCAACCTTGCGCGACCTCTTTGGCAAACTAAGCATCAGTGAACACGACGACCCGCGTAATGCTTACGTTAACACCGATAAAGCGACGTTTCTGGCCCGCTATCACGCAATAATCGCCATTGAGGCTTCCGTTATTTCCAGAAAGTAGCGTCTGTCCCTGCCAAAAAAGACCAAATTGGAACCGTCCTATGAAATGTCCGCTTTCTTTAGTTTGCCTCTTCCATTGAATTCCCTTTCTTTTGGCATTTACCCGCTCAGATAAACCCCTCCCCGCTTGCGTCTGTTCACGAAACAGGGTATATTCACGGATACGTGAACATCGCTAATTTCGTGAACATAGAAAACCTTTCAGGCCCGGCGCTAGAAAGAGCCCTGGCCCAGGAACTCGAAACCCGGCTCGCCGCCATACCGTGGCTGCGCGGCTGGAAGGTGCAACTCACCTCGGGATCCGCCGATCCCGGATTCGATATCCTCGCGACCCTGCCCCTCCCTTCGGGAGGAAAAGCCGCGCTCTGTATCGAGTGCAAACGGGAGCTGCGCCCGAGAGCCTTTAGGATGCTGTCCGAGAGACGAATCCATCCGCCGGGACGTCCGGATATCATCATCCCCGTACTCGCCATGCCTTGGGTCTCGCCCGGCATGGCCGCAGTATGCCAGGCGAATAAATGGAGCTGGTTCGATCTGGCCGGTAACCATTTTATCGACGTACCCGGCTTGCTGCAACTTTCGCATACCGGCAATGAACCGGCCCATGCGCGCCCGCGCCCCAGCGCCAACCTCGGCACCGCCGAAGCCGCCCGGATCATTCGCGCGCTTCTGGCCGCCCCATCCATCGGGAAGCCCTGGACCCAGCGCGAATTACGCGAAGCCTGTAGCCCCGAAGTAAGCATCGGCCTCGTGAACAAGGTCGTGCGGCATTTACGGGAAGAGGATGTGCTCTCGCCCGGTGATGACGAGGGATTCCGGATGCGCGATCCCATGAAGCTCTTAGCCGCATGGCGCGATGCCTACCGCTTCAAACGGCACAGTCGCATCGGGTATTTCACCCTGATGCAAGGCAAGACGCTGCAATCCGCGCTGGCCCAGCTCGGGGCTCGGGCCGCAGGCGGGGCGGCTTACGCGGTCTTCTCGGCCGCAGAAAACCAGGCGCCCCATGTGAGGCAACCCAAGACCTGGCTCTACGTGCGTAGCCGGGATTTGTCCCTCTTGGAAAAGTTGGCCGAAGCCAAAACCGTGGACTCGGGGGAAAACATGGTCGTGTTGGTTCCGGAAGACGAAGGCGTCTTCTACTCCGGCGAAGGCGCCGACAAGCAGGCGGGTCGACTTGGTTGCACGAACATCATCCAGACCTATGTGGACTTGTGGCATGCAGGAGGAAGAGGGCAAGAGGCAGCGGAGGCGCTCCTGAACCAACGGATCAAACCCGATTGGAAGCGACAAGGGTTCCCGGTATGACCGCCGATCCGCGCAACGAGTCGGAATACGGGAAGCCCCAGTCCGAGGCCGCCCGACGGGTGCTCATCGACGTGGGACAGGTATTGGCTTCGTTTTCCGACTGCCTCGTGGTGGTCGGCGGGTGGACTCCGGATTTGCTTTTCCAGGATGCCAAGGATACGGAAAGCGCCCATATCGGGAGCATGGATGTGGACCTGACTTTGGACGCCGCGCGCCTGCAGGATGGCCGCTATGCCGAGATGCTGCAACTCCTGCTCGACACCAAGCGGTACCGGCTGGGCGAAAAATCCTTTCAGTTGGTCGTGGAGGTGGATTTGGGTGATGGGGAGCGCCCCGTCCAGGTGGACCTGGAATTCCTCGCCCCAAAAAACGTGACGCTAGGCAAAAACCATCCGAAACTGTTGGAAGGGTTCCGCGTGCTCCAGGTGGAGGCCATGAACGAGGCCTTCCGGAGCCCGGTGAACGTGCGGCTCGACGGCCGGAACGTGCGGGGAGCCCATAACACGGTGACCCTCCAAGTCGCCTCCCTTCCCGATTTCCTGGTCATGAAAGCCCATGCCATCGGCCTCCGGGACAAGCCCAAAGACGTTTATGACTTATGTTTTTGCCTGGATCGGCTGGCCGGGGACATGGAGCCCCTGGTCCGGGATTGGAGAGGCCGGATGCAGGAAAAGAACGTGGCGGAAGCCGTGAGGATCCTTCGGGAGAAATTCATGGGCGTCGAAGCCTTCGGCCCGCAGCAACTGGTGGAGTTCCACGTCGCTCCTGATGCCGATACCGGCGCCATGCATGCGCGGCGCGCTTATGAGCTGGTCCAGAAGCTCCTCGGCATGCTATAACCCTAAGATGACGCCGCACGAATATTCCGAAGACCAGCTCGTCGAACAGCCCGCCATCGGCCTCTTCGCCGGCCTGGGTTGGGAAACGGTCTCAGCCCTGGAAGAGACTTTCGGGGCCCACGGCACCTTGGGCCGCGAGACCAAGGGCGAAGCCGTACTGGTACCCCGGCTGCGGGCCGCTCTGGTCAAATTCAATCCCGACGTACCCGCCGAAGCCCTGGAAACGGCGGTAGACGAATTGACCCGCGACCGCTCGGCCATGAGCCTGGTCGCCGCGAACCGCGAGATCTATGCCCTGCTCAAGGACGGCCTTAAAGTCTCGGTGCCCGATACGGTTCACGGCGGGCAAAAGGATGAACGCGTCCGATTCCTGGACTGGGTGAGCCCGGAGCGGAATGATTTCCTGCTGGTCAGCCAGTTGAGCGTAGTGGGCGATCTGTACACCTGCCGCCCCGATCTGGTCGGGTTCGTGAACGGACTTCCCATGATCGTCGCCGAATTGAAGCGGCCTGGCGTGGCGGCGCGCACCGCGTTCGACGAGAACCTCACCCATTACAAACGCGAGATTCCCGCGCTTTTTCGGCACAATGCCCTGCTCATCGCCAGCAACGGGACCGACAGCCGGGTAGGGTCCCTGACCGCCGACTGGGACCGCTTCTTCGAATGGAAGCGCATCGAACGCGAGGACGAGCCCCGGCGCGTGTCCTTGGAGGTCATGATCCGCGGCACCTGCGACAAGGGCCGGTTCCTGGACATCCTCGAGAACTTCACCCTCTTCGCGGATGGCAAGAAGGGCCTGATCAAGATCATCGGCCAGAACCATCAGGTGCTCGGCGTCAACAATGCCATCGCGTCCATGCTCCAGGCGCGCGCCATGGGCCACGGACGGGGCGGCGTGTTCTGGCAGACGCAAGGCAGCGGCAAGAGCTATTCCATGGTGTTCTTCGCCCAGAAGGTGCACCGCAAGCTGATCGGCAACTGGAGCTTTGTCGTGGTTACCGATCGCCTGGAATTGGACGATCAAATCGCCAAGACCTTCAAGGCCGTGGGCGCCGTATCGGACGCCGACGCCAAGGAATGCCATGCCGCGAGTGGGGCCCACCTGCGCGATCTGTTGCGCGGCAACCATCGTTATGTCTTCACTCTGATCCACAAGTTCCAAAATCCGGAAAGCCTGACGGATAGGGCGGATGTGATCGTGCTGAACGACGAGGCCCATCGCAGCCAGTACGATACTTTGGCCCTGAACATGCGGGCCTCCTTGCCCAAGGCGATGTTCCTGGCGTTCACGGGCACGCCCCTCATCAGCGGCGAAGAACGCACGCGCGAGGTGTTCGGCGATTACGTTTCCATTTACGATTTCCAGCAATCCGTCGAGGACGGCGCCACCGTTCCGCTTTTCTACCAGAACCGCACGCCAGAATTGCAGCTGATCAATCCCGATCTGAACGAAGACATCTACGCTTCCATCGAAGTTGCCGGCCTGGATGCGGATCAGGAAGAAAAGCTGGAGCAGGTTTTAGGGAAGCAGTATCACCTGATCACCCGCGACGATAGGCTGGATACGGTGGCCAAAGATATCGTCGGCCATTTCCTGGGACGCGGCAGCCTGGCGGGCAAGGTCGGCAAGGCCATGGTCGTCTCGATCGACAAGGCCACGGCCCTCCGCATGCACGACAAGGTCCGGAAGTTCTGGAACCAGGAGGCGGCCCGGGTGCAGGCGGAATTGCTCCGCTACGACCTTCCCCCGTCGCGCCGGCTGGAGCTTTCCGGGCGCCACGCCATCCTTACGACCACGGACATGGCCGTGATCGTTTCGCCCGGGCAAAATGAGATCGAGCAGATGCGCGCCTTGGGCCTCGATATCGAACCCCACCGCCGCCGGATGGTGGAGTCCAATCCGGGCTTGGACGAAAAATTCAAGTCGGACGATGATCCTTTGAGGCTCGTGTTCGTATGCGCCATGTGGCTGACGGGATTCGACGCGCCCAGTTGTTCGACCCTGTACCTCGACAAGCCGATGCGCAACCATACCCTGATGCAGACCATCGCGCGCGCCAACCGGGTTTTCCCGGGCAAACATAGCGGCACCGTGGTCGATTACGCCAATGTCTTCGCCTCCCTGGAAAAGGCCTTGGCCATCTACGGTAAAGGCAAAGGCGGCGCGAATCCCATCAAAGACAAGGCGGATCTGGCTGAGACCCTCCGGGAGGCCGTCCACGCCGCCACGGACTTTTGCTCCGGTCAGGGCGTAAGCCTGGACGCCATGGAAGCCTTGCCGGCAGGCGGCCTCGAACGCCTGGAAGCGCTGGAGAACGCCGTCGAGGCCTTGATCGCGCCCGATGGGGTCCGTGTCGAATTCCTGGCGCAGGAAAGGCTGGCAGACATCCTGTACGGGGCCGTCAAACCGGATCCGGCGGCGCTGGAATTCTCGCAACGCGTGCTTGGCCTTTCCGCGCTTGCGACCGTGATCAAGGCGCGGCTGAAACCCAATCCTCCCGATATCGAAGCGATCTTAGCGGAGATTGGCGGCATCCTGGATCAATCCATCGCAGGAACGGCCATCCGGGAAGACGGTCCGGCCCCCATCGACCTGTCGCGCATAGATTTCGAAGCCTTATCCAAGCGCCTGAAGGAATCCAAGCGCAAACGGACCGACCTGGAGATGCTGAAAGCCGCCTTGCGGGCCAGGCTGGCCGGCCTGATCCGGTCCAACCCTACCCGGGCGGATTTTTTGGAGAAATTCGAAGACCTGATCTCGGAATACAATGCGGGGAGCCGGAACATCGAAGCCGTCCTGGCTGAATTGCTGAACCTGACACGGAGCCTGGACGAAGAGGAGCAGCGGCACGTTCGCGAAAATCTCTCGGAAGAGGAACTTGTGATCTTCGACATTCTCACGCGACCCGCCCCCGAACTTTCGCCGGAAGAAAGGGCCGAAGTGAAGAAGGTCGCCAAGGATCTCTTGGGAAAGTTGAAGGGCGGGCTAATCGTCCTGAATTGGCGCGCCAAAGCCTCCGCGCGTTCCCGAATTCGCATGGCCATCGATGACGGATTGGATACAGGGCTCCCGCGCGCCTATACCCCGGAACTGTATGCGCAGAAATGCGCCGCGGTATTCGAGCACATTTACGAGGCCTATCCGGACCGTCCTTGATGGCTCCGCATTTGCCGTTCTCTCAAGCGGTCAGAGAACTCGGGAGGCCTCAAGGTTTCGCAGGGGTTATTTTGACGTTCTTTTCGTAGCAGTTCGGAGTGCCGTGCATTCGGGCTTCCTTGCGTGCCTGCTTTGCCGCACGACGCAATGCATTGCCCGCCCCATTGGGACCGGCGATGACGATGCACCGGTGTCGATGGAATTTTACATTTGTTCGCCTTATCAATCTTTGGGGTCGACCAAGTAAAACGCTATCCTTAAAAGCTCAGACAATATGTTCCTCAATATCAAACAACACCGGATTCGGACGGATCCGCCAATCTTGCCAACGCCAAACTAATCATCCGATCATCGAACAACCTAAGCTTGCGTTTTGCCGCGCTCTTTCCTCCCGGCCAATGGGCCAATGCTTCTTTGATATCTTGAAGATTCGGCGACACACCTTGTTGACTTAGCAGCCAATCTACCGTGGCCAACAACTCCATTCCCAGAGGAGATTCAAAACCATTTATCAGCCTGCTTGAGGCTTCCAATGCGGAGACGAAAGATTTGCTTTCTTCATCCTTCAGAAACTCCACCACTTCCTCTCGGTGGCTTTCATTGAATGCTACGGGGTCGAAAGGACCCGCATCGGAAATGCGTTTCTCACTCCGCAAATAACTGCCATCCATGGTATTGAGAAGATGCCTTAAGCCATCAGCGTAAGGCCCATAATCCAGTGGAGCAAAATGGAGCTTCAGCGGATTGGCTGCTGCCAGTCGATCTAAGGCTCTATTTAGGAACCAAGCCAACTTTTGTACTTCAAGAAGCGAACATTCCATACCCAGAATAGAGTAACGGCGGATTAACTCCACAATCATCGCTCGCGAAGGTGTGAGCGATTCAATACCGCTGGGTTTCGGCGAATTCAAATAATGGGAAATCGGTGCATAGACCGATACTTCGACGTCCGCTACTTTTCCAAAAGCCTTTTCGATTAAGGGTCTTACGTCTTTCCAATCCAGACCCCCATTTCCGCATCCAAGAGGAGGTATAGCGATAGATTTTATTTCCTTTTCGCGAACCACACGAACCAAATCATCTAAGCCTTTATTCACCCATTCAATTTTGGAAGGATTACGCCAGTGTTTTTTGGTGGGAAAATTGATTATCCATTTGGGCCCGGTTATAGCATTGTTTTCCGTAACGAAAACCCGCCCCACTTTTACATCACCTTTTTTGCACGCTGCCATATATTCATTGGTATTCTCAGGGAAGGCTTCTTTGAACATAAGGGCGATACCCTTGCCCATAACACCAACTTCATTAACGGTATTGACAAGTGCTTCGACTTGCGATTCCAGAAGGTTTCCATGGGTATATTGGAGCATTAGAAGTACCAATCCGGTCTAGGTTCCACACGCAATTGAACGGCACCGGCCTCTAGCTGCAATTGTAGTTTTTTTTGTTGATCGGGGCCATAGCAAACAATCCCGGATAGAGCCTGGATGGGCAGGAAACGGTGGATTAAAGCTTCCGCTTGATAACGCTCAATGCCTCCCGGGTCGTTCGGATCGCGGCGGAAATCCTTGCATTGCAGCTTGGCCCAATCGATTCGGTCCAGTTTTTCAAGCGCGCTATGGAATTCAGCTACTTGCAACAAAGCATGTCGATCCGAGAAAATCCAAGTGTGGCCACCGGCAAGCAAGGAATTCAGGTTTGCGACGAGGATAACAATCTCTTCCATGGGTATTTTTGGCAAGCCACTATATCCCGTTTTGATATTGTAAAGCATGGGGGAAAATGGCGTGAAGTAAAACGGAATATAATCGTGAAGCGTTCCGCCCGGATCTATTGGAATGCTGTGACCGGCGCGCTTCGAAATGATATCCGGGTTTCCGATGCCACGATAATCCGGATCCTGGCTGGGAGAGTTTTTACAGTGGAGGCCGTTTAGAATGGCCCATCGCAAATTGTCGATGTGGGTAATTCGGAAAATCCGGGCCTTATCCCTGTTAAGAACTAACATCTTGCTTTAGTAAGGTGGTCCATGTGGGCTTACCCGACATCGAGCTAGGTTCTGACCGCCGCGAGGCGGCAGCGATTGCCCCGCCGCGAGCCCCAGCCGCCCATCCCGCTTATCCCTACTTCCGCACCAATGGGGCCCTCGGTCCTACACATTGAATCTATTTCCTCACCAAAGGCTTATACTTCAACCGCGTGGGGGTATCCGCATCGATGCCCAGGCGCTTCTTGCGGTTCTCTTCGTAGCCCGCATAATTACCCTCGTACCAGACCACCTGGCTGTCGCCTTCGAAGGCCAGGATATGGGTGGCGATGCGATCCAGGAACCAGCGATCATGCGAGATGACCACGGCGCAGCCGGAGAAGTTCAGGATGCCCTGCTCCAGCGCCTGCAAGGTCTCCACGTCGAGATCGTTGGTGGGCTCATCGAGCAGCAGCACGTTACCGGCCGTGAGCAGGAGCTTGGCCAGATGCACGCGGTTGCGCTGGCCGCCCGAGAGATCCTTCACCTTGGCCTGCTGGTCGCCGCCGGAGAAGTTGAACTTACCCACGTAGGCGCGCGAGTTGACTTCCATGTTCCCGATCTTGAGCATCTCGACCTCGCCGGTGATCTCCTTGTAGACGGAGTTCTCGCCGTTGAGGCTGTCGCGGCTTTGATCCACATAGCTGAGCTTGACCGATTCGCCCACGGTGAGGCTGCCGGAGTCGGGCTTTTCCTGGCCCGTGATCATGCGGAACAGGGTGGTCTTGCCCGCGCCGTTGGGGCCGATGATACCGACGATGCCGGCCTTGGGCAGGTCGAATTCCAGGTTCTCGAACAGCAATTTGTCGCCGTAGGCTTTGGAGAGGCCCTTGGCCTGGATCACGTTGTCGCCCAGGCGCGGGCCGTTGGGGATGGCGATGCTGGTGGAGCCGAGCTTTTCCGGGCCGGTCATCTCCTGCAGCTTTTCGTAGGCGGCGAGG
>JBDSWM010000344.1:0-6876 GCA_039926685.1 Fibrobacteria bacterium | reverse complement strand
ACCACGATGGATCCGAACAGGGATCGCGTCCCGCGCGGTTCGGTATAGCCTGCGATCACGACTTCCTGCCGGAGCTTGGTTTTGATTTTGAGCCAATCGGCGCTCCGGCCTTTGATATAGGGGCCCGCTTGCAGCTTCGCGATCACGCCTTCCAATCCGAGTTGCACGGCGTTCTGGAACACTTCGCGGCCGCGCGTCTGGAAATGCTCGGAAAAAATAATGGTCGTGCCCAGTGACGGATCGCCGGTCCCGGAAATGATCTCGCTGAGGACGGCTTTCCGATCGAGAAGGGTGCATGCGGTGAGATCGAGCCCTTCCCAATAAGGCAGGTCGAAGGCGTAATAGACCAGTCGGCCCGGGATTCCGCGCGCCGCGCCGGCGATCGCTTTTCCGAATTTTCCGCCTTTCGCTTTCAACCTGCCTTGCAGCATTTGGAAGCGGGGAACGCCCTGTTCATCCAAAGCCACCACTTCCCCGTCCAGCATGCACGCCTGCGCGCGCAATCCTTTCCCCGCCTCCACTAGTTCCGGGAACATGGCGTCCAGGGGCTTGCCGTTGCGGGAAACCAGATGGACTTCGTCCCCCTCCTTGCGCAGCAAGGCGCGCCATCCATCCCACTTGGATTCGAATACCCACGCGGCATCATCGAAAGGCTTGTCCGTCAGCTTGGCGAGCATGGGCTGGAAGAAGGCGGGCATGGCGGCGGGCTTGGATCCTGCCGGATGCTTGGCCTTGGTTCCGCCCTTGCGTGCGCTTCCCTTGCTTACGGCTTTGCTTCCGGCCTTCTTGCTTTCGCCTCCCGTGCTCGCGCTTCCCTTACTCGCGCTTCCCTTGGCTCCGGCTCCCTTGTTTCCACCTCCCCTGCTTCCGCTTCCCGGCCCTAGGTCCCGCAAGGCTTCCTGGGGGATTTCAAACCCCTCGGGCTTCTCGGTGCGCGCGCCATAGGGCAGGATCAATCCCGGCTGCGACTCTTCGCTGGCGGCTTCGTCCCGCTTCTTGAAGAAGAGCCATTGGCGATCCCCTCTGTGGCTGCGGATGAGCATGAAGCCGCCCTTGAGTTTTTCGCCCGTGAACTGTAAATGCAATTTGCCCTGGGCGTATTGCTCCAGCGGGTCCTCCCCGGGGGGAACCGAATAGGTGCCCCGATCCCAGATGACCATTTGCCCCGCTCCATATTGGCCGTCGCTTATGGAACCTTGGAAGTTCAGGTACTTGACGGGATGATCCTCCGTCTCCACGGCCAGGCGGCGATCCTTGGGATCCAGGGAAGGCCCTTTCGGCACCGCGTAGGACTTGAGCACGCCGCCCATTTCCAGGCGCAAATCGAAATGTAGCCGCGAGGCATGATGCTCATGCACCACGAAGCGGCCCCCGGGACCTTTTTCCAGCTTCCCAGGCGGCTCGGAGGTTTTTCCGAAATCCCGTTTCCTGCGGTAGGTATCCAGCGAGGAACGTACCATGAGTGTTACCCTGCCTTCTTGCGGGGTATAGGCCGTTCCGCGGCAGCGTGGCCGTGGGAGGATCGGGACGTCGCCGAGGCCTTGGCGGCGCCGGGTTTCCGAGCCGTCTGCTGAGCCGTTTTTTGCGCGCCGTTCCGGCCGCCTTCCCTATCCCCGGTTCCGCCGGCCCCGCCTTTGGCCAGGCTTTGCTTCAAACGTTCCATCAAATCAATGACCTTGCCCTTCGCGGCCGGAGCGGCCCCCTCTTCCGCCGGGAAGGCCTTGCTGGCTTTGCGCCGGATGGTCTCTTCCAGGTGGGCCCGGTGCGCGTTCTCGAATTTTTCAGGTTGGAAATGCCCCTTCAAGGTGCCCACCAATTGCTTGGCGAGGTCCAGCTCCTTCTTGGCCGGAACCGTGTTCTGGGTCGGGAAACCCAATTGCTTGGGATCTTCCCGTTCCTCGATGAAATGCATCAGGTTGAGCAGGATGGCGGCGCCTTCCGATTTCAGCGCGGCCAGATGCTCGCGGTTGCCGAATTGGATCTTGCCGATCCCCACCAAGCCGGAGCTGCGGATAGCCTCGCGCAGGAGCACATACAGGTTTTCCGACTTCTTGGCGGGCAGCACATAATAAGGCTTTTCGTAGAACATGGTATCAATCTCGTCCGCCGGCACGAACAGGGATATTTCCAGATTGCGGGTATTGGGCGCTTTGCCCGCATCCAGTTCCTCCTTGCTCAAGGGGATGAAAGAGTCCTTTTCATGCTCGAAAGCCTTGATCATGTCCTCCTGTTGCACCACCTGGCCGCATTTCTTGCAATACTTCTGATATCCGATGCGGCCATGATCCTTCTTATGGAGCAGATGGAAATCCAGGTCCTTGGAACTGAAGGCGGGTGTGAGGGTTATGGGGATGTTCACCAGCCCGAAGCTGATGCTCCCTTTCCAGGCAGTAGGCATAGCGCCTCCATCGATGGGTGTTCCACGGCCGCGCATATTGCGGCCCATTGGTGAAACTATGTTCGAGCCGCCGCCGGGCAATGCCGCAAAACCCGAAGTTTGGCGGCCAAGCGGCACCCAAAGGTGCGGCCCGGCCTGGCATTCCGCATGGACTTCCGCTCGAAGTTTTTACCGGGGCAGGCCATGGCAGCGGAAATATTTGCAGCCTCCTTCCGGCAAGGCTTCAACTCCAACATCAAAAATCACGCGAATTGGGGGGCTTTTGGGGCCTGGCAAGGTCGCGGAGCGATTGGCACCGACCTTGCTTTGATACCCTGCATACCATAACCGCTTTCCGAAGGGGCGAATATGTTTGCAGATACGATGGAAATCACAGAAAAGAAAAACCAAGAACCCTTAATCAGCATCAGGGATGCCGCCCGCATCATCGGAGTTCCCCCGCATACCATCCGGTATTGGGAAAAGGAATTCTCCGATTTCCTGGTGGCTCCCCGGACCATGGGGAAACAGCGCCGCTACGGCGATGCGCAAATCCTCAAGCTGCGGACCATTTTCCGCATGCTCAAGGAGGAAGGCTACTCCATAGCCGGAGCCAAGCGCGCGCTGGCCAAGCAGAACCAGGCGGCCAACCTGGGCAACAGCCAGGTTACCGGAACCTTGGAAAGCCTGAGCGCCGAGATGGCCGAGAAAATCCTGGCGCTGGTCAAGAATGAGCTCAGCTACCAATTCTAGGTACCCGCGCTACTCCGTAATCATCGTCACCTACAACTCGCGCGAGAACATCCGGGTCTGCCTGGACTCCCTGCGCGGTTGCGGCAGCGGGTACGAGATCATCGTGGTGGACAACAACTCCAAGGACGGGACCGGGGGATTCCTGGCGGCCCAGGGGGACATCCGCGCGATCCTGAACACGGAGAACCACGGCTTTTCCAAGGGATGCAACCAGGGCGCAGCCATCGCCACGGGCGATTATCTGATCTTCCTCAACCCGGACACCTTGGTGACCGCGGGCTGGGCCGAAGCCATGTCCCGATACTTCAAGGATCCTTCCGTAGGCGCGGTGGGACCGGTTTCCAATTATGTGGCCGGCTTGCAGCGCTTGGATTTGAACCTCCCTGCCGCTTGGCGTGATCGTAAGATACCCGGCGAAGGCGCCATAGCCGTGGCCGCCAACGTGGCCCGTATCCTCGCCGAAGCCAATGCCGGAAAAGGCGTGACCACCAGACTCCTCATCGGATTCTGCCTGATGATGCCGCGGCCGCTTTTCGAATCCCTGGACGGAATGGACGAAAACCTTTTCCTGGGCAACGATGATCTTGATTTGAGCTGGCGTCTTCGGAACCTCGGCCGCAAGCTCGTCGTCGCCACGGACGCGTTCGTATTCCACGAAGGCCAGAAAAGCTTCCGGACGGAAGCCAAAGCCACCGTGGACCGCCTGACGCAGGAATCCACGGACGCCATGTACGTGAAGCTGGTCCATCATTATGGCGGCCGGGAGCGCGTCCCCGCCCCTCTGGAGCTATGGGGCATCGGTTGGTTCAACCCTTCCCCGCACCTTTTGGCCGGAACCATCCCCCCATTGCCCGCGCAAGCCGGCTTGTCCAAACATACGCGAGATCGCAAGCATGAACCGGAGGCGAACGTGAACAACGAATCGCGTGATTTGAATGCCTGGAAAGACCTCACCGTGGTGATCCACGTGGAAGGCAGGGAAAGCGATGAAGCCGCGACGGGATGGGAATCCGCTTCCGCCCGCGTGGAACGCACGCTGTCCGCGCTGCCGGCGCGTTCAGGAGCCGGGATCCTGATCCTCAATCGCGCCGGACGCATCGCCGAACCGCAAGCGCCCGATGGATCCAACCTGCGCAAGCTCGATCTGGGGGCGGATTTCCCCATCCGGCAGGCGCTGGAGCTCGCCTTGGCCTTGATGGCGGGAAGCCGCGGCCTTTTCTGCCTGGCCGGCGCGGAGACCTCCTCATTGTTCAATCATTGGCTGGAAAAACGCGGCTCGGATCGTTCCGCGGCGGTACTGCCCCTTCCCCTGCGCATCGGGGATGGGCATGCCGCCGCCGCCGCCGGCGCGGATTGCGCCGATTGCGCCGGCTATGCTTTCCTGTTCCGCAAGGAATGGCTGCGGGATAAGCTGCCCACCCTGCCCCTGGGCGTAAGCACGCGCGCCTTTTTCGCGGCGTTGGGCGACAGCCTTAAGCGCGAAGCGGCCTCGCAAGCGTCGGGGACGCCTGCCGGCAACACCGTCTCACCCCCATGGCTGCTGGCGCGCGCCTCCGATCTTCCCGCCGACGCCATCGCTGCTGCCGCTGCAGCCTTACCTGCCACCGCAGCCACATCCCCGAACTCTTATGCACCGCCGCGAAGCTCCGATCCCAATTGGAGCGCGGTGGCAGCGGAACCGCCGCACCGGCGCGCCCCGGAAGCGGATACCGCCAGGTTTGAGGCGGCGCCTTCCTTGGATGGCTTCGGGCTGTACCCGGAAAGCCTGCAGGCCGCAATGCGCGCGGCCAAGGACATCGCTTTCGCCGGCGCCACCGCGGAGTTGCCTCCCCGATCCGGCGCCTTCCGCGCCTTCGATCCCAAAGGCGGCCTGGTCCCCGTTTCCGGCCAGGATTTGATCATCCTGCGCGTCACGCCCGACATGATCGACGGCTTGCCGGACCGGATGGCCAATATCCGGCGCGCGGCGCCGGGCCTCAAACGCATGATCGCCGTCTTCAACGGCGCCCAAGCGCGCCACAGTGAGCCCGCCTCCCCGCTGGCTCCCATCGATTTGACTCCGGAAGGCATCCGCGCCGCGCTATGGCGCTCCGGGTTCGCGGTAACGGGCGAGCGGCCGTACCGGGGTTTTCCCAATGGCACCAAGGAAGGTGAAATCCTGCAAGGCTGGATGCAAGTGGAAGCGGTCCCCCGCGTCATGGACAAGCCTACGGAAAAGCTGGTCTCCATCATCATCCTGGGCTTCAACCAGGTGGAATACACGCGCAAGTGCCTCGAATCCATCCGCATGCATACGCGCCAGCGTTACGAATTGATCCTCATCGATAACGGCAGCAAGGACGGCACCGAGGCCTACTTCCGATCCATCCCCGGCGCCAAGGTGGTACGCAACGCGGAAAACCTGGGAGTCTCCAAAGGCTGGAACCAGGGCCTGCGCCTGGCCCAGGGCGAATACCTGCTGATCCTCAACAACGACATCATCGTGGGACCGGATTGGCTGGAGAACATGGTGCGCCTGGCGGAATGCGATCCCTCCATCGGATTGGTGGGACCGCGCTCCAATTACATCGCCGGGCCGCAAGTGGTCCCCAACGTGCCTTATCGCGCCGAAAGCGAAATCCAAGGCTTCATCCGCACCTGGCAGGCCGGCCATGACCTGTCCGCCGCCGAATTCCAATTCATCAAGGGATTCTGCCATCTCATCCCCCGCCGCGTCTTCGAAAAGGTGGGCTTCTACGACGAGCGTTTCGGCAAAGGCAATTTCGAGGACGACGACTATTGCATGCGCGTGCGCTTGCACGGCTTCCGCGCGCTTTTCGCCGACGACAGCTTCATCCATCATTACGGCAGCGTTTCCTTCAACCAGGATTCCGTGGATTGGCGCGCGCTGATGATCGAGAACCAGGGCAAGTACGAGCGCAAATGGGCCAAGGGCGCCGAAGCCCTCAACGATACCCAGGTATCCGATCCGCAGGCCCTGCAGGCCCCGCAGCCTTCTTTGCCTCATAACGCCGCGCCCTCCAAATTGGAGCAAGGGCGCCTGGCCTATGAAAGCGGCGATCTGGAACGCGCCCGCAGCCTGTTCCTGCAAGCCCAGGCCGAATCGCCTTCCGATCCGGAAGCCTATTGCAGTCTCGGGGCGCTGATGTACTCCAGCGGATCCGTCCAGGAGGCGACCTCCTTTTTCATGCGCTGCCTGAACCTGCGGCCGGACCATATCGATGCCGCCGAGAATTTGCTGGAATGCCTCGCCCAACGCAGCGGTAAGGCCAGCGAGGGGGAATTGGCGGCGCTGGCATCGCGTTATCCGTCCAATCCCGTATTCCGCCCAACGGTTCCGTCGGCGGTGAATGCCGTCGAAGTCAAAGCCCTGCCCGCTTGGCGCCAAGAGGCGAAAGCGCTGATAGAAGCCCGGAAATACGTTCCCGCCGTGGACTTGTTGGAAACCCGCCTGCGCGCCAACGCGGATGCGGGAATCTGCCACAATTACCTGGGCATCATCGCGCATTCTTGCGGGGATGTGGAGATGGCCTTGCGTAACTTCGCCGCCGCCTTGCGCCATTCGCCCGGCGATACCGATATCCTGTTCAATTATTCCGATACTTTGATAGCTGTGGGCCGTTGCGCCGAAGCCGCCACCCTGCTGGAGGACGCCGCGCGCGCCGCCCTCGCCGCTGGGCAAGCCGATCCGGAAGCACCCGATTTGGCCGCTACGGCGGAACAAATCCGCCATGCCGTTTCCAAGG
>JBDSWM010000343.1:0-3794 GCA_039926685.1 Fibrobacteria bacterium | reverse complement strand
CCCCGGGTTCCCCTGTGCCTGGACCGAAAAGACGCATAGCCCGAGCGCGGCGAGGACGGTGGCGAATTTGGATTGCGAAAGCATGGATTCTCCTTGGTTAAAAGCGCCAGGCCAGTAGGAGGCCGGGCTGATCGGTGGGAATGACGATGAGCGTCAGCCGCGAAGCCGCATCGGAGCGGAATTGCATCAGCGATAAGGCCATGTCCGCGACATTGACCGCGCCCAACAGATAGGCGTAGACGGCCGCGTCCTTTTGCGGGATGTTCTTGTCCGAGCGGATCTTGAGTATGCTGCCGATCAGTACCGCGTCGGCGAGCGTAAAGACCGCGCCTTTTTGGGGCGCAGAGGTGAGATAGAATCCGCTCAAGAGCGGCATGGCGCCCAGCATGGCCACCAGGAAGGGATCCTCATGCGCGACCGCGGAATTCGCCGGCGGCCCCAGGTGCTCCCGGCTTTGCGCTTCAGCCCGTCCGGGTAAACACAAGGCCAGGCAAAGGCATGGCACTATGGCTTTGGGCCAAAAGAAAAACATCTTCACTGCCTTAGGATTGCGTTTTCACGGACCGGCGCCGCCAAGCGGCTTCGCCATCCGTTCTGCAAATACGACGCGCCCTGGCGTGGTTAATGTTACCGGCCGCTGATTCCCCATAATCGCAAATGCGCCCCCATCCGCCCGGCCGGGGGCGCATGGAGTACCGTTCGACGCCAGCGAGTCGTATAATTCCCGGGGAGGGATTTTAGTTATCTTCTTCCCTCGAACCGTGCCTAAGCGAACATTTTGTAAGGAGTGCAGGGAAATGAAAAGATCCCCTTTTCAGCGCATAGCGCCAGTGGCTTGTCTTTCCGGAATGTTGGGACTGCTGGCCTTTTCCCGCGCGTCCGAAGCGAGTACCCTGCTGGTCATTCCCCTTAAAATCGACTCCGTCAAGGTGAAGGATTTCGAAGCCATCCGCGACCTGTACGCGGAGGCGCTGGGCTCCGTCTATTCCGGCACGGTCAAGCGGGCCAAGCAACCCTTGGAAACCTGCGCGGACAGGGAGTGCGCGCTGGAAATCCTGAAGGCCCAGGGCGGCGATGAGGCGGTATTCGGCGCGGTCCGGATACTTGGGCAGAAGTATTTCCTCAGCTCATCCATAGTGGAAGCGGATGGAAAGATTTTCGCCCAGCAAATCCAGGTAGCCAATGTGGAAGACTTCGAAAGCGCCACCAAACGCGTGGCTGAGGCCCTGATCAACCGCAAGAGCCTGGAGCAGGTAGCCAATCTCGACAACATCACGGAGAAAGAGGAGAACCTGGAAACCAACCGGCGCAGCAGCTTCTACAGCAGCGGCGGATCCATCGGTTTCACGGTGCCCTTCGGGGACAGCTATCAAAGGTATGTCACGGAAACCAACTCCGAATGCACCGGTTTCAATTGCGACGACTACACCCGCCTGGATAAATCCTCCTCGGTATTCACCTTGGGCTGGAACAACTGGTTCGAATTCAAGAACCATCTGGCTCTGGAAATGGACTTCCTCTTCTACTCTCCCATCGCCATCGGCGGGGATGTCAATCTGGAATATCTGTTCGGCAACGGAGACTTCACGCCTTTCGCCGGCGGAGGCCTGGGCGCCCATTACGTATTCGCGGACGAAGGCGCCCAGAGGGACAATAGCAAGCAGAATTTCGGCCCGGCGGCCAATGTGCAAGCGGGCCTCATCATGTTCCGCACCTACAATATGAACGTAGTCCTGCGCGGAAGCTACCATGTGGTGGTGGACGATGACCTGGATAACGGGGCCACCGTGGATCTGGCCATCCGTACCAAGGTGGGCGCGAGCGGCGACAAGTACCATCGCACCTCGGCCACCACCTACCTGGGCATGGCGGTCGGCATCGCCTATCTGCTCGCCATCATCATCAGCGCTTCAAAGAGCTGAGGCGCCGGGGAGGGCCTACTCGGCGCAGCGGCCCGCCACCTCGATCGAATAGAGCACCCCGAACAGGTAAAAGTAGCGGCGGGTATCCACCCAGGAAATGCCCTCCACTTTCGCGTTTCCGCATTGCTCGGACAGATCATCGATCAGCTTGTCCAGGTTGCCGGGAGGCAACAGGTAAAGGGGGCTGAAATGCGTGACGGAAGCCGTGACCTTCTTTCCCTTGTTGCTGGACGAATCCGGAAATCCGGCTTGGTTCACCGAGGCGCAGCCGGAAAGCCAAAGGGACAAGGCCGCGGCCAAGAACAAGCTCGAAAGCGTTTTCATGCTGACTCCTGAATGTGGAATAGGGCGGTAAGGCGCGAAGAATATTACTTCCGGCCCAAAGCGCTTGCAATGGAAATCGCCGGGAATCCCCCGGAAATGCGCCTATCCGCCGGCATGGCTGAGGATTCAGCCGCAAGCGAAAGGGAACTTTTCCTACGTTTCGGGCATGCCTGAATACCGTCACCTCCTCCCGTTCCCGATCGGCCCTGACAGCACCCGGTACCGCCTGCTCTCCCGCGATTTCGTGAAGGTGGAGAATTTCGGCGGCCGGGAAGTGCTGCGCGTGGATCCGGAAGGCCTGAAGCTGCTCGCCCAGGCCGCCTTCACGGACGTGAACTTCCTTTTGCGCGCCTCGCACCTCGGCAAGCTGCGGGCCATCCTCGACGATCCGGAAGCCTCCGACAACGATCGCTTCGTGGCCGACACCTTGCTCAAGAACGCCGTGATCGCGGCCAAGGGACAGCTTCCTTCCTGCCAGGATACCGGCACCGCCATCGTGATCGGCGAAAAAGGGGAAGCGGTGTGGACAGGAGGCGGCGATGAAGCCGCGTTGGAAGAGGGCATTTTCCGTACCTACCAAAAGGAGAACCTGCGGTATTCGCAAATGGCTCCCGTTTCCATGTTCGAAGAGAAGAACACCGGCAGCAATCTGCCCGCCCAAATCGACATCCATGCCGCCCATGGCGGCCCCGCCCTTGGCGGTCCGGGCCAGGACAGCGAATACCATTTCCTCTTCCTCGCCAAAGGCGGTGGTTCGGCCAACAAGACCTTCCTGTTCCAGGAAACCAAATCCCTGCTGAACGAAAAATCCCTGGAGAAGTTCCTACGCGAAAAGCTTTTCTCGCTGGGCACCGCGGCCTGCCCTCCCTACCATCTCGCCGTGGTCATCGGAGGCACTTCCGCGGAATCCACCCTGAAGGCCGTGAAGCTGGCCTCGGCCGGATACTATGACAACTTGCCCCTGTCGGGATCCGGAAACGGTCAGGCCTTCCGCGATCCAGCCTGGGAAGACCGCATCCTCAAACTGGCCCAGGAAAGCCGCATCGGAGCCCAATTCGGCGGCAAATATTTCGTCCACGATGTGCGTGTGCTGCGCTTGCCCCGGCATGCCGCTTCCTGCCCGGTGGGCATCGGCGTCAGCTGCAGCGCGGACCGCAACATCAAGGCCAAGATAACCCGGGATGGCGTCTTCCTGGAACAATTGGAAACCGATCCGGCCCGCTTCCTGCCGCCCTCGAGCGCGGCTGCGGAAGCAGCGGCCGTGGAAGCCGCGGGCGCCGAATCGGTGGCCATAGACCTGAACCGGCCCATGGCGGAAATCCGCGCCGAGCTGTCGCGCCATCCCATCAAGACGCGGCTCAGCCTTTCCGGCCCTTTGATCGTGGCGCGCGACGTGGCGCATGCGCGCATCAAGCAGATGCTGGACGCGGGCGGCCCCATGCCCCAATGGCTCAAGGACCATCCCGTCTACTACGCCGGTCCCGCCAAGACCCCGGAGGGCATGGCCTCGGGAAGCTTCGGCCCCACCACCGCCGGCCGCATGGACGG
>JBDSWM010000342.1:0-9452 GCA_039926685.1 Fibrobacteria bacterium | reverse complement strand
CCTTCCTGCAATTGCCGGAAGCGGAATGGGCCGATATCCCGGACGGCAAGGCCTTCCGCAAGAAGCTGACATTCGCCTATTCGGCCGAGCGGCGCAATATCCAAGGCGGCACCGGCAGCGATTCGGTCAAAGCGCAATTGGCCGCGGCCAAACGCATCCTGAGCCTGTGAAGGCAGAGGGCTGGGAGATCCGCGCAAGGTCGGGCGAGACGTTGGGAGGCCTCTATGTGGGACCCCCCATCATCCGCCGCGCGCTGCTGAACAGCTTCCGCGACGGGATCATGGCCAACGGCATGATCGCCCTGACCGACACCTTCACGGTCGCGGCCGCCATGGCCTTGCGCGCTTCCGCGATGGGCATAGCCATGCTCGGGTCACTGCCCTTGCTGCTTGGATCCATCGGTCAATTCCTGTTGCCAGCCTGCACGGACCCCCGCAAGGGCCGCAAGCATTACGTGCTCTTTGGCGTGGCCGGCCAGGCCATGTTCCTGTTCCTGGCGGGAATGTCGGGATGGTTGCCCGGCCGCTGGGCGCCATGGGCATTCGTGGCCCTGTTCGTGGCATCGGCGGTCTTCTCCAGCGTCAGCGGATCCTATTGGGTGGCCTGGATGGGCGATTTGATGCCGGGCTCGGCGCGCGGCCGCCATTTCGCATGGCGCAGCGTTTTCTTTTCCTGGATGTACCTGGCCTGCGCGCTCACCGCCGGCGTGGTCTCGCGCCATTACGGCGCCGCCAACGCGCCATGGCCGCTTTTCGCGTCCGTATTCGCTTCCGCCGCCGCCTTGCGCGCCATCTCGTATTTCTTCCTGACGCGGCAGCATGAACCCGTTTCCGCCGTGGCGCTGGAAACCTTTTCGCCCCTCGCCTTCCGACCGGGCCGGGACTTCCTCCGCTATTGCGGCGCCACCGGCCTATTGCAGGGGGCCGCGGCCATGTCCGGACCGTTTTTCAACGTCTGGTATTTGCGTGATCTGCATTTCAGCTATCTCTCCCTGTCCATCTCCCTCGCCTTGCAAGTGGTGGGATCCATCGCCATGGCGGGATTCTGGGGCAAACTCACCGATCATCTGGGCGCCAGTCGGGTGTTGTGGATATCCGGATTGCTGGTCGCGCTCATCCCCCTGCCCTACGTCCTGTTCCAGGGCAAATGGTTGATATGGGCGGCCTGCGCCTATAGCGGGGGCGCGTGGGCGGGATACAACCAAGCCAATTTCAACCACATGCTCAATGCCACCGACTCGCGGCATCGCAGCCATTACATCGCTTTCGGCGCCCTGGTGGGGGGATTGATCGGCTGCGGATTCTCGGTGTCGGGCGGTTTCCTCGCCACTCGCCTGCCCGCACTTCCCATTTCCGGGGCCTCCCCTTTGCAGAGTTTGTTCCTGCTCTCCGGCATCCTGCGCCTGGCCATCTTCTTCGCGTTCTTCGGCAAGTTCCGCGAGTATCACGAGCATCGCGAGGCGCCGCGGGCCGCGCCCGACCTTTACCTGGAATTACCGGGCTTCCGCATGGGCGCAGGGCTTATCCGAAGCGTGTTCCGCGGTTTCCGCGGCTCCTGACCGGCGAGAGATACGGCCTCGCGGGCCGGGCCCCAATTCGTCCGCATTAAAGTAAATTTCCCCCTGGTCCAATCACGAGGAAGCGCCATGGAATTCGATCCGCAAGCAATCAAATTGAACGATGCCATCAAGGGGGCCAACCCGGCGATGCTGGACATGCTCTCCGTAAAAGGCAAAGCCATTTTCTTTCCCAAGCTCGGCATCCTGGCCCAATCGGCGGAAGCGAACGGCAAGGAGATCAACGCCACCATCGGCATCGCACTGGAAGACGATGGATCCCCCGTGGCCCTGCCCAGCATCTCCAAGAACCTGAACCTGCCCGCCGTCGAGGCCTATCCGTATGCGCCCAGCCCCGGACGCGCGGACATCCGCAAAATCTGGAAGGGCATGATCGAAAAGAAGAATCCCGGTCTGGCCGGAAAGCCCTTCAGCAATCCCGTGGTCACGGCGGCGCTCACCCACGGCTTGAGCATGGCCGCGTACCTGTTCTGCGACGAAGGCGATACCGTCATCCTTCCGGACCTGTTCTGGGAGAATTACGGACTCATCTTCACCAACGCATTCGGAGCGTCCCTGGACACCTTCCCCACCTACACCGATAAGGGGGCGTTCAATGCCGCCGGACTAAAGGCCAAGCTGGATGCGCCTTCCCGGGGCGGGAAGAAGATCGTGCTCCTGAACTTCCCCAACAACCCTTCCGGCTACACGCCCTATCCGTCCGAGGTCAAGGAAATCGTCGCCGCCGTCAATGCCGCCGCCCAGCGCGGGGACAAAGTGGTGGTTCTCATCGATGACGCCTATTTCGGCCTCGTTTTCGAGGAAGGCGTATACAAGCAGTCCATCTTCTGCGATCTCGCCGATCTGCACCCCAACGTGCTGGCCGTCAAGATCGACGGCGCCACCAAGGAAGACTACGTTTGGGGCTTCCGCGTCGGGTTCCTCAGCTACGCCATCAAGGGAGGCACGCCCGCCTTGTACGAGGCCCTGGAGGCCAAGACCGGCGGCGCCATACGCGGCAACATCTCCAACACGTCCAATCCGGCCCAATCGCTGCTGGTGCATTCCTGGTCCGCGGGCGAATATGATTCCGAGAAGAAGCAGAAGTTCGACCTGCTCAAGAGGCGCTACGATGAGGTGAAGGCCATCCTGGCCGCGCATCCCGAATACAAAGAGCAGTTCACGGCCCTGCCCTTCAACTCCGGTTACTTCATGTGCATCAAGCCCAAGGCCGATCCGGAACTGTTGCGGCAGAAGCTGCTGAAGGATTATTCCACCGGCACCATCAACTTCGGGAGCATCCTGCGCCTGGCCTTCTCGGCCACGCCGACGCCGAAACTGGCCAAGCTGTTCGAGAACGTTTTCAAAGCGAGCAAAGAGCTTACGGGGACTTAACCCCACCGGCCATGGCGGTTTCGCTTTCCGGTAATGCGGCGGCCGACAATTCACGCGCGGCCGCTTCCGGCAAAACCGTATTGATGCTCATACCGCTGCCCATTTCGAATCCGGCCGATGTGAACAATCGCGGCATGATATCGATGTGCCAGAGGAAATAGTCCTCGTTCTCGTCTCCGATGGGCGCTGAAACCAGGGTCAGGTTGAAGGCGGGGTCGCCCAAGGCGGAGTACAATCTTCCCAGGACTTCCTTCAGGATGGCCGCGAGCCTGGTCAACTGGAGCTCCGTGCATTGGGCGAAGCAGGATTGGAAATGCCTGGGGGAAATCCGGATCTGATAGGCCTGATGGGACGCGAAAGGAAGTACCGCGACGAAGGAATCGTTCTGGGACAGGATACGCTCGCCCCCCGCGAGTTCCTCCGACATCAGCACCTGGTGCAGGCATTTGAACGAACGATCGTAGTAATCCATCGCGATGGCGTGCTTTTGGCGCAGCAGGCGCGGCACGACTGGAGTCGCGATGATCTGCCAATGGGGATGACGCAACGAAGTGCCTGCCTGGGCCCCATGGTTCTTGAACAGGATGATGGATCGGAGGCGGCCGTCCTGCATCAGCGTCTTGTAGCGCACCTGCATGGCGGAAAGCAAACGTTCCACCTGCGCCAGGGGCTGTAGGGCCAGGGGAATGGAGTGATGGGGCGATTCGATGATGACCTCATGGGCGCCGTATCCGTCGAACTCCTGGAAATGGCGCCCTTGCTCAATGAATCCGCCCGTGGCGGACAGGGATAGAGCGGGAAACTTGTTGTCGAGCACCGTGACGCTCCAGGCATCCGGGTCTTCCGGATCCGGCACGGACATCAGGACCGGTTGGACTCCTTTCCAGGCGGCAACGCAAAAGGGGCATGCGCCTTCGCCGCTTGCTGCTCCATCCGTTTTGGAAAAATCGCGGGGACGCATCTTCCTATCCGGTGCGAATATCACCCAATCATGCGTCGTGACATCGTAACGTAGGTGTGACATGGATGGACCTGGCTTTCTTCATCTGTCGCGCGGTTCCGCCAATCGGTAGGGGTTCCCTTCCAGGACAATCTAGTATCGCGAAGACCTCGGAAACGTTTGCCAAATTGGCATGGGCGCGCAGGGATGAGGCATTCGCAAAGACGCTTATTTCTTTCCTGTTGCAAGCCGGCCATGAACCCTTGATACCAGGCGCGTCCGCCTATTTTTACAGGATGATCAAACCGCTGGTTCCGCATACCCGAAGCACATCAACCCGCTCGCTCTATTCCGAACTTTCACGCATCCGCATGGAAGTGATCGAGGAAGGGGATCGTATTTTCCAGGTTTGGAAGCCTTCCATACGGCGCAGCGTTTTTCTGCCCAGCGCCATGAATCTGGCCCATTTCATCGCCTTGCGGAGGATGGATTTGCGCGAGATCCAGGCCCAACTCATGATCATGGGGCTTTCCTCGCTAGGCCATTGCGAATCCCATGTGCTGTCCAATATCGATGCGATCATGGCCATGCTTTCCCATTCTGTGAAAGGCTCCCGATCGCCCGCGCGACCGACGGCGGCCGAATTCCTGCGCGGCTGGAACCGGCTGAGCCGCGAAGCCGGGCGCGTGCTGGGTCCGCAACGGACCAATAGGCGCGTGCGCATCATGGCGACAATGCCGGCCGAGGCGGCCGGGGACGCGAAGCTGGTGGGCGCCTTGATCGCGGAAGGCATGGAGCTCGCGCGCATCAATTGCGCTCACGGCGACCGGGACGAGTGGAAGGCCATGATCAGGAATATCCGCGCGGCGGAAAGGATGTCCGGGAAGAAATGCCGGGTATTCATGGACCTTGCGGGTCCGAAATTGAGGACGGATGAAATTCTGTCCCATCCGCAACACCGCATCCGCGTGGGCGATCACTTGGTGATGGCCGCCCACAACGACGGGGCCCGCTTTTCCGGCGTGGCTTTCACCTGCACTTGCCAGGAAGTCTTCGCCTTATTGAAAGCGGGATCCGAGGTATGGATCGACGATGGCGTCCTGGGATGCAAGGTGGAGGAAATCCATCCCATGGGCGCGTTGCTGCGGGTGTTCCATGCCCCAAAGGACGGCAAGCGGATCAAACCCGACAAGGGAGTGAACTTTCCCGGCCTGGTGCTGCCCATCCGCTCCTTGACCGACAAGGATCGCAAGGACCTGGATTTCGTGGCCGGAATCGCGGATGTCATCGGTTTCTCGTTCGTGCAATCGGCGGAGGACGTTGCGGATCTGCAGAAGGAAATCGCGCTACGGATGCCCGCCGGGGCGACGGCCCCGCCTATCGTCGCGAAAATCGAAACCCAGAATGCCGTGCGGAATCTACCGGAAATCATGGTGCGAGGCGCCGGCCGGGGGAATTTCGGCGTGATGATCGCGCGTGGGGACCTGGCGGTCGAAATCGGATACCTCAGGTTGGCCGAAATCCAGGAGGAAATCCTGTGGCTGGCCGAATCCGCCGACGTTCCCGTGATTTGGGCAACCCAGGTTCTGGAGAAAATGACCCGTGAAGGCGTGCATTCGCGGGCGGAATTGACCGACGCGGTCATGGGCGAAAGGGCGGAATGCGTTATGCTCAACAAAGGCGAGCATCTCGTGGACGCGGTGGCCACTTTGTCCCGCATCCTCGAGAACCACGAATCGAACCAGCAGAAGAAAATCCAACGCCTGCGCGCGCTGAAATCATGGTGAACCCGTGAAGGTCGCGTTCTTCAGCGCGAAATCATACGAGCATCCCTTTTTCGCCGCCGCGAATGCGGCTTCCTCCATCCAGGGTGGACATGAAATCAGCTACCTGGAACCGCACCTTTCCCCCGAGACCCTGGTCCTGGCGCTGGGCCATGACGCGGTATGCGCCTTCGTTAACGACCAGTTGGGCGCGGCGGTCCTGGAAGGGCTTGCACGCCAAGGCATACGCTATATCATTATGCGCTGCGCGGGATTCAACCGGGTCGATTTGCAGGCAGCACAAGGTTTGGGTATCAAGGTGGCCCGGGTCCCGGCCTACTCTCCCTATTCGGTCGCGGAACAGGCCGTCGCCCTGATGCTCGATCTCAACCGCAAGATCCACCGCGCCTTCGCCCGCGTCCGGGACGGCAATTTTTCCCTGGATGGGCTGATGGGGCGCGATATGCATGGCCTGACCGCCGGCATAATAGGCTTGGGTAAAATCGGGATGTGCACGGCCCGCATCCTGAACGGGTTCGGAATGAAGCTTTTGGCCCATGATCTCCATGTGAACCCGGAAGCCATCGGCCTGGGGGTACGCTATGTCGGCCTGGAACGCCTGTTGGGGGAATCCGACGTCATCAGCCTGCATTGCCCCCTTTCTCCGGAAACCCATCACCTGATCGATGCGGATGCCATCGCCCGCCTGAAACCCGGCGTCATGTTGATCAATACCAGCCGGGGCGATGTGGTGGACACCAAGGCCGTGATCCAGGGCTTGAAATCCGGTCGGATTGGGAACCTGGGCCTGGATGTGTATGAAGAGGAAGAGTCCTTGTTCTTTGAGGACCTGTCCGACAGGGGCATCCAGGATGATGTTTTTTCCCGCCTGCTCTCGTTTCCGAACGTGACCATCACGGGCCACCAGGCTTTTTTCACCCGCAATGCGATGGAACAAATCGCCCAGATCACGATCGGAAACCTCGACGCCCTCAGCGGCGCCGAGGGCGGCGGAAGGGCTTGCGCCAACCTGGTTTCCGCAGAGACCCATTTGCGCAAGTCCGGGTGAGACGCTTTCCCGGCATCCCCCTACTACCCGGCATGCTCGTTAAGGCGGTTCCGCAAGTCCCTGTAATTCAAGCGATTTTCCCGAACGGCATCGGCCCCTTATCCCTAAGGTAACCGGGAAGTTTCCTGGCGGCTGCGATGAGGTTTTCCGAAACCAGGAATTCCTGCAGGTCCAAAGTGCTGCCGATGGCCGCCACTCGGGCTTGCGGGCGGTTTTCCGGATGGGTGCGGAAAACGTGATTGAGGGCTGCGCCCAGGGCCTCGGCCGCATCGCCGAGCACCAGCGGCACGCGGCCCCGTTCCAGGAACCCGCTCGCCAATACGTTCTTGGCCGTAAGGGCGAAGTCCACCTTGTCCGCCAGGGCGCGGGTGGCGAAATCGGCCAGGCCCATGCCCAGCGCATTCCCATGCGTGGCTTCAGTCAAATCGCAGACCACTATGGCGCGGACACGGGGCGATTCCGGCTCCGGCTTGCCCGGGATGCGCAAGCGCCCGATCACATTGGTATCCATCCCCGTGCCGCTGATATCCTTGCCCATGCGTTCGATCACGAGCACGTCCAGGTCCGGGAAAGGCAAGGCCGGGGCCAGGCTGCGCGCCAGATCGAGCAGGCCCTGCTCTCCCGCGTCCAATTCCGCCGCCGACAGGCCCCGCAACGCCACCGGGCGATGGGTGCCGTCCTCGACCACTCCGAATCCGGCCAGGAAAGGAACCTTGGCGAGCAGGGTGCGCGCCACCTCCGGCATATCGTCGCGCAGCCCGTCCGGGCCGCGGCTGTGCAGCAGCGTCGCGCCCTTTTCCTTTCCCAGGCCGATGGCCAGCATCTTGTGCAGGCCGCTTTCCAAAGGACCATGGAAACTGGTATGCATCTTGACGCGGTTGATCAGGATGAGGCCGTCTGCTCCGGCCGCGAAGGCGTCGAAATGCGCCGGCAGGCCAGTGCCTGTATGCCCCAGGATGACTGTTTCCATGGTCGCCAGCAAGGGGCAGCCCATTTCCGCTTCCGTGATGCCGAACGAGGCCAGCACTTCCAATTGCCCAGGCGCGCTGGCGCCTCCATGGCTGCCCATGGCGGGCACTATGAAAGGGGCGCCTCCGGCCGCCTTGACAAGATCCACCACGCGGCGGACCATGGACCGCAAATCCGTTATCCCTCGGCTCCCAACGCCCACGGCGATACGCGCGCCGTTCACCTTTCCGGCGATGGCGGCGTCCAAACCCAGGCGCGCCCACTCTTCCGTTATCGCGTTGGCGGCATCCAAAGCCGGCAGGCCTTGCAGGCTGCGTTCCACGCGGTAAAATCGGGGCAAGGCATGGGGATCCGGTTCGTTGTTCATGGCGGCCCTTGTTGTGGAAGAAGCATAGGACGATAATGGCAGGATCATCGGAAAATATATCTTTTAGCGCGCTCGACATTGCCTCCGCCCCATCGAAGGAAGTCCGTAAAATGCGTTCAAACACCTACCGTCGGGTACTCGCCGTTCTGATTTCCGCCGCGGCCTGCGCCGCTTCCGCGCGGGCCGGAACGGCCGCCTTGGACTGGCCCGCGGGGAAGAACGCGGGCGGATCCGGATACTTGGCCCCCGAACGTTTCGCGGCCGCGCTCAAATATACCGGACTCACCTATCATCCCGGCGGCGGGGAGAACACCGAGCATTATAAAAGGTCCCTGGACGCCAATGACTATTGGGTCATCCTGGTGGGGTTCCAGGGAGATGCCGATTATAAACTCCACCGCTTTTTCTATGTCAGGGCCTCTGCATCCCTTTACCAGGACTGCGCCGAGCTCTGGGCCGGATACTATCATCTGGGTTTCCGCGCCAATTGGGACGTGAACGACAAGATCTCCCTGCGTATAGGCATCGGTCCCACCTATTTGTGGCGGCAGAATTGGTTCGGAAGGGTGAAGGATTATGAAAAAGACAGCTTCTTCGGCGCGGCCAAAGGCGGCGACTTCCAGGGCGCGTTCATCTGGTATGGCGGGGATGCCGATGTGGAATGGAAAGCCTGGGACAAACTGTCCCTGGTTTACAGCGTGATCCCCGGCTACCCGGAGGTGATCACGAGCAGCCTGGGCCTGCGCTATAACTTTTGAGCTGAGGCGGAGCTTCCCACCGGATGCCGGGTCCGGATAAACGGGATTGCCGCCCGGTTCTAGTCGAGGAACTCACTGACTATCTCCCAGTCGCGCGTCTTCTCCACCTTTTCCGTGACGGCGGCGGCGGACGTGTCGGCGGGCAGAACGGGCGCATCCAAAAGCGCGCAATCGCCCGAGACGCAGGTTCCGTCCTTGAATACCGCCGTCTTGGGCTCCGGAGTGCCGTCCTTATCCCAAACCTTCACGGTGTCCATCAGCTTGTCATCCTTGAAAGCCGCGATGATCCAGGGTTGGCCATCCTTGTAGGTCAGCCGCCAGGTTTTGATGCGCTTGCCCATATCATAGCTCTTCTGCCATTTCACCAACCCGTTCTCGTACCAGGCCTGGGCCGATCCGTCCCGTTTGCCTTCTTTCCAGATCACGCTTTCGCTGGTGGACCCGCTCCAGAAGAATTTCTTGTGCACGCCTTGGGCTATGCTGTCGCCGTTGGGCTTGCGGTAGAATGTCCAATCCTCTCGCACGCTTTTGCCGTTGGGATAGGTGACGGTGCGGCGTTCCAATTGAACATCGTCCCCGCATGCGGTCAGAAGCAAGGCGGCGGAAAAAAGGAGGGAGACGGGCGAAACGAAGGCC
>JBDSWM010000341.1:0-22229 GCA_039926685.1 Fibrobacteria bacterium | reverse complement strand
GGTGGGGGTTCGAACCCCCATCCTATGGGAACCTTTTTCCTGCCGGAGCTCGGAGGAGGATTGCGGATTTGGCACAGCTCGTCTGCCAATATGGCATGGTTCTACATGCCGGTCCGATTCCTCCTGTTAACCGACCGGTTTTCATGTTTCCGCAGGATTCCTTTTTTGGCACCGCATTTGCAATTGGACTATCCCGGGCCATCAGGCTTCGAACAAGGGAGAGACAAGCATGTCGGCGGATTCGGGGTTGCAAGTTCTAAGAAAGTACGACTGGCGGGTTCCCCGCTATACATCCTACCCTCCCGCCCCTTTCTTCAATCAAAGTCCCGAGGAAGCCGGAACGGGAGACATGCTTGACCGTTCCAATCGCATTGGCCCGAGCCACGCTTCCTTCTATTTCCATATCCCTTTCTGCCCCCGCCGCTGCCTTTTTTGCGGTTGCCATACCGAGATCGGGAAATCCGGTTCCGCGATCCGGGATTACCTGGCGGCCATCGATGCGGAGCTCGATATACTGTTGCCCCGGTTGCATAGTAACAGGTCGGTTACCCAGATCCATTTCGGCGGGGGAACGCCCAATTCCATCCCTTTTTCCGGCCTGGAAGGGTTGCTGGATAAAATCCGCGCCAACATGCGGATGGAGGCGGGAGCCGAAATCGCCATAGAATGCGATCCCAACCTTTTATCCGTGGAAAAGATCGGCAAACTGGGGGGCATGGGATTCAACCGCCTCTCCATCGGAATCCAGGATTTCGACGAACGGGTGCTGGCCGCCGTGAACAGGCGTCTCCCTAAAACCCCGCCCGCGGAAATCTTCCGCGCCGCGAAGGATTCCGGATTCTCGGGCAACAACCTGGATCTCATCTATGGGTTGCCGCTGCAAACCGCCGCGTCTTTCAGGACGGCGATCGAAAAAGCCGTCGCCGCCGGCCCTGACAGGATTTCCCTGTTTCCCTATGCCCATGTGCCTTGGGTCAAAGGCCACCAAAGCCGACTGCAGGATCTGCCCATGGCAAAAGCGGAGGAAAGGCTGGACATGGCCTGGGAATCCAGGGAGGCCCTGCTAGGCGCGGGATATGCGGCGATAGGGATGGATCATTTCGCCAAACCGGAGGATGAGCTGGCCGTTGCCGCCGCCCATCATGGATTGCGCAGGAACTTCCAAGGCTATTGCACCTCTGCCCGCGCCGGCCAGGTTTATGGCTTGGGCGCTTCGGCCATCAGCCAGCTGCATGAAGGTTATATCCAGAACGCGAAGGATTTGGATCGTTATATTGCGGCCATTTCCGCGGGCCGGCTTCCCCATCATAATGCCTATAGGATGTGGCCCATCGATATCGCCGTCCGCGAAATCATCAACGATTTGCTTTGCGAGGGTTGGGCGCGCCCGAGTGATTCCCTGGCCGCGGCCGGGATTCCCGAACCGGAAATCTCCGGGTATCTCGGCGACTGCTCGGCCAAATTGCGCCCTCTGATGGACGACGGTCTTGCGGTAATGGGTCAGGATACGGTCCGGCTTACGGAGATGGGGCATTTCGCCTCCCGGGCGGTGGCTTCCGTTTTCGACCCCATGCAACATGCGGCGCGAAGCGTATCGCTTCCCCGTTATTCCCAGGCTTTGTGAAAGGAACACCATGCACCTGAATATGGAAATGTTATCGACCTCCTTTCCCCGCATCGCGGCAGGCATGTCCCTTGCCTTGTTTTTCGCTGAGGGCGCCTTGATGCTGGCCCTCTGCTTTCCCTGGGGGAACAGACGGGTAAAGGCGCTGCTTCCCCAAGATGCGGGTTAGCGCGGCCGCGTTAAGCTCAAGGATATGCTTTGCAAAAATTCTCTTAGTGCCCATTTAACCATGACCGCGTCCGGTCGCAAAATCGGAAAAAGGAGTAGGAATGAAGATCACAATAGGGTATGACGGTTCCAAAGCGGCAAACCGGGCCTTGAAGGATTTGGCGAACGCGGGGTTGCCGCAAGCGGCCCAGGCAAAACTGATAGTGGCCGTGCCGCCCTTGCTTCCATTGGAGTCCTTGGCGCCTACCGGCGACGGCATCGCATGGTACGCGGATGCGTATAAGCAAGCGGTGGCCAACCAGAAGGCGGTGGTGGATAAGGCCGCGGTGCAAGCCAAGGAAGCCGTGAAAATGCTCAAGGGCATGTTCCCGGCCTGGAAACTTGAAGTCGAGACTTCCGTGGACGTCCCTTCCCATGCCATCCTGGCCGCCGCGGAAAAGTGGAAAGCGGATCTTATCGTGGTCGGTTCCAAGGGATGGAACGCATTGAGCAAGATGGTGATCGGAAGCGTGGCGGAGAAAGTCCTGCATCATGCCCATTGCACCGTGCGCTTGGGCAAGGGCGCAAGTTCGGATAGCCTCAAGCCCCGGCCCCCCATGCTGCTGATTGCTTTCGACGGATCCCCCCACGCAGAAGAGGCCGTTAGGCAGGTGGCTGCCAGGACCTGGCCCAAAGGAACCCGGGCGCGCATCATCGCCGTGTCCGAATTCCAACTGGTGATGGGCGACATCACCGTGGCCCTCAATCGCAGTCTGGGATGGGATACGGGAAAAGGTAGCGCTTGGCCTTGGATCAACAAGAAGCTGGATAAAGCCGTGGCCGCCTTGGTGAAAGCCGGTATCGCGGCGGAATCGACCATACTGATCGATGATCCCAAACGTGCCATCCTTTCCCAGGCGAAAAAACTGAAAGCGGACGCCATCATAATGGGCACCCATGGGCTTACGGGCATGAAGCGGTTCCTTTTGGGCAGCGTCTCGACTTCCGTAGCCGCGCATGCGCCCTGTTCGGTGGAAATTATCAGGGCCAAGATGGCCAGGAACGCCAAGATTGGAAAAGCCCGCCCCTGAGCCGCGGAATAGCCTGGGTCGGGTCTCCCAGGGGCAATCCCAGGCCTATTACACGCCCTTTCCTGGCGGGTTCGAAATCGCGGCCGATTTGTTCTATACTACTGCCTAAGTATCCGTATGAAGACGCCCATCAGCATATTCAAGATCCTGCTTACCTTGGGACTATGCCTGTTTTCCCTGATCGACTCCCGATCCGTCACGGGTTGGGTCGTCTGCCTGGGGGAGGACGGCCATATCGCCCTGGAATCGTCGCCTGACGGCGATTGTTGTCTACCGCTTGATAGTCCCATATCCCAATCGCAATTCATGGCCGCGGCGGTCGAGGATCATTGCGGGGGTTGCCGGGACATTCCCGTGGACGGTCCCACCTTGGATGCATCGCTTTCCAGCAAAACCTTTTCCGTTCCCTCAATCAATGCGGCGGTATACGCTGCGCCGCATGAACAATACGTTTCCGATCTTGCATCCTCCCGGCTGACTTTTCCGACGGCGCCCGCCAGGGGAGAACTCGCCTTGATCCCCATTCGCTCCACTGTTCTGAGAATCTGATTTCCCCCTGATCGCCTGATCCTGCGCGTCCTTACGCCGCGATCGGCGTTCTGATGCCGCGAACAGCGCATTCCCGTATTCCAAAGCGAACATATTCCGGGGAGGCATTGCCGTTCCGGATCAATCTGGGAGGAAATTTATGCATTCGCCTTTCCTATTCATTCGCGCTCTGGCTGCCGGCTTCGGCGTCGCCATCGCCGGCCAAGGCATCACCTTGGATCAGGCCGTGCAAAGGGCCTTGCAAAGAAATCCGGGCTTTGCGGTATTGGAATCTGAAATCGAGGCCGCGGAAGGGAACAAGGCCGCGTCCGCCGCGATGCCCAACCCCAATCTTTCCTTTGGGCCCGGCATCAAGCATGCCTCCGGAGGCGGTTCCGGAAATTCCTTCCACGGAGAGCTGGCCCTGGAACAGACCTTCGAATACCCGGGCAAGCGGAGGCTCCGCTTGCTCCTGGCGGAAGGGAATATCCAAGCGCGGAAATTGGCTCGGGAAGGATTGGCCCAGGAGATCCGCATCGTGGTGAAACGGGCCTTTTTCCGGGCCCTGGCCGCAGAGCAGGTCGAGGCTCTTCGCCTGGAACAGGTCCAATCGGCGCAGACATTTCTCCTGGCGGCGCGCAAACGCGTCGAAGGTGGATACGCTTCGGATTTCGAATCCATGAAAGCGCAAGCGGATTTGATCGCGGCACGCAAGGCATTGGGGGAGGCCGGGAGCGAAATCACCCGCACCAAGTTTCGTCTATCCGCCCTGATGGGATCGCCTGCCGATACCGCCTTCACCCTTGAAGGGAAATTGGATGCTTCGGTCTTTGCCGCCCCGGCGGTGGATGCGCCGATGGATCCGGTGGAAATCGCGCTCGCGCACAACCCGGCGATTAGAATCCAGGCTTTGCAAGCGGAGCGCTCCGCAAAAAACCTGCAAGCAGCCGATATGGCGCGCAAACCGGATTTATCCGTGGCGCCTTCCCTGGAATACACGCGCGGGGAGCAGGTTTACGGTCTCAGCTTATCCTTGCCTCTTCCGGTTTGGAACCGGGGCAGGGGAGAGGTCCGCCAGGCTACCGGCGAATACCGGGCCTCTCAAGCCGAATTGGAAAAGCTGAAACAGGAGGTGGCGCTGGCCGTGCGGGAGGCGCAGGAAAAGGTCCGTCTTTCGGAAGCACAACTTGCCCTGTATACGCCGGAGTTCCTGGAAGGGCTGAAAGGAATCATGCAACGGGCGGAAAAGGTATACGGGCAAAGTTCCACCACGCTCCTCATCTATCTCGAATCCAAACGAAGCTATTTCGAAAGCCTTTCCGATTATTACGAGGCCCTGAGCGCCTGGACCGAAAGCCACATCGACCTGGAAGCCGCCATGGGAACCCCCCTGGACGCGGACACCGACAAGAATGGAGTGAAATGAAAATGCGTATCGCTAAGAATTTGCTGTCGGCCTTCCTCATGGCGGCGCTCCTGGGCGCCTGCGGGAAAAAAAACCGGGCCGAAGAAGAGGCGCCGCCCGCGGCCAGCGGGCAGGAGGAAAATATCGTGACCCTTTCGGCGGAAAGCCTGAAGAACATGGATCTCAAAATCGAACCGGTCCGGGTCGGACCTTTGGACATGAAAACCAAGGTGCCGGGACGGATCACCGCGGATGCCAACCGGACGGCGAAGGTATCGGCCACCTTGGAAGGCCGCATCGTGAAATTGACGGCGGATGTCGGCGATCAGGTTTACCAGGGCCAGATCCTGGGCTTATTGGAAAGTCCCGAGTTGTTGGACAAGGCGCTGGCGCTCAAGGCCCCGGTGGCCGGGGTCATCATGGAGAAATCCCTCGCCGTAGGCGAGTTGGCGGAAAAGGGAAAGGGGATTTTCACCATCAGCGATCCCCGTTTCATCTGGTTGATCGGGGAAGTCAAGGAGCAGGAAATAGCCATGGTGAAGGCCCATCAGCCGGTGGATTTCACCGTGCCGGCCTACCCGGAGGAAATCTTCCACGGCAAGGTGGCGCGCGTGGGCAATGTGATAGAGACCGATTCGCGGACTTTCGAGATCCGGGTCGAACTCGATAATCGCAACGGCAAGCTGAAGCCGGGAATGTTCGCCGATATCCAAATCACCACCCGTGTAGTGCTAGATGCGGTGCTTGTTTCCGATGCGGCCCTGCAAACCGAAGGCGGGGAACAGATCCTTTTCGTGGCCATGGACGGGAACCGCTTCGAAAAGCGCGTCGTGCAACCGGGAATGAAACAGGAGGGCACCATCCAGATCCTGGACGGCCTCAAAGCGGGGGAGAAAGTCGTGACGGAAGGCAGTTTCACCCTCAAATCCGAAATGCTCAAAGGCGAGTTGGGGGAGGAATAAGCGATGCTGGATGCCATCCTGGCTTTTTCGGTGCGTCAGCGCCTTCTGGTAGCCATCGGGGCGGCGGCCCTGATAGGCATGGGCGGTCTGGCCTTAAAGCGGATCCCCATCGATGCCTTTCCGGATGTCACCAACGTGCAGGTGCAGGTCTTGGCGACGGCGGGAGGGATGTCCCCGCCGGAAGTGGAAAAACTGGTCACGCGGCCCATTGAAGTGGAATTGGCGGGATTGCCCAGGCTCACCGAGGTGCGTTCCGTTTCCAAGATAGGCCTGGCCGCGATCACGGTCGCGTTCGAAGACGGTGTGGACGATTATTTCGCCCGCCAATTGGTATCGGAAAAATTGCAAGGCGTGCGTCAGGACTTGCCCGAGGGCGTCGATGTGGAGCTGGGCCCTATTACTACCGGCCTGGGCGAAGTTTACCAGTATACCTTGGCGAGCGAAGACGGGAAATTCGACGCCACCGAATTGCGGACCATCCAGGATTACATCGTCCGGCCCATTTTACGCACCGTTCCCGGAGTGACGGACGTGAATTCCTTCGGAGGCCTGGTCAAGCAGTATCAGGTCATCGTCCGGCCCGATCGCCTCCTCTCTTATGGCATCACCTTGAACGAGGTTTTCGAGGCCTTGGCGAAAAACAGCGGCAATGCCAGCGGCAATTTCATCGAGCATAAGTCGGAGCAATACGTGGTGCGGGGCTTGGGGATGGTCACAGGGATCGACGACATAGGGAATATCAAGGTCGCCACGCGGAACCATGCCGCCGTGCTAGTGCGCGATGTGGCGGCCGTGGAAATAGGCGCAGAGTTGCGCCAGGGCGCCGTGACCGCGAATGGAAAGGGTGAAGCGGTGGCCGGCATCGTGCTGATGCTCAAAGGCGCCAGCGGAAGGGACGTGGTCAATGCGGTGAAGGAAAAGCTTCCCGCCATCCGGAAAGCGCTTCCCAAGGGCGTGAAGCTGGTGCCCTTTTATGACCGCACCGATTTGGTGAAAAAAGCCATCCATACGGTGACCAAGGCGCTGGCGGAAGGGGCCGTTTTCGTCCTGCTCATTCTCATCGTTCTGTTGGCGGACCTGCGCAGCGCCGTCATCGTGACCTTGATCCTGCCTTTGGCGGCCTTGTTCGCCTTCATCATGATGCAAGCCTTCGGCTTCAGCGCCAACCTCATGTCCCTGGGGGGCTTGGCGATCGGGATCGGCATGATGGTGGACGGGGCCGTCGTGATGGTGGAGAACATCCACAGGCATCTTAGCGGACCGCGGCCGGATGGCAAGCATCCGCCCGATAAAATCGCGACCGTGCTGCATGCCGCCAAAGAGGTGGGACGGCCGATCGTGTTCGGCATCTTCATCATCATCGTCGTGTTCCTGCCCCTGTTCACCCTGGAGGGATTCGAGGGCAAAATGTTCGCCCCCCTTGCTTTCACGATCTCTTTCGCCTTGCTGGGCTCCTTGATCCTCTCCGTAACATTGGTTCCCATGCTGTGCACCTACTTTCTCAAGCAGGAGCCGCAAGAACACGATCCCAGGCATATCCGCTGGCTCAAGCATGTTTATCTCAAAGGGCTGGCGCCTTGCGTCCGGCATCCTTGGCGCGTGGTGCTGCCGTCCGTGGCCGCGCTGGCGGGATCCTTGGCCCTGGTACCGCTGATAGGCGCCGAGTTCCTGCCCGCCTTGGACGAAGGTTCCATCGCCGTGCAGACTTTCCGCATTCCCAGCATATCCCTGCCGCAGTCCCTGGCCATGCAGACGCGGGCCGAAAAGATCCTCAAGCGCTTCCCGGAAGTCATCGATGTGGTATCCAAGACTGGCAGGGCCGACATCGCCTCCGATCCGATGGGGGTTGAAATCAGCGATGTCATCGTCACCTTGAAGCCGAGGGAGGAGTGGCAGGACGCCAAAAGCAAGGACGAGCTGGTGGAGGATATGCGCAAGGCCCTGGATAACCTGCCGGGAGTGGCCTCCGGCTTTTCCCAGCCCATCGCGTTGCGCGTGGATGAACTCGTCAGCGGGGTCAAGTCGGCCGTCGGCATCAAGATTTTCGGGGAGGATCTCGACATTCTCAAGTCCGAAGCCGAAAAGGTGGCGCGCGTCCTGGGCAGGGTTCCCGGAGCCGCCGACGTGAATGTGGAAAAGGTGAGCGGCCTCGCCTATCTGGAAATCGAGTCCGATCGCGGAAAGCTGGCCCGCTACGGAGTCAACGTATCCGATCTGCAGGAAGTGGTCGAAACGGCCATAGGCGGCAAGGAAGCCAGCAAGGTATACGAAGGCCAGAAGGTATTCGGCCTATCCGTACGGTTCCCGGAATCGGCACGTAACGACGTAGAACCGATCCGCAATATCCTCATCAGCGCCGCCAACGGGGCCCAGATTCCTTTGGGCGAATTGGCCAAGGTATACATCAAGGAAGGACCCGCGCAAATCAGCCGCGAGATGGCGCAGCGCCGCATTGTCATAGAATGCAACGTGGTCGGCCGGGACATAGGCGGTTTCGTGGCGGAGGCCCGGGAAAAAATCGACGCAAGCGTGAAAATGCCGGCCGGTTATCTCATGACTTGGGGCGGCCAATTCGAAAACCAGCAAAGGGCCATGAAGCGCTTCGCCATCGTCGTTCCCATCACCATCGTTCTTATATTTCTGCTGCTGTTCGGATCCTTCAATTCGGTCAAGCAGGCGTTTTTGATCATCCTGAACATTCCCTTCGCGCTCATAGGGGGCATCCTGGCCTTGCTTGCCGGCGGATTCAATCTCAGCGTCAGCGCCAGCGTCGGTTTCATCGCGTTGTTCGGGGTGGCGGTATTGAACGGAGTGGTCATGGTCAGCTATTTCAACGAGCTGCGCCGGGAAGGCATGGAGTTGGGCTTGGCCGTGGTCAAAGGATCCGTTCTCAGGCTGCGCCCGGTCCTCATTACCGCCGGCGTGGCGGCCTTGGGATTGATCCCGATGCTCTTCGCGACGGGGCCGGGCAGCGAAATCCAGAAACCCCTGGCCGCGGTCGTGGTGGGCGGGCTCATCAGCTCCACCCTGCTGACGCTTTTCATCCTTCCCACGCTCTACCGGGTTTTCGAAAAGGACGGAAGCATGTCCAAGGATGCCGGCCGGCAGGGCGCGGTCTGACCAAGGAGGCCTGATGCGCGCCAAAGCCATAATGGTGCTGGGCACCATGTCCGACTCGGGAAAAAGCGCCATCGCCGCGGCCTTGTGCCGCCATGCTTTGAGGATGGGAATGCGGGTGGCGCCTTTCAAGGCGCAGAACATGTCCTTGAACAGCCATGTCACGCCAGAAGGCGGTGAAATCGGCCGCGCGCAGGCGATGCAATGCCGCGCCGCCGGCACGGAGTCGCATACCGACATGAATCCGGTTTTGCTGAAGCCTACCGGCGAAGGGCTGATGCAAGTCATCGTGGAAGGGAAGGCCGGCGGGAATTTCCGGGCCAGGGAATACTACTCGCGGAAAGCGGACCTCCGGCGAATCGCGCAGGCCGCCTATGATCGCCTGTCGGAGCGCTTCGAGATCATCATCCTGGAAGGGGCGGGAAGTCCCGCCGAGATCAACTTGCGGGAGGAGGACTTCGTCAACGCCTCCATGGCGGAGCATGCGGGCGCCCGCTGCGTCCTGGTGGCCGACATCGATAGGGGCGGTGTGTTCGCTTCCATCCTGGGCACGGTGCAATTGCTCGCGCCCCGCCACCGGGCCTTGCTGGCGGGCATTATCATCAACAAGTTCCGCGGCGACGTTTCCCTTCTCGATCCCGGTATCAAGGAAATCGAAAGCCTAACCGGCATTCCCGTGCTGGGCGTGCTTCCCTTCCTCGAGGATCTGCAATTGGAAGAAGAGGATTCCCTGGGGTTGCGGGGCACGGAGGGCGGACTGCAAGCCGTTTTGGATATAGCCGTGGTGCGCTTTCCCTATATCAGCAACTTCACCGACTTCCATCCTTTTACGCGCATTGCGGGCGTGGCCTTACGCTTCGTTTCCAAGCCGGAGCGGATGGGGAATCCCGATCTAATCATCCTGCCCGGCAGCAAGAATACGCGTCATGACATGGAGTTCCTGCGACGATCCGGCCTCGAGAAAGTCCTGATATCCGCAGCGGCGCGATCCATCCCAATCATGGGCATTTGCGGCGGATACCAAATGCTCGGGAAGACCATCCGGGATCCGCAAGGGGTAGAGGGGGCGCCCGGAGCGACTGCCGGGCTGGGGCTCTTGGACATCGAAACGATTTTGGAGACTCACAAAGAGTTGGCCAGGGTGAAGGCGTTGAATCGGGCTTTCCCCTTCCTGGCCGCGGGACAGGAATGCGACGGATATGAAATCCATATGGGCAGGACCATCACGCTCTCACCCCATCTTCCCGCCTTGGAACTGATCCGGAAAAACGGCCAGGCTTGTTCGGAACCGTCCGGATCCGTATCCGCCAATGGTCTGGTATTCGGAGGGTACCTGCACGGGTGTTTCGATAACCCGCGCACCCGGCACGGCCTGTTGGCTTGGCTGTCAGCCCGCAAAGGCCTGGATTGGTCGGCGCAGGAGGGCGACGGGAACAAGCGGGATGATCAGGTTTTCGACCGCTTGGCGGAAGCGTTGGCCGCGCATATCGATTTGCGTCCGCTTTTCTGAGGGCGCCCGCTTTTCTGAGGACGGGATTTCGAAAAGACTCGTCGCGCGGATATCCTCAATACCCTGCTAGGGGCCGCTCCCGATCATTTCCGCCCGCATGCGCGGCAGGCTGGCGGGATATTCCCCGCGGACGAATTCGATCATGCGCTCCCGCAGCTGGCAGCGCAGATCCCAGCATTCTCCCGCGGAAGCGGCGCTGACCAGGAGGCGGACTTCCACCGCGTTCTGCTTGCAGTCCGTTACCTGCACGCCGCATACCTTGCCATCCCATAATTTGTTCCCTTGCACGAACCGATCGGCCTCCTTCCGCAAGGCTTCCGCCGGCACGGCATAGTCCAGGTACAGGAATACGCTCCCGATCAGGTCCGCCGAGGTGCGGGTCCAGTTCTGGAAAGGCTTTTCGATGAAATAACTGATAGGCACCACCAGCCGGCGCAAGTCCCAGATCTTCACCACGACATAGGTCAGGTTTATCTCTTCGATTATTCCCCATTCCCCTTCCACCACGACCACATCATCGATGCGCATGGGCTGGGTGATGGCGATTTGGATTCCCGCCAGCAAGGTGCCGATGCTTTTTTGCGCGGCCAATCCGATGATGATTCCGGCGATGCCGGCGGAGGCGAGCAGGCTCACGCCGATTTGCCGGATTTCCTCGAAAGTCATGAGCATGAAAGCCATGGTGGCCAAGGCCACCAGGCAAAGCAAGGTCTTCTCGAGGAGGCCTATTTGCGTGTGCATTTTCCGCGCGGCGTAATTCCCGGCCTGGCTCAAGTCATAGCGCGAAAGGAGGAAATCGCGGAACAGGTAGATGAGATGGACGAGCAGCAGGGAAAAGGAGGCGATGAAGAGCAGGCTCAGGATATGATTGAGAACCCCCGTGGTCGCAGGGGTGAATTTCAATGCCGAAAAGGCGATGCGGACGAAGAAAAGCGGGAACAGCAAGCGGGAAGCGGGAGCGAGATGGGCCAGCGACTTTTCATCCCATGCGCTCTTGGTGCGGCGCGCCACCCGGCGCATCACCCAAAACAAGGAAGCATATACCAGCAGACCCGCCAGGATCGATCCCAACAGGATTCCCACGGAAATGGCGGTATCGCCCCACAAACTCGCTTCCGGCATGCCTGAAACCGCCAAGGCTAAAACCTGGAAATACTTTTTTCACGTGGCGGCGGCAATGGCGCGCTAGCGCTCACACCGGCATAGGGAGGCGCTGTCAGATGCCGCGCGTCATACGTTCACTTCCAGGGCTTGCTGCATGGCCAAAGCGAAAGAGGTAACGGAAAAAGGCTTCTGGATGAAATTGAACGCTTTCCCGGAAAGGCCGGGAACGAGGGACTCGGCATCGTCGGTAAACCCCGACATGAGCAAAACCCGGCTATGGGGGCGGGTGGAAAGGAACCTTTCCGCCAACTCCCGACCTCCCATTCCCGGCATGACTATATCGCTTACCAGGATATGGACCGGGCTTTCCCGATGCTTCTCATTGAGGATCAGGGCGCTTTCCGCATTCTCCGCTTCCAGAACCGTGTAGCCTTTCATTTCCAGGATTTTCCGGGTGAATTTGCGTACCGAATTCTCATCGTCCACCAAAAGGACGGTTTCCGATCTTACGGGAGAGAAATCCGCGGATGGTTGCCGCGGCAGCATGGTGGTTTCCCCGCTTCTTTCCTTAGGCAGCAGGATCTTGAATTCCGTACCCACTCCGGGAGAGCTATCCACCAGAATATGCCCTCCGCTTTGGGAAATGATGCCTTGCACCACCGAGAGGCCCAGGCCCGTGCCTTTATCCAGTTCCTTGGTGGTAAAGAACGGTTCGAAAAGCCTCGCGAGAATCTTCTTGTCCATGCCCACCCCGTCGTCCAGGACGGACAATTCCACGTAAGAACCCTCCGGTATCCCGGGATGTCTATGCAGGAATTCCCCCTTGGGCTCCATTTCCAAGTCAAGGTTCTTTGTGCTGAGGGTTATTTCGCCCCCGGTCGGAAGGGCATCCCGGGCGTTCATCACCAGGTTGATCAGCACCTGCTCGATTTGCCCCGGATCCGCCCTCACCGGATACAGATTTTCCGATAGGGAGATGGAAAGTTGGAAGCGCGGCCCCAGCAAACGCGTGAGCATTTTCTGCATATTGGTGACGACGCTGTTGAGATCCAGAATCCTAGGCATCAGGATTTGCTTGCGGCTGTAAGCCAGCAATTGCCGGGTCAGCCCGGCGGCGCGCTCCCCGGCATTGAGGATTTCCTCCAGGTAGTCGTGCATGTCCCCATCGGGAGGCGCTTTGGCCAAGCCCAGGGCGCTGAATCCGTTGATCGAGGTCAACAGGTTGTTGAAATCATGCGCCACGCCTCCGGCTAGTTTGCCGATGGCCTCCATCCGTTGCGATTGGCGCAACCTTTCCTCGGCCTCATGCAAAGCGACTTCGGCCCGCTTGCGTTCGGTGATGTTTTCAATCGCCAGCAAAGTCAACGGTCCCAGCCTGGATACTTTCGGCAATTTCCGTGCATTGAGCACCAGGAACGCCTCGCCGCCAGCAAGCGTAGGGTTCATTTCGAAGTCGACGAATTCGGCGCCCCATGTCGTCATCTTACCCAGCAATTCCAGCATTTCGGGGATTTTCCACAAACCGCCGGCAATATCCTGCAGATTGCGGCCTTCGGTATCTTCCGGCGTGGTCCCGAAAAACCGGTAATAGGAAAGGTTGGCGGAGTGGATGCGCAAATCCGCTTCCAGGATCAGGAGTGGATCGCGAACCGTATCGACGATGGAACGGGCAAAATCCCCGCTTTCCTGCAGAACATTTTGGGCGCGCTTGGTCTCGTCTATGTCCAGCAGCACAAACACCACGCCGTCGATTTTGCCATCCGAAGACCGGTAGGGATGGATTTTGAGCGCATGCCAATGGCCGTTTTGTTGCTGGATTTCCTGGGAGGATGGCGCCTGCGTAGCGACCACCTGGGAAACGGATTTTTCGAGATCGAGTCCGGGCAGGAAGGCTTTCAGGGACCCGACATGGCGGCCTACGTCCGTTCCGGTCAGGTGCAGCATTTTCCCGGCATTGGGGGTGAAGCGGCGCAGGCGCAGATCGCCTCCCAGGATCAGGATGGGGATTTGCACGCTGCTGAGGAGATTGGACAAGTCATCGTTGAGTTGCGTCTGCTCCAGGTTCCGGGTGCGCAGCTCTTCGTTCATGGTGGCGAGCTCTTCATTGCCGGATTGAAGCTCCTCTTTGGCGGTCTCCAATTCCTCGTTCGTGCTTTGCAATTCCTCATTGCTGGATTCCATCTCTTCGCCCGAGGCTTTCAACTCCTCATTGACGGCTTCCGATTGTTCCCGCACGGCTTGCAGGTGCTCACGGGCGGCGGCGAGTTCGGATCGCAAGGCGGCGATCATCTCGTCTTCCTGCGGTCCCCTTTGGTTCCGGATGGTGACATCGGAGGGACGCTGATCGCGGCTTTCACCCGCTTCGAAAAGGATCAGGAAACAGGGATCGGCGGCCGTGGCCAGCTTGATGGGATGGACTTCCACATTCACGAGGTGGATGGCCTGCCCTTCCATGACGCGCACGCCCTTCATTACCACCTGGGCCCCGGTCCGCGCGCTTTCCTGGACGCCCTTGCGGATCTCCATGGATAGGCCCTCTTGCGCCATCACGGCCACGTTGAAGCTGGAACCGCCTTGCGGCGGCTCCAGGAACGGACTGGTGCGTCCGCGGAACTGGAGGATGTCCATATCCCCGTTGACGAGTACGCCCGGGGGCGCGAACCTCCGGATCACCAGGCGATCGGCCGCCTGCTGGTAATCCAAAGGAGTGGGCTGCCGGAGGGCCGGGCCCGCCTTTTCCGCTACCGACGCGGTCTTGGCCATGGATGCTTGCAGCGGCAAACGCACCGCGGTCATTTTCTTGGAATAGATCTTGAGCCGGGAATCCACCGTGCTGAACAGGTCCGTATCCGGTCCAATTGTCTCCGAACTGCCCAGCAGCAGGAATCCGTCGGCATTGAGGGCATAGTGGAAAGAAGGGATGATGCGGCGTTGCAGCGGCGCGGACAGGTAAATGAGAACGTTGCGGCAGCTGATAAGATCCAGCTTGGCGAAGGGCGGATCCGCGGTCACGTCATGCTTGGCGAAGATGCAAATCTCGCGGATTTCCTTTTTGATGCGGTAGCCCGTATCGTCCTTCACGAAAAACCGGTGCAATCGATCGGCGGAAACGTCATGCTCGATGTTTTCCGGGTAGAGGCCGGCGCGCGCCCTGTCCAAGGACGGCGTTTCGCTGATGTCGCTGGCGAAGATGCGCAGGGGATGACGGGTTTGCCGGCTCTCCTGGAACTCGGACAAGGCTATGGCCATAGAATAAGCTTCTTCCCCCGAAGCGCAGCCCGCCACCCAGATGCGGATGGTTTCCTGCGGGGACTTCATTGTCCAGATGGCGGGGAGCAAGGTTCCCGATAGAGTCGCGAAGCCTTCGGGATCCCGGAAAAAGCGGGTCACATGGATCAGGATATCCTGGTAGAGGGCTTTGACCTCGGCCGGGTCCGCTTCCAGCTGTGCCAGGTACTCGGGCAGCGTCAGCTGCTTGCCCAAAGCCATGCGGCGGAGGATGCGCCGTTTGAGGGTGGTCTTCCGATACTGGCCGAAATCCACTCCCGAAGTGTGCCGCAATAAATCGATGATGCGGGCGAATTCCGTTTCGCAGCCCGCAAAGGGTTTGACCTGCTCCTCGCGCCCGCGAGCGTGGAAATAGGGATGACCGCCGATGCGGGCCAATTCCTGCGCGATGCCTTCCGGGGACAGCACCAGATCCACGCAGCCCTCCGCTACGGCGCTTTGCGGCATGGCGGGAAATTTGGCTGAACCGCTTTCCTGTGCGAAGGTGATTCCGCCCGCGGCTTTGATCTCGGCCAGGCCCAGGGTTCCGTCCGTGCCGGTCCCGGAAAGGATGACGCCGATGGAGCGTTTATCGCCCGCTTGGGCCAGGGAGCGCAAGAAGAAATCGATGGGCAAATGCAGTCCCCGCGCATCGCCCCGCGGTGTGAGTTTAAGCGCGCCATCCGCCAAAGCCAGATTGGTGTTGGGAGGGATGACATAAACATGATCGATTTCGATGGCCATGCCGTCGCGGGCTTCCGCAACCGGCAGGCTGCTGGATTTCGCGAGGATGTCCGCGAGATGGCTGCTATGGCTAGGTTCGAGGTGTTGGATCAGCACGAAAGCCATTCCCGGCTTGGCGGGAAGGCTTTTCAAGAGCCGGCCGAAAGCTTCCAGACCCCCGGCCGAAGCCCCGATGCCGACAACCGTTACGGTTTCTTTTTCAGGGAGCGGGGGGATTTGGCTGTCGGAGCGTTCGTTGTCCACGTCTTCGCTCCAAAATTCGGGAAGTGATATTGGTACCGGGTACCGAAAAGATGAATCGGACCATCGTTAAGATAGCTTTATGCCGGGGCCACCCTGACATTTAATACTTGGGTCGCTCGGTTTGAAAGATACCAGGCATTGCGACGGCCGGAAATCCGCCCTTGACCTGTAATCAGGGTCAGCGAATGGGAATAGACCCGGAAAGTACGCTCGGGTCGCCGGCAACGGTTCTTACCGCGTGCAGGTGGGGAGGGAGCAATTTCCCATCCTTGAGCATCAGAACGCGATCGAAGTAGGGCAGGAGGGAATCATCATGGGTGACGATTACGATGGTCTTCTTCCTGAACAAGGTAAATATTTCCCGCATCACCTGACTGCTGTTTTCCGCATCCAAAGCACTGTTCGGCTCATCCATGAACAGCAGCTCGAAGTCCCGGTACAAGGTCCGGGCAATTGCCAGCCGCTGCTTTTGGCCGACCGAAAGCCCCTTCCCGCCCTCTCCTATGCGCGTATGGATGCCTTGCGGAAGTTCATCCAGGAGAGTGCCTAGGTTGGCTTGCCGGAGCACGTCTTCCACCCGCATAGGGTCGAAATCCGGGGCCATGGCCACGTTCTCGGCGATGGAAAGCCTGAAAACGTGCGGTTCCTGGGGAATGAAAAGGCCCAGGTCGGAAAGATTCGATCGAGGGAGAATTTCCTTTCCATCGACTTTGATGGAACCGGACGTCGGATCGGTCATTCCCATGAGGATGGAAAGCAAAGTGGATTTCCCGCAGCCGGATTCGCCTATGATCGCGATCTTTTCCCCCGTGCGGATGGTCATGTCCACCCCTCTCAGGACTTTCCCCCCCTTCGAATAGGCGTAAGTGAGGTTATGCACCTCGATCGTGCGTCTGAAGTGGGGCCTTAATCCCCTGTCCTTCGAGGTGATTTCGGGAAACGAGTTGAGCATGGTATCTACGAGCGCCGCATGTTGCCGGCACTTGATCAAGTTCCCGGTTTCATTGGTGATTTCCTTCAGACTCTGTATGGATCGGTATGCGGTGTAGAAGAAAACCATGAAGGCCGAAAAGGAAATGGCGAACCATCCCGACCAGAGGAAGAAGAAGTTAAAGAGCAGAAAGATGAACGAGAAGAATTCAGTGGTGTACCCCAGCATGCCGATGTTGTAGCAGACTCTCGCTTCGTTCTTCTGCAAAGACTCGATGCGGTAGCCAGCCAGATTTTTGAAGTAGGCCACGGCATCGAAGGTCCGGACCACGGGAAAGGCCAGGGCGATGTCGCTCACATTCTCGTAGAAAGCAGAAGTATCCTTTGAAATCTCCGAAAAATTGTTCGCGAGTTTCCGATTCAGCTTCCGGGTGAAAATGTGCATTAGGGAAAAGAAAACCAGAGATGCCAGCGACATGATGGGTGAAATCCACATCATGATGCAGAAAAGCACGCCCAAGGAGAGTGCGGAAGAAATGATTTGGGTATTGTGCTGAAATGCCGCTGTGGTCCAATAAACGCCGTCATCCACCCTTTTTATGGTGTCCGCGATATTCAAGCGGCCCTGCCAGCGCGCATCGGCCCAGACCAGGTTATTCAATATGCGTTTGCGAGCGATGGTGTTGGTCCCCGTAGCCACCTTGGTCGGAAGATATTTCGACAGCAACATCAAACCTATTTTGATGGGAATGACGGCTGCCAGCATTGGGAACGCGACCGAAAGAGGAATGGAGCGTCCCAAAGCGGCAATGGATGTCGCGCCGTCATGAATGGCCTTGAGTAAAGGCCCCAAGCTAAGTATCGAAAGCGCTTCCAATGCGGAACCCAGGGCGCCAATAACGATTGCCGCGAAGAATACCGAAAGATTCCCCCGGTAGAGAAGCCTGAATATGTAACTGCCTTCCAATCTGAATACCTTGAGAACCGCGGACAAAAAAGCATTCTCGATCAGGCCAAAATATGAGGCTCCACTCTCCGCTTCTTTGTGGCTATTACTAGGTGGCATGCAGCTTCAATTTCTCCCGGAATATGTCGGGAAACGAGTTCAGGATATTCCTGCTGTGAAATCAAGCCGGTGAGGGAGACCTCGCCTCATTGATCCAAGTGCCTAAAAAGTACTCCAATGACTTGAGAAAAGGAAACCAAAAATGCCGCGGATACCCTTTGCCCAATCGGTTCCCAAACTTCGGTATCGTCCCAAACTCATCCGGGATCATGTAGGAAACACCCAGGTTTCGATTCGGAAATACCGTCACAAATCACTATTTTTGTTGGAGCTTGCGCTAGAATTATTGATTTCCGGTTCGAACCGTGATCCCGGCGGTTGTTTCTAGCTGTTTCCATAAAAAATCGACATGGAATGGTCGTGTGGATTGAAAACGGATCCACAACGCACCTATTGAGGAGGGCCAGTGTACCGGATGGGACACCGGCGCATGCGATCGTAACCCAAAAAACCGACTTGCTTGGGCAGGCGACAAAATATTTGTTGGATTCAGGTTAGCGGTAGCCTGGTCCAGGCAGGTGTCGAACCTGGCGACCGCAAGCCGATTCCACTTCAAAAAGGATCACACCATGAAAAAATCCCAAATGATAATGCGTTCGACCTGGATCGGAACCGCCTTGGGTGCGGCGCTTTGCGCTTCCGTTTCCGCGGCTCCCGACCCCATCTCCCAATATCCCTCGGAAACGTCCACTCCGCCCAGGACCGCGGTCCCGGTCGATCCTAACACCGTTCCGGTACAGCCGAATACTTCTTCCCCCTCAGGGACCGGGGCAATCGTGGCTAGCGATCCGCAGATCCTGGCCTGGATTCTCGCCGTGGACAGCAATGAAATCACGGCAGCGACCGCCGCGGAGAAAAAGCATCTGGGCAAGAAGGCATCGGCTTTCGCCAAAATGCTTAGGACCCAGCATAGCGCCGATGCCGCTAAAGCGGGCAAGCTGGCCAAACGCCTCAACCTGACGCCGATGGCGGATGATCGCGTGATCGCTTTGCGCGCCGAAGGGAGCGATGCGCTGGCCGCTCTGTCCGGGCAAGACGGTACGGATTTCGAAAAAGCCTATATCGACGCCATGGTGAAGGGCCATTCCGGCGTGTTGGAAACCATCGACAGCCAGATGATCCCGCATGCCGTGAATGAGGGCGTCAAAAACCACCTGACCGAATTGCGGGGCCATGTGGCCGCGCATCTCGAACAGGGGAAGCGTTTGCAAGACGCCATGGCATCACGTTGAAAGGCTGAAAGCGGGCAAGAATCAATCAGCGAGCGTGCCATCGGATCCGGAGCGCCTTCCCGGTGGCATCGCCGTCCCGCCCCAAGGCATCCACTGCTTTTCCCGGTTCAGCATAAGGACCGGGAATCGCCTCGCCTTCGCTTTCATGCTTGAGGGCTTCCTGCTTGAGCGGAGCGACTCCGGTCGTTCCGTTCAAGCAAGCGAAGTCATCGAAAACCGCATGGGCATCCATGCTTAAGTTATGGCTCAAGCTGAATAGAGCGATTTGCGAATCATCCATGGTACTCAAGGGAGAGATGTTCTCTATTATCGCTTTCCAGGCGTCCGCTTCCGCGTTCTTGTACCAAGCGGAGAATTTCCTGCTCGCTTTTTTCACCCGCAACCAGACCGGATAAGCGGTGGGTTTTACCGATTTGGATTTTTCCAATTGGCCGATGGGAGCGGTGCTATCGTAGAACGCCGTTTGCCCGTTCAAGGGGGAGACATCCAGCACGAAATACCCTCCCGAGGGCAGGTTTTCGGCGTTGTTCGCGACCAGGATGCCGGCCTGAGCCCATTCGTGCGTGTTGGTCTGGGAAAGGAGTTTCACGGAAACGTCGAAATCGCCTTTGATGTCGGAGCGGGAAACCATGACGAACTGATTCTTGGCGCCGAAAATGTCGGCACCGCGGCCGGATAAGTCCAAGGTTCCCCCGCCCACGAATACCGCGCCGGAAGAGGAACTATCCATGTCCACGAATTTCCATATCTGGGCCGTCACAGTCGTTGGCTGGGAGAACTCATCCGAGCAACCGGAAGGTTGCGGCCAGGCCGGGACATTCAAAATTAGCATCGCGGGTAGGGCAAAATAATGCAGGCGTTTAAGTATCATTTTCCCTATATCTCCTAGGCTTGCGAAACGGCAGCCGGCTTTTTCCGGATCGGGGAGGGAAGTGGCAACCAATGGGAAAGATCCCCTCAATCTGGAAGTTTTGCAACCCTAATTCCGCCGGGAACGGGTCGTTTGGTTGTTTCCCGTGATTCTGTCCAGGCATGATGCGAAGATCCCGGCATGAACAATCCCATTAAGAATACGGCCTTGCTGGGAGGCGCCACTCTTGTCTATGCGGGCCTTCTCGCCGTGGGGGTATTGTTTTCCAATCATGGGTACGGAGCCCCGCTTTCGCTTTTCTGGCCAGGAAACGGATTTCTGCTGGCCGTAATGCTCCGCATTCCGGTGCGCTTACGGATCATGCTTTTGGGGTCCTGCGGGCTCACTCTTCTGGGCATCAATCTCGGGAATGGCAAGGCTTTCGCGCCGAGCCTGGGGTTGTCCTTGGCAAACCTGGTGGAGGTGGCGGTAGCCTGCAAATGGATCCAATCGCTTGCGGGCGGAGCGGCATTCCTGGGCAACCTCAAAGGCACCCTGCATTTCTTCGGGATGGTGTGTCTTCTGAGCGCCGCCGCCGGAGGCCTGCTGGGCGCCGCCACCACGGTCCTTTTTTCCGGCGGTTCCTTTCCCTGGCTTTGGGGTAATTGGACGCTGGTGGATGCCGCGGGACTGGCAGTGATAACGCCCGTGATGCTCGCCTGGTGGCATCCCGAATTCGCCTGGGAAGGGAAAGCGCGCTTGCATGCCGAATTCGCAGCATGCGTCTCGCTGGCTTTGGGTTTGGCCTACGTGATTTTCGCCCGCCCTCCGGCGATCTGGAACGCCTTGGGGCAACCCTTGCCGTACCTCTCCATACCATTCATGATGTGGGCGGCGCTTCGTTTTGGCCCGCGCGGCGCCACCACGGTGCTCATGGGCGTCTATGCGATCACAGCCTGGTTCACCGGTCTCGGCCAGGGGCCGTTCATCATCGAGGGGGGAACGGGGAACGGTTTTCTGGTATCCATGCATCTTTTCCCCTATGCCGTCGCCTTTTGCTCCTTGGTCCCCGCCGTTCTCATCCGCAGCCAAATGCGCGCCGAGGCCATGCTGCGGGTGCGGGAAAAGCGCTATGGAGACTTATGGAACAGCAAATTGATCGGCATCTATGTGACCGATCTCAATGGCGGGGTCGTGGAAGCCAATGAAACTTTCCTATCCATGCTGAAACGCACCCGGGAGGATTTGGAAGGCGGACGCATCGAAGTGCTGAAGATGACCCGGAACATGGAGCAGGCCAAGGATAATATCGTGAAATTCCGGAGCGAAGGACAGATCGGTCCTTTTGAAAAGGATTGGGTATTGGCGGACGGCAACGTGTTCTCGACCCTGACCTACGCTTCCATGATGGATGAACCGGACCGGGCTCTGGGAATGGTCATGGACATGGGGGCCTTGAAGCAGGCCAAGCAGGAATTGCACCGGCACGAATCCCGTTATCGGGACTTGCTTTCCAGCTCCTTGATCGGCATTTTCGTCAGCGACTTCGGCGGCCTCATCACGGAAGCGAACGACACCTTTCTGGCCATGATCCGCCGCACCCGCGGGGAATTGGAAGCGGGTCAGATACACGCCAACTCCATGGCCACTCCGGAGTACGTCAAAGGGGCGCAAGCCCGCCGCGAGCAATTCCAGGCGACGGGGCAAATGGGGCCTATCGATAGGGAATGGCAATTACAGGACGGAAGCCGCCTCAACACCTTGTTCTTCGCCACCAAGACGGAAGAGGCGGATTCCGCCTTATGCATGGTACTGGATACCACCGAATTGAAGCGGACCCAAGCGGAGTTGCGCGTTATGGAATCGCGCTTCAAGAACATGTTCGATTCCAACATCGTGGGCCTGGCCATCATGAACAAGAAACGGGTTTTCGAGGAGGCCAATGACGTTTACCTAGGGCTGGCAGGCTATTCCCGGGAAGAGCTGGAAGCCGGATTGTTTTCGGCCGAGTCTTTACTGGTGCCGGAGTTGAAGCAGCACTACCAGAAGATGGAGGAGTTCTTTCAGAAGCAAGGGAAGATCCTTCCGGAGGAGACTTTGTATATGCGCAGGGACGGGACCCGGGTTCCTGTCTTCCGCGGCATAGCCAGTGTGGATGACGCCGAACGCTACCTGATATTGGCCATCGATCTTTCCGCGGAAAAGGCCACCCAGGCCGCCCTAGGGGCCGCCAAACAGGAGGCGGTCTCCGCCAACCAGGCCAAGTCGGAATTCCTGGCCCATATGAGCCACGAAATCCGCACGCCGCTGAACGGCGTGCTCGGTATGGCCGAGGTGCTCAGCCGGACTCTGGAGGATGACCATCAGCGGGAGATGATGAGCGCCATCCTCAACTCCGGGCGCACGCTG
>JBDSWM010000340.1:0-10808 GCA_039926685.1 Fibrobacteria bacterium | reverse complement strand
TATTGCACGGAATAGGCGGGCAAGCTGCGATGGCGAAGACCGGCCACGGTTTGATCGTTGAGGTTGATATGCGTCACTTCCACGATCTTTTCATCCAGGCTTTTCGGATCCACTGCGAAGCCATGGTTCTGGGAGGTGATTTCCACCTTGCCCGAGCGCAGATCCTTTACGGGATGGTTGGCGCCGCGATGGCCGAACTTCAGCTTGAAGGTATCGCCGCCCAGGGAGCGCGCCAGCAATTGGTGCCCCAGGCAAATGCCGAAAATGGGCTTCTTCCCCAGCAGATCCTTGATCGTGTCCACGGCATAATCCAGCAGCGCCGGATCGCCGGGGCCGTTGGAAAGGAAAATGCCGTCGGGTTGGATGGCCAGGATATCCTTGGCCTTGGCATCGGCGGGGAAGCGCACCATTTCCGCGCCCAGGGATTGCAGCTTGCGGAGGATATTGTACTTGATGCCATAGTCCAGCGCGGCGATGGTGTAGCGCGCCTTTTTGTCGTGGATGGGACGGAAGCTAAGGGTATTTTCGCCTTGGTTCCAGTCTTCTTTTCCAGCGATGGTGACCTTCTTGACGAAGTCGATATGGGTGAAGGAAGGCACGGCTTTGGCCTTGGCCAGCACGGCCGCCACATCGTAGTCGCCTACCACGATGATGCCGTTCTTGGCTCCCGTTTCGCGCAGGATGCGCGTCAGCCGGCGCGTGTCCACGCCTTGGATGCCGGGGATGTTGTTCTTCTTCAGGTATTCGGAAAGCGACCAGGGATGATGGGCGCGGCCTTCGTCGGCGCGCCAGTTTGAAGGATACTCGCAGCAATTCTTGACCACCAGGCCGGAAACCTGGATCTGTTTCGACTCGACATCTTCGGGATTGATCCCGTAATTGCCGATTTCCGGATAGGTGAGGGTGACGATTTGTCCGGAATAGGAAGGATCAGTCAGGATCTCCTGATAACCCGTCATGGAGGTGTTGAAGCACACCTCGCCCGAACCTTCCCGTTCGGCTCCGAAGGATTCGCCTTCGAAATAACTTCCGTCTTCCAGGGCAAGAATTGCTTTCATGCGAAATCTCCGTACCGTCCATCCCGGGGTTTCCCGCGGCAACTAACCGCTTATGCGGGGCGCGGAAAAGATCAGGATCCTCTTTTCGGAGAGGACGGCATCCATAAGCTGATCGTGAGCGTCCAAAGTTAGGTTTTTCTGGGTGATTTGCACGTCGAATCCCAATCCCGCCCGCATCGCGCTACGGCCGGCCAAATAACGGTCGTAAAAGCCCAATCCCTTACCCAGCCTGCCGCCCCTTAGATCGAAGCATAGTCCCGGAACCAGGATTAGATCCGGCTCTGGAGTCCCTTCCAGGCGCCGCTCCGGCTTAGGCTCCCGGATACCGAACGCCCCTTCCGCCAAATCCCTTTCCAGATCAAGGACCTGGGCCATACCGAGTTCGGTGGCTTTTTTTTCGGCAGCGGCGGCTTCCCCTGGGAGCGGAGAGACGGGAATGACATAGGGAAGCAAAAGGATTTTCCCATCGGCCAGAATGCGCTGCAACAAGGGCTCGGTGTCCAATTCATCCACGCTGCCGGAAAAGCAGGCGACCACTTTGCTGCTTTTGTAACCCGGCCATTCCGATAATTTTTCCGCGACCGCCAAGGCCGCCGCCGCCCGTTCCGAGGATGGCAAGGACTGGAGCCGGCCCTTGGCCCAGGTCCGCATGCCGGCCTTGTCATGCTGCACCTTGTCGCGCTTGTCGCTGGCTTCCGCCTCCAAGGTGAGCGTATCCAATTGCGATTTTACGTCCGATTGGATCTGGGTTACCTTGCGTTTCAGCTTCCCGAATTCGCGCATCACCTTGCCAAGTTCCTTGGGCTTGACGAGCACGACCACCAAGGCCACGACAACGCCCAATTCGCCGATGCCTAGGGAGTCGAAGATCATGCCGCCCTCATTTCCTTTCCGTCCTTTTCGGCTTTTCCATCCTTCTCACCCTGAGCGCCATTTTCCTCGCCTTCGGATTTCTTCTGCGCCAAGGCGCAAATCCCTATCGACAGGATATACAAGATGCATAAAGGCACCGCCATCATCATTTGGGAGACGGGATCGGGCCCCGGGGTCAACAGCGCCGCCACCGCGAAAATCACGATCACGGCATAGCGGAAAAACCGCCACATCCCGCCCGCCGTGATAAGCCCCATGCTGGCCAGCACGAAAGCGATCACGGGCATCTCGAAGATCAATCCGAAGGCGAGCATGAACTGGCTGATGAATCCTGCGAAATCGCCTTGCCGCCAATTCTGGGTGATGGCGCCTTTGGTATAGGTGGCCAGGAAAGCCAAGCCCGCGGGCAGCACCGCGAAATAAGCGAAACAGGCACCCGCGGCGAACATGATGATGGAGGAAAAGAAGGCGATGCCGAATACGCGCTTTTCCTTGGCGAACAGGGCCGGAGCCAGGAAACGCCATACGTTCCACATGATCCAGGGAAAGGCCAGTATGACGCCGGAGATGAGCGACATCTTGAAGCTGGTCATCAGCGTTTCCATCGGGGAGGTGGCGATCAGGTCCACCTTGAGATGCTGTTTGGTCAAGGGATAGGCGATGAAGAACCAGATTTTCTCCCAGAAGCCGTAGGCGAGGGCGGACGCCAGGATCACGCCCACCATGATGCGGATCAGGCGGGATCTGAGTTCTGAGATGTGGTCCCAGAAGGTAAGTTCGGAGTCCAAGGGTTTCAGGGAGATGAAGGGGAAGAGGATGGGGCCGGAGCCGGGCGCAGGCCCGAACCCCGGAACTGCTCAGGACTTCGGGGTTTCCTTGGGGTCCGGCGCGATGGTCTTGGCTTTTTCATCCGCCTCATCCGCGCCCGCCATGGAGGATTTGAAGTCGCGGATTCCCTTGCCCAGGCCCTTGGCGATTTCCGGAATCTTCTTTCCACCGAACAGCAGAATGACGATCAAGAGGATGATTATGAGTTCCATGGGACCGAGATTACCGAACATGAAGACCTCCTGTCAGGGCTGGGACAAGTATAGCAAAACCCGGCTTGATCCGCTTGCAATGAAAGGACTCCGACGGGTTCTGGAGCGGGCGGGGCCGAATCCGCGCGGGAATGGGCTGATATCGCGAGCAGAGGATTTGCGTTTGCGGTGGAATCCCCAAATGGGCTATCCGGGATTCTCCACCGGCTGCTGCGGCTTGAGCCAGGCATCCAAAAGGAGGTTCTCCTGCCATTTCATCCATTTGGCGGCGTCGATCATTTTGGCCCGCGAGGTGCCTCCCGTCAGGGCCACGGCGGTCAAAGTGGATTTGGTAGCGAGCAGGGAAGGATCCATTTTCAAATCCTCCGCGATTTTGTCGCGCACGGCCTTGATATGGTTCAGGATATTGGCGTTAGGGCTGGGTGCGACTTTGCGGGGAGGCCGGAACGGCTGGGGCCATTCACTTTCGGGAAGTTCCAAAGCCTGCTGGAAGGTTTCCAGAAAACCGGATCTGATTTTCGGGTTGAGGCGCGAAGGCAGGGAGGGCACATGCTCCGGCTCGCCCTGATCGGGCACGGCCATGGCGAAACGCAATAGGATATCCGAAGGCAGCACCTTGTAACTGGGGAGGTCCAAATCCTTGGCGGTTTGATCGCGGTATTTCCACAACGACTGCAAAGCCGCCAATTGCCGCGGGTATAGGCGCGAAGAGCCATCGATGCGCCAGGTGTTTTCCAAATCCACTTCCTTGGATTTGGCCGTTGCCTTGACCAGTTCCTCGCAACATTCCTCATGCCACTCCAGCCGGTTCTTTTCCAGCAGTTCGGCTGTGAGGGCGGCATGCAATCCGGGCAGGAAAAAAGTGTCCTGGGCGCCGTATTGCAACATCAAGGCCGGCAATGGGCGCTGGGACCAATCCGCCTTTTGCTGATCCTTTTTCAAGGTGGCGCCGAAATAGGCTTGCACCAACGCGGCCAGGCCGAAGGCCGGTTTGCCCAGCAGCTGGGCCGCGAGCATGGTGTCGTATACGCGATGGGGACGGAATCCGGACGATTGGTACAGCATGCGCAGGTCGTAGTCCGCGCCATGCAGTACGAGCACCTTTTTGGCCAATTTTTTCAGGAATCCAGCCAAGCTGATCTCGCTGAGCGGGTCGACCAGATAACACCTATCCCCAACGAGGATCTGGATCAGACAGATCTTGGCGAAGTAATGGTGCATGCTATCGGCTTCCAAATCGAGGAAAACCGTTTCCACCGACTCCATGGCCTTGACCAGTTTTTCCATGGCGGACGGGGTGTCCACATAGTCGATAGGAAAGCTGGGTAAAGCGGGTTGGTTGGTATCTAAAGCGGAGGGAAGAGTCATCGGATGTTTTTTATCTTTGCTGTATAAAGCTTTTTAATTCAATGGGTTATGAAAAACGAAGTAACCCTGACAAACCGGCCTCCGTATTGTCAAAAAGTACAAAAATTCGCTATTGCGAGGGGAGTTTTTAATCAGGGAGGATTAAATGGAGCACTGCCGGCAATTGCTAGCTTTGCCCTTTGGCCCGTTTCCTTCCTGAACGGGAACGGCTTGCGGGGCGGGCGTATCGACCGGGGATGGAAAGGAATCGGATGGCAAGGCGGGCACTGACGGGGATTAAGCCTACGGGCGAACCCCATGTGGGAAATTGGCTGGGAGCCATAAAACCCGCTTTGGACTTGGCCGCCTCCTATGAAACCTATTACTTCATAGCTGATTATCACGCCCTTAACATCATATATGACGCCGAGGCCTTGCGGAAGAATACGCTTTCCATCGCGGCCACCTATCTGGCCTTCGGGCTGGATCCCAACCAATCGGTATTCTATCGGCAAAGCGAGATCCCCGAGGTTTTCGAGTTGGCCTGGATTCTGGCCTGCTTCACTCCCAAGGGACTGATGAACCGGGCGCATTCCTACAAGGACGCGGTCGCAAAGAACCTGGGGGCGGAAAAGGATCCGGATTTCAGCATCAATATGGGCCTGTATTCCTATCCCGTGCTGATGGCCGCGGACATCCTGATTTTTTCAGCAGACTTGGTGCCGGTCGGGGCGGATCAAAAACAGCATGTGGAAATCGCGCGCGATATCGCCGAGCGCATCAACCACAATTATAAAACGCCTTTGTTCACCCTGCCGGAACCCAAAATCGACGATCATGTGAAAACCATCGTGGGCCTGGATGGGCGCAAAATGAGCAAAAGCTACGGCAATACCATCCCCCTCTTTTTGGAAGAGAAGCAGCTTTTGAAGCGCATCAATCAGATCGTAACCGATTCGCAACCGCCCGAAGCGCCCAAGGATCCGGATCAAAGTTCGGTTTTCAACCTGCATAAGCTGTTGCTTTCCGGGTCTGAAGAAGCCGCCTTGCGCAAACGCTACCAGGAGGGCGGAATGGGGTGGGGACAGGCCAAGAAAGACTATTTTGAAGCTTTGAACGCCAGGCTGCAGGAGCCGCGGAAGGAATACCATCGTCTGATGGCCGACCCCGAAGGCTTGCACGGAATCCTGGCCCAAGGCCGCGACAAGGCCCGTACCCGGGCTTCGGAATTCTTGGACAGGGTGCGCTCCGCCATCGGCATCCGATAGCCGGCGCGAGACACCGATACACGATGGACCGGCATTCCTTGCGGATGCGGGCCCCAAAGGAGGATCAAATGAGTTTTACCTTGGACACGGGGGCGTCCGCCCCGGAATTCGAATTGCCCGGCAGCGACGGCCGCCTGCACCGTTATATGGACCTGAGGGGCGCCGGCGGCACCTTGATATTCTTCACCTGCAACCATTGCCCTTACGTGGTGGGCAGCGAAGACCGCATGAAAGCCCTGTTCGCTACCTGCGAAAAGCTGGGCATCACCATGACGGCCATCCATTCCAATGAGACCAAGGATCATCCTTCCGACGATTTCGAGGCCGTGATCGCGCGCGTGCGCGAAAAAGGCTTCCGCTGGCTTTCCCTCAAGGACGACAAGCAATTGATCGCCCGCGAGTACGGCGCCGAGCGCACCCCCCATTATTTCCTGTTCGACAAGGATAATCGCCTGGTGTATTCCGGCCGCATGGATAATAGCCCCCGCGACGTCTCCAAGGCCGAAACCCATGAGCTGGAAGACGCTATCGCCGACATGCGCGGCGGGCGCCCGGCCAAAATGCCCTGCACGGAGGCCATCGGGTGCAACATCAAATGGTGGGATCGGGAAAAGCATTGGATGCCCAAGGAAGCCTGCGACCTGGACTACCTATATCAAAGGGAATCGGCCACCCGGGTCTAGGCCCGGCAGCCGGAGGCAGGTATGGCGGAAGTTCCCCGCACTCCCGGATCCGCCAGACCCACGCCCGCCGGGGCCGCCGCTCGTGCTGGTAACCGCTATAGCGTCCGCCAGGAAGTGAATCCGGACAACCGTTTCGTCTCCCTGCAGGTGCAATGGGAAGCCGGCGTGGAGCTGCCGCAAACGCTGCGCATCCATCCGGAAACCGCGCGCAGCATCCTCTCCGAGAATTCCAGCCCGGACATCCCTTTCCGTTTCAGCCTCAATCCCTACCGGGGCTGCGCGCATGCCTGCGCCTATTGCTATGCGCGCCCGACCCATGAATATCTGGGGCTGGGGGCCGGCACCGATTTCGATACCCAGATCTACGCCAAAACCAACGCCGCCGAATTGTTGCGCAAGCGCTTGGCGTCCAAATCCTGGGTGCGCGAGCCCATCACCTTTTCCGGCGTCACCGATTGCTATCAGCCCGCGGAGGCCAAGCTCAAGCTTACCCGGGCCTGCCTGGAAGCCTGCGTGGAATACCGCAACCCCGTTTCCGTGATCACCAAGTCCACCTTGGTCACGCGCGACCTGGATGTGCTGACGGAGCTGGATCGCGTAGCGGGGCCGGGGGTGATACTATCGATCCCTTTCGCGGACGAGAAAACCGCGCGCCTCATCGAACCCTTCGCGCCGCCGCCGGAGCTGCGCTTCCGGACCTTGGAGAAACTGAGCCGGGCCGGATTGCGCACGGGAATATCCCTCGGGCCCGTGATTCCGGGCCTGAACGATAGCGACATACCCGCCTTGCTGACGCGGGCCAAGGCCAGCGGCGCCGCCTTCGCCTTCTACGTTATGCTGCGCCTGCCCGGGAATGTACGCGAGGTTTTCCTGGATCGCATCAAAACGCATTTGCCGGATAAGGCGGGGAAGATAGAGCATCATATCCGGCAAGTGCGCGGCGGCGCCCTCTACGAAACCGATTTCCGCCATCGCATGTCCGGAACCGGGGCCATGGCGACCATGGTGGACCGGTTGTTCCGCATCCACGCACGCAAGCTGGGTTTGGAGATCGGCGAAAGAGGGCTGGCCGACGCAGGCGAAGGCCATCGCCGGAATTTCCAACACGATCCGGTTTGGGTCAATACCGTCGCGCTCCCGCTCGGGAACAACGAGGCCGCGCTCATGACTCCGCCCGTGCGGCCGCCCATGCCGCCCCCTAAGCCGAGAGCCGATAAGCCTGAGCAATTGGATCTGTTCAACCGCTGAACCGGGACGGAAAAATGCGCCCATATCCTTTCCTTCCGTTTCGCGGCGTCTTCTACCTCTCTTTGCTGGGCTGCTTGGCCTGGGCCTATCCCCAAATGCCCCCAGTGGGCGATTTCCATTATGTCTTGAATCCGAGATCGGCCGCGGTCGGCCAACCCGTTACTTTCGAGGCCTTCCGTTTCGAGATGTGCCTCTATTCCTATGACGTATCCTATGCCTTGTCGCCCACGCCCATCAGTTCCAAGCTGACCTGGTGGATCGATATCAAGGCCAAGGTCAGGCCCCAATGCGCGACAGCGGCGGGATATAGCGGGCCCAGGATCGTATTCGATAGCCTGAAGGCCGGTGCCTACATAGTGAGATTCGATTCCACCAGCGATTTCCGGGAAGACCTGGGGGACACCAGTCGTTTCGAAATCATGCCCCCGTCCGCTTTGCGGGGCGTGCCTGGGAAAGCCGCGGTCCGACAGCAGGTGGATGCCGAAGACACGGGCGGCACCTGGCGCCTGAACGGCAGTTGGGTAAACCCCGGCAACAGGACCATAGGGCCAGGGGAGTTGCCGATCCGGCGGAGCGGCAAAGCGGAATGAAGCCCACCCAGAAGGAGTTGGACGATTTCGTTTTGGACCTGGCAGAGCTGCTGGGGAAGCATTTCAGCGGCTATTTCGACAAGACCAAAATCGCCGGCGGAAACCAGGGCATCTCCTTGTTCTTCCGGCTTGCGGCATCCGGATCGGAATTGGAAATCGCCACGGACGGGTGCCAGGCCGCCTTCCGCATCGGTGCGGCGGGCTGGCGACCGAGTGTGCTTGCGGCTGAGGGCATGGGCAAGCAACGGATTTTCTCCGCAATCATTTCCGATCTCATGGCCGTCCTGGAAAACCGGTTGTATCCGGTTTACGGATATCGCGGCGGGAAGCAGGTGGGCGGGATCGTCTACTCGGGGATCGCTGAAGCCGAGGCTGCGGCGGATTTCCGGGCGCGTTTTCCGGGCTGCGAGAGGATCACGGTGAAAAAATGGACGGAAACGGAGCGCGATTTACTACCGTGACGGCCGGTTTATCCCGGTTTGCGGAAGCAATGGACGCGGTACGCCCAGAGTCCGCGCTTGAGCGTACGGTACTGGAAATAAGTGGCGTAGGCATTCCCCAATTTTTCCGGGCTCGTCAGACCCACCTTGGCCAGGATCCAGCGCAAGGGGATGAAAATAAGCCCGAAACGGAAGATAGCGCGCGCATGGGGGATGACATCGGCGCTGATGTCCTCGGAATGGCTGGATTGCAGTCCGGCGGCGGCGCCGTAGGCTTCCATTTCCTCTGCCGAGCAAAGATGGGGAACCGCCCATCCCGCCAGGAAGCTGGCATATCCCTGTGCTTCGGCCCGGCTTCCCGGGGCCTGTGCGCGGAAGCCGTCGGCCACTAGCAGGCGGCCGCCGGGTTTGAGCAAGGCCGACATGGAGGCCACCCAGGCGCGTTTATCCACGGCATGATCGAAGCTCTCCAAGGCCCAGACCACGTCAAAGGTGCCCGGCCGGAAAGACGGGACATGGAAATCGTTGGCGGCGAAACGCGCTGAACCCAAGCCAGCGCCTTTTTTCATAGAAGTCGCTGAAGCCGCCGATGCCGCTGAAACCGCCGCGAAAGCGGTGGCCAGTCGGGCCTGCTTCTCAACCAAGGTGATGCCTATGCAGTGGCAGCCCATCTCGCGAGCCAGGAAAATCGAGGATCCTCCCACGCCGCAACCCGCGTCCAAGAGCCGATCTCCCGGCTTCAGCCCGGCCAGTCGCGCCAAATAGCACACCATGTTTTCGGTGGGGTTCCCGCCCCGGGGCAAATCCCGATCGAAACCATAGTGCATATGGTGATGCCAATCGGTCTGGTAGTACTTGAGGTAATCCTCCGTGGTCGCCTCATAATACCGCTGCACCTGATCTTTAATGGCCTGGTCGGCGGAACGGCCCTCCGGCTTTTGATCATGCATGCTCACCGCCTTGCGAGGGAAAATTCCCTGCCAGCGCCAGGATCCTGCGCATACCATCGGCGAATTCGGCTTCCGGCCCGAGCAAGCTGACTACCAAACGGCAACCTTCCTCGAAACCGAAAAGGTGGCCGGGGTAGACGTACACATGCTGCGCCATGATCAGTGCCTGGGCCACGATCTCGTCTTCCGAGGTGGGCCCCATATCCACCACCAGGTACCAGCCGGCCTCCGGTTTCAGGATGCGCACGCCCGGGACCCCGCCGGTCATCCGTTCCGCCGCGGCCAGATTCGCGCGCAAGCGCATGAGGATGGAGTCCTGGATGGGGCGGTCCAGCCGCAATAAATCTGCGGCGGCGTCCTGCACCGGGGTATTCACGGAGAGGAAGGCATCGGCGATCCACTCCAGGTGCCCCAGGGCGGCTTGGACCGCTTCCCGCGCCCCTCCCACATGGATCCATCCCAATTTCAGTTGCGGCAGACCGAGCATTTTGGACAGGCCGTTCAACGTGAAAACCAACGGGCCGGTGGATGCGATGGAAAGGAAGATGCCTTCGCCGAGAAGGTAATCCCGGAAAACCTCATCCACGATCAGCGCCAGGCCATAGGCTTCCGCGAACTCCAGGTAGGCCCGGATCTCCCCGCTGTCGGCCAGGTTTCCGGTGGGGTTGTTGGGGTTCACCAGGATCAATGCCTTGCAGCGCGTGGAAACCAGGCTGCGCAAGAAAGGGAAATCGGCGCGCCAGCGGCCGTCCAGCCTGAGGGGGTAACGCACGAGTTTCACTTGTTCCAGTTCCGCCAGGGCGTCGAAGAGAGGATAGGTGGGGGTGGGGATGAGGATCTCATCGCCGGGATTACAGAGCAGCTTGAACAGGAATGCGTAGGCTTCCGAGGTGCTGGAGGTGAGGATTAGGTCCTCGGGATCGATCGTTCGGCCCCGGGAGGCATAGTAGGCGGCGATGGCGGCACGGGCGGCCGGCTTTCCTTTGGGCGTGGGATTGTATTGCAGCACGGAAGGCCGGGCGAGCAGGGCGGGGATGCCGTCCGGATAGGCGATACCGGCGGTGGTGGGGTTGGAGGCGGTCATGTCCAGGACCGGGATCCCGGCCGCTTCCAGGGAAAGCTTGGCTTCCCATTGCGGATTGGGGGCATCCGGGCCGTTAGCGAACCTATCCGAAAACATGCGGCCGGAACGCCCTGCGCGTGTTCAAGACTTGGGGGATTTCGCGGCCGCGCCGGCGGTTTCCACGGTAACCGGGAAGTGACCCAGCTTGCGCAGGTTTTCCGTGATGCGCGCGGAGGAATGCGATTGGT
>JBDSWM010000339.1:0-6740 GCA_039926685.1 Fibrobacteria bacterium | reverse complement strand
GGTCTACATCCTCGAGGTCAATCCCCGCGGCAGCCGCACGGTTCCCTTCGTCAGCAAGACCATCGGCACCCAGCTTACCAAGCTGGCCACCAAGGTCATGATCGGCCGCACCCTGGAAGACCTGGGCTTTACCGAAAGCAAGATGCCGCCCTACGTGGCGGTGAAGGAAAGCGTGTTCCCGTTCGCCAAGTTCCATGGCGTGGACACCTTGCTGAGCCCGGAAATGAAATCCACCGGCGAAGTGATGGGCATCGACCGCCATTTCGGCCAGGCCTTCGCCAAGGCCCAGATGGGCGCGGGCAACAGCCTGCCCAAGGGCGGCAAGGTCTTCATCTCCGTGAACGAACGCGACAAGGAGAAGGTCGTGCCCATGGCACGGCGCCTAGCGGAGCTGGGTTTCGAGATCTCGGCCACCTCCGGGACCGCCGCGGTGCTGGAGCGCAACAAGATCCCGAGCAAGGTCGTGAAGAAGGTTTCCGAAGGGCATCCCAACGTTGGCGAGCTCATCGGCCGCAAGGAGTTCTCCCTGATCATCAACACCCCTCTCGGCAAGATGTCCAAGGACGATGACGGCGTTATCCGCAAGGCCGCTTTGCTGGCGCAGATTCCATATACGACCACCTTGTCCGCGGCGGAAGCGGCCGTGGCCGCCATCGGTGCCATGCGCGAAGGCGAATTGGAGATTTGTTCCTTGCAGGAGTATTATCGCTTGGCGGGAATCCCGGAAGTGAAGGGATTGATCCAACTCGGCGCTATTGCCTAAGGCGAAATCCAAACGGCAGAAACTGTACTTTCGGTTGTCGCTTGATCCCGGGATGAGCGGGACCTAACTCGTATAGAGACCCTTTACAGCAGTCGCGTCATGTGTGTACTTTCCCTTTGCGTTCATTTAGATACAAGTTCATTCATGGAAAGGATTCTAATGATGAGATCAGCGATAGGAGTCTTCGCGGTTTCCCTTTTGGCAGGTGCCGCGTTCTCCGCGGACACCAGCGCGCTTAAAGGGGACGGCAAATACGGAGATGCAGGCTGCGGACTGGGCTCCATGGTTTTCCATGATCAGAAGGGCTTTATCCAAGTCCTTGCCGCCACCACCAACAACGCCATTTTCCCCCAGACGTCCGCCATATCCAGCGGCACTTCGAATTGCGCGGAGGACGGTATCGCTCTCAACGAGAAGGAACGCGAGTTCTTCGCCGAGGCGAATTTCGAATCCTTGCACCAGGAAATGGCCCAAGGAAAGGGTGAAAACCTGGAGGCTTTCGCCAGCTTGTTCGGATGCCGGGATCAGGGCGTCCGTAATTTCCAGGCTACCGCCCAGGCCAACTTCGGCGTGCTTTTCCCCTCCGCTGAGACCAATGCCGCCCAGATGCTGGAAAAGGTCGAACACATGGTGAAACACAATTCGGCGTTGCAGTCCTCCTGCGACGAGAACGGGTAGGCCGGAAATGCGCAATGAAAACAAACGGGGAGAAATGAATATGCTGAAGCTGACCCTACTTGCCGGTGCCATCGTCATGGCCGGGGCGTCTACCGCGTCCGCCAAGAAGTACGGTACCGCCGGTTGTGGCCTGGGTTCGATGATCTTCCATGATCAGAAGGGATTCATCCAAGTCGTCGCCGCAACCACCAATGGGACTTCCGGCAACCAGACTTTCGCCATTTCCACCGGCACCTTGAATTGCAGCGAAGATGGGCTTGCCATGGCTGACAAGGAGAAGGAATTCTTCGCCAGCGCCAACTATGAATCGTTGATGCAGGAAATGGCCCAAGGCAAGGGTGAGAACCTGCAAGCGATGGCCTCGCTCTATGGATGCGGGACCGAAGCTTTCGCCGCTTCCGTGAAGTCGAATTATTCCCAGATCTTCCCGACAGCGGAAACCAATTCGAGCGCCATGCTGACCAACCTGGACGGGGTGATAGCCAGCGACATTTCGCTCAAGAGTTCCTGCACCGAATCCAATTAATAAACCGTTCCAATTGTCCATAACTAGACTCCTGAAGCTCTGCATCCTGCGGAGCTTTTTCTTTTTCCTCTTGCTCGTCCCGCTCTTTTCCTTCGCCGAAGGCGATCCGACTTCCGTCATCGCCAAGCCCGCGGATTCCAACCGGCTCGAACGGTTGCTCGCCGAAGCGCATGCGAAAAACCTGGCTTCCGATCCCCAATGGTTGAAGCTGCTCCATTACCACCGCCATGCCGGCGCGCTTCGCAGCGATGTCGATGGAGGCTATTTCTTCCTTTCCCCCCTGGGCAAATGGGATAGCCGGGCCGAGCTCGATGCGACTTTGCGGGCCTTCCTATCCCAGGAAGATCTGTCGCCGCCACTGGATTCCGGAATGGAAGCCGGAAGGATGCACCCGCTTTGCAAATTCAGGGCGCGATTGCATTTCTTCCGCGAGCGCCTGGATCTCGCAGATTCCCTTTTGCCTAAGGTGGATTGCGACCGTTATCAGCGCTGGCGCGATGCGCTTGATCCGGTCGGGGCCACCTTAGTGTTCGCCTCCAGCTACCTCAACAATCCCGCTTCCACATTCGGCCATACTTTTCTGCGCCTAAACAGCCGAGGGGATTCCGCCGCCCTCTCCCTGCTCAATTACGGCATCACCTATGCGGCGACGGTTCCGGACGGTGATGGGCTCGCATTCGCCTACAAGGGGATATTCGGGAGCTATCATGGCACCTTCTCAATAGTGCCCTATTCTCTCTCCTTGCAGAAGTATTCCAATCTGGAAAGCCGGGATGTATGGGAATATGATCTCGCGTTGGATTCGAACAGAACCGAGTACGTTGTGGAGCATGCCTGGGAATTGGGAGCGGCTTGGATGCGGTATTTCTTCTTCGACGAAAACTGCTCTTATAACATCATCACCTTGCTGGACGCGGCCGATCCGGATTGGAGGCTTTCGGAATCCTTGGCCGCCACGGCCGTCATGCCGGCGGAGACCGTGAAGCTGTTGGAGCGGAAGGGATTGCTGATCCGCAGCCGCCATCGGCAGTCCCTGCTCAGCGCCTTCCGGCAAAAGGCAGGACCGATGCGGGGCCGATCGCGCAGGCTATTGCGGCAGTTCATGCAGCCGGCACCGGACTTGGCGGGATTGGCGCGGGACACCGCCGGCATTTCCCCGGATTCGTTGTCGTTCATTCTGGACGTAGCCCTGGATTATGTCCAATACCGGAAGCGCCGCTCTGAGGGCCACTCCGGAAAAACCTGGGCGGCAAGGCAGCGCGAATTGCTCCTGATGCGGTCCCGTTTGCCCACCATGACCACATCAAAAGGCGACCCTCCCGGAGCCGGCCATCCCGGCAGCGGTTCTCCCCTGGAAAGCCATGCCACCCAGCGCATCGGCCTGGGGATGGGGATGGCCCAGTACCGGCCTTTCCTCGATCTCGGCTATCGCTTCGCCTACCATGATCTCAATGCCCGCGAATCCGGGTTCCTTTTGGGAAGCCAGATTGAAGTCCTCAAGCTGGACATGCGGGTGGATTGCGGCAGGGATTGCCGCGAAGGGGTGAGATCCGTGGGGCTGCAGGGAGCCGATTTTTTGGCTATCCAATCCTTGACGCCGATGGATGATTTGCGGCAACCAATGTCATGGGGATTCCGTATCGGATACGATACCCGGCCGACAGGTTCCGGCCGGCCGGGACGGGCGGTTATCGGGGAAGGCGGGGTGGGGGCCGCAATGGATTGGGAGACCCAATCCGGGCTGGCTTGCTTGCCTTTTTTACTGGTGCAATCCAAAGTGCGCATATTCCATGCGCCGGTATGGGAAATGGATGCGGGGCCGCAATCGCGTTCGGGCTTCCGCTTGAGTTTCGGGCGAAATGTTTCCTGGCTGTTCGAAAATTCCGAATACCTCCCGGCGCCTTTCCGGCGCGGCCTGGAATCGGACTTGCGCACGGAGTTGCGCTATTCTCCGGGACGGAATTCCGAAGTGAGGGCCGCGGTATCCTATCTGGACGGGGCGGGGGAAGCTTCCATGACCTTGAATGGCTACTTTTAGGAAAATGCGGTTCCCATCGGCGCATTCCGATTGGCCGGCCTTGATGCTGGCGCTTGCCTTGTGGCTTTCGGGCTGCAATTCGATGTTCTACTATCCCGGCAACCGGGACTATTTCCCACCGGAAAAACTGAACATCAAATACGACGATCGCACATTCAGGACCGCCTCCGGGATGGGCTTGCATGCCCGGCTGTTCTATCATGATACCGGAAGCGCACCCAGGGGTCTTTTCGTGCTTTTCCACGGGAACGCCCAGAACCTCACGGCCCACTATCTCCAATTCGCATGGGTGCTGAAACGCGGCTATGACTTGTTCGTATTCGACTATCCGGGCTATGGCCTTTCCGAAGGCCGTCCGACCCGGAAGGGCACGCTGGAAAGCGGGAATGCCGCCTTGGCCTACGTTTCGGCGGAACTCGCGCCGCCTGCCGATCAAAGCCTGATTGTGGTGGGCGAGTCGCTGGGCGGGGCCGTGATGCTGCGTTGCGTCCAGGATTGGCGTGACCGGGACAAGGCCACCTTGCTTGTAGCCGAGTCCAGCTTCGATTCCTATCAGGGTGTGGCCCGCAGCGTCTTGGCCAAATCATGGGTAACTTGGGCGTTTCAACCCCTGGCTTATGTTTTGGTCACCGATGCCGGTTCGCCCGGGCACGGGATGGCCAGTCTCCATTCCCCGCCCTTGTTGGTCGGCCTGTGCTTACAGGATGAAGTGGTGGACCCGGTCTTTTCCCGCCGCATCTATACCGCTGCCGCAGGCCCCAAATGGCTGTGGGAAGCGCCCGATTGCGGGCATATCCAGGTTTTCAAAAGCCAAACGCAACGCGAACGTCTGCTTTGCCTTATCGACAGTCTGCACGCCTCCCGAAAGCCCGATGATGCCAAAAAAGACCTGTAGCCCGCTGTTAAGCCCTTTCCTTGCAGGCGCCTTTGTCTGGTTGCTGGCCGCCTGCGCGCATACGCCGCCGCCTCCCGAACCCAAGCAAATCCTGCTGCCGGACGGAAAAACCGTGGAGGAAAGGATTGAGCGCGATTTCAGCGGTAGGGTGGTAAGGGTCTTCCAGGAATATCGGGACACCGCCGGGAACTATGTCCGCCACGGTAGCGACCGCCGCTATTACCGGTATGGGCAGCCGAAATACGCGGAGCAATACCGGGACGGCAAATTGGAGGGCCTTTCCGAATTCTGGTATGAGAATGGCGCCAAGCAGGGCGAATTGCCCTACCACGACGGCAAACCCCATGGCCAGGCTCTTACCTGGTACCCTAATGGCAAGAAAAAAAGCGAAACCAATTGGACAGACGGCCGTTTGGACGGGACCAGTCGGGAATGGAACGAAAAAGGGGAGAAAACCGGCGAGGTGCTTTGGCGGAACAATATCCGGGTGAAAGCCGATTCGCTTAAAACCCCCGAACCGTGACGGAGAACCCGGAAGTTCGTACAATCTTTAGCGTGAATCCGCCTCCGCAACATGACCGCCCGCAAAGCCGATCCTGGTACGGGCATGCGCTTCTCTCCGCATTGCCCGTGGCGGCGTGCTTGTTCAGCGGCTGCGTCTATTTCAACACCTACTACAATGCGGACAAGGCTTATGGCCAAGCCATGAACCTGCATGAAAAGCGCCTGGACAAGAATCCCGAGGATACCCTGCTGGTCTCGCCGGAAGAAAAGGTGAAACTGGAGCGGGCCATCGCGAAAGCCTCCAAGGTGCTGGAACTGTATCCCGGCAAGAAGAAATACCAGCCCAAGGCTTTGTTCCTCATCGGGGAGAGCTATCTGGCGCTGGGGGAGTATTCCAAGGCCATCCTCAAATACGAGGAACTGGCCCGCTTCTATCCGGACGCCAAGGAAATACCGCTGGCGGATTTCCATCATGCGAAAAGCCTGTTTCTGAACGGGCAGTACCTGGTGGCCCGCACCGAACTCGAGAAGGTGATGAATGGATCGCCCAATGCGGAATACAGGGTGGAGGCCATGTCCTTGCTGGCCAGGCTGGAATTGGAGAATAACTCCCCCGCTGCCGCCCTGGATCTGTACGAAAAACTCCTGAAGGATCAGGCCCGCACGCCCATATCGCGCGCCAACGCCCATTTCGAGGCGGCGAAGCTGGCCTTCGGCCTCAAGCAATGGGATCGCGCCCGGGCTCATGCCAAGGATCCGGTCACGGTGAACCTTCCCACCAAGCTGCGTTATCGATGCGGAATGCTGGCGGCGGAATGCCTGTACAATCTCGGCCAGATCGGCGGCGGCATCGCCGAATTGCTTGCCATGAAGAAGAACCGCCTGTATTACGGTTCGGTCGCGGAAATCGATCTCAAGCTGGCGCACGGGTACTTTTTGAACCACCAGCCGGACAAGGCGGTGGAACTGCTTTCCGGGATCCCCAAGAGCGCGCCCAAGTCGGCTTATTCCGCCGAGGCCTTCTACCGCCTGGGCGATTATCAATTGCTGGATCTCAAGAACGAGAAACAGGCGAAGGTGTTCTTCGATTCCGCGGCGGCCGCCGGTTCGCTGTACGAATACGCCATCAAGGGCGCCGAGCGTTCCGCCGCCTTGGCGCGGCTCGCCGATCTTCGCAAGCCCGCGGACACGACGGCCAAGGAGACGCATTACCGGGATTTCATGATAGCGGAGCTGTTCCTGTTCAAGCTGGAGAGCGTGGACAGCGCCTTGGGCCATCTCGATCGCATCGTGAAGGATCCCCGGCAGGATTCCAGCCATACCATGCGGGCGGCCT
>JBDSWM010000338.1:0-6877 GCA_039926685.1 Fibrobacteria bacterium | reverse complement strand
CCATCCGATCCTTGGAGGAAGGGGTATCCGATTTCGTCCCCTACCTTGAAGCCGGGCAGCTACCGTTAGGCTGGTCTCCCGGGCGGGAGTGAGACTCCGTTTACCAGGGGGTCGGCCGCCGGCCGGCCATCCGCTGCGAAAGAAGGATGTACGTGGAGGATAGCGCGCATTTAGAGACAGTCCGGAAATCGCTCTCCGAAGGCCGCCACGCGTTGGAGCGTTTTTGCGAGGACAAGGCCAATACGGCCGGGGTGGCGGCCATGGCCCGCATCCTGGCCGCGGCTTTCAAATCCGGCAACAAAGTCCTGGCTTGCGGCAACGGCGGCTCCGCTTGCGATGCGATCCATTTCGCCGAAGAGTTCACCGGCCGCTATCGGAAGGATCGCAGGGCTCTTCCCGCCATCTCCCTAACGGATGCGGCCCATTTGACCTGTGTGGGCAACGACTTCGGGTTCGATGAAGTGTTCGCCCGGGGGGTTTCGGCTTATGGCCAGGCTGGCGACGTTCTTCTGGCGATCAGCACCAGCGGAAATTCAAAGAACGTGATCCGGGCCGTAGAAGAGGCGCGCCTGCGCGGGATGTCCATCTTCCTTTTCCTGGGACGGCAAGGGGGAAGCCTGCTTGGCCGCGGGGATGCGGAAATCGTCGTGGCCGGGGAAAGCAGCGATCGAATCCAGGAAATCCACATGGTGGCTTTGCATATCCTGATCGAATGCGTGGAGCGGGAACTTTTCCCTGAGAATTATTAGGCGCTTATTCCGGGCCTGATTCCGACCAGGGACTTGAGGGTTGCGCCCGCCAACATGACGGCGAAAACGGGGTTGGTTTTGAGATAGCGTTTCCAAAGGCGTTTGGGATCCTGCATCAGGCGCCAAACCCATTCGCAAGCCATTTTCTGCGCCCAAATGGGAGCTCGTTTCAGTTCCCCGGCATGGTAGGCGAAACCGGCCCCGATTCCGATGAGAAGGGTTTCCGGGAAGTACCCGTGATTGGCCTCCATCCAATATTCCTGTTTGGGCGCTCCGAAGCAAACCCATATATAATCGGGTTTGCTGGCGAGGATGACGCTCCGCATGGCCGCCTCTTCCTCTTCGCTCATTTTGCGGAAAGGCGGGGAATGCATTCCCGCGATTTTCAGATGAGGGAATCGGGACTTCAAATTCCTTTCCATCGCGGCCAAGGTCTGGGGCGCTCCGCCCAGGAAATAATGCCTTCGGTCCCGGCAAGATTCCGAGCTGAACACTTCTGTCATGATGTCCGGACCCATGATCCTTTGGATATCAGGGACGCCGGAGATGCGCCCATAAAGAATCACCGGTTGGCCATCGGCGATGGTGAGAAAGGAACCGTTCTGGATCCGGCGCAGCCGCTCATCCTTCCTGCATTCGACCGTGGTATGGACGTTCGAGACGCAGACATAATTATTCACCGGCCGGGGCGCGAAAAAGGCCTCCAGGGAAGGAACCAGGTTTTGATAATTGATGGGCGAGAACCGTACCGGCCCAACGGTGTAGCGCCGCGGTTCCGAATTCCCCATGTCATGATCCGACATGGAGCAACTCCAAGGCTTTCCGGTGCATGTCCGCGGGCGTGATCCCGTTAAAGCATATGGGCTTGGGGTAGATGCAATAATCGAAGCAGGGACGGCAGGCCACCTCGGGGAGAAAGACCAGCGAGTCGGGTTGGCCATAGGGAAAAAAGGTGCCGGGATCGGTTGGTCCGAAGACGGCGCAGATTTTCGCGCCGAACAAATCCGCCATATGCATCATGCCCCCGTCATTACCGATATAAAGTCCGCTGGACGCGATGATGGCCAGGATCTCGGCCAGGTTCCCGGATAGTTTTCGCCAATGCCCCGGCACGGCGTTCGTGGCAGGGGAATTGGAATCTGAGAGCCATTGGATCTCGTATCCCGCTGGATCCCTTTCCAAAAGGCGACCCAACTCCACGAAATGCGGCAGTCCCCAATCACGGACGGGGTTCCGCGCGCTGCAATGGAGGACGATGCGTTTTCCGGCCGACGAAGCGCTTGCGGGCAGGCGTCCCTTGATCTCCCCGCGCAATTCCAGAAAAGCCCGCTTCGCCTCTTGGGTGATTCCCAGGAAGGCGAGCAGGCGGAACCAGGCATCGGTTTTATGGCTGCGCATGGCGGGGATGGAACTGCTCAGGAACAAATGGGATCCGAAAGCGGCATACCCCAAGGAATGGCGCGGCGCGATAAGGCGCGCCAACAGGGCGTCCCGAGGGTCCTCGCGAACGGAAAGGATCAAATCGTAATGATTGGCTCGCAACCGCCGGATCAGCCGCCAGAAGGAAGGCCGCAAGTAGTGCACCGGGTTGTACTTGTTATCGAATTGCGTCCACGGGAATTTGAAGAAAACCGGCGTCAACCCCAAGCCCATCAGTTCGAGCAACGGCTTGGAAGAGGGTTGCGCCAGCAGATCAACGCTGCGATTGGGGTCTTGGGCCAGTAGGGCCTTAATGGCCGGAGCCGCGAACACCACGTCCCCGAGCCCCCATAGCTCCAGGACCAGGACGCGACGGCATTGGGCCAGATCGATTTTAACGGGGTTGGAACGGACAAGCCATTTGCCCAGCAATGATTTCAGAGCGAGGTTGAATTTTCTCGAGAGGGACATGCCAGGCTGGGAGAGGTGTTAATCTTAACGATTCCATAAGGAATATACTTAAAATTCCCGGCCAGCCCTCTTCCAAGGCCTTCACCTAGCTAAGTGATGGACGTTCATCGAGTGTGGCAAAAGATCCGGCCAATCCGCTTGCCCCCGGCAACGGCCTCCACCCGGTAGACCCCGGCGGACAATCCTGCTGTGGCGAATTCCACCGTGGATCCTACGAACACCGCAACCGCATTCCGGACGGGAGTGCCTGCCAAAGTGTACAGGTTTGCGCGTACGGGGCCCGACGGAACGGATCCGAGTTCGAGACGGACCGACCCCGGCAGAATCCGAATTGAGGGTAAGGGTGAATGGATCCGCGGAGAGACCGCAACTTGTTGCTCCGAGTCCGCAGTGGCATACATATATCCATGCAGGCCCACCACGAAAAGGGAATCGTGATAGCGGGCAACGGCGGACATATTAATGATCGGGTACGCGTCCCAATCCACGCCGTCCGTAGTGGATCTGAGAACTCCGTCACACACGGCTAGGAATCTTTTACCCGTCCAAAGTACGGAAGAACAGCTTCTAGCTCCTGACGAATGCACGGCGAAGCGGTCGCCTTCCTTGCGGATCGCAAAACTGCCGGCTTCCCCGCGTCCGACTGCGATGCAAAGATCGGCGTTGCAGGCCATGGAACGCATCCGGGGATACGGATCGTCCCTACCCAGGATCCGCTCCCAATGGACGGCGTCCAGGGAGGTAAAGTACTGGTCCCCCCCGGCGAAATACCTCTGCCCGTTCCAGGCCACCGCGGTCAATTTGTAATTGGAAAAGCCGGTATCCTGATCGACCCAATTCTTCCCGTCGAAGGAGGTGCGCATTCCGGTGGCGGTCGGGGCCAGAAAGCGTTCGCCCGTCCAAATCAGATCTGCGATCGGAACGCGGTTGGAAGGGGACTCGTCCTTCCACTCGGTGCCATCCACAGAGGTCACGATCACGCCATACCCATCGACCGCATAGAACTTGTCGCCGGTCCAAATGACTTTCACGAAACCGTTGTTCGTCTGCGAATTCCGTTCCGTCCAGGAGCGCCCGTCCGGGGATGTTATCAATCCGCCTTTGTCCCCTACCGCCACCATCACTCTGTCCGAGGCCGCCAGGGAGCTGAGCGGGATCTTGGTGGGGAAGCGTTCCCGCTCGGTCCAAGTCTTTTCATCAAGGGACGTGTAAATCTGACCGGAAGCTCCCACCGTGACCAGGACGCCACCGGCCCAGGCGAAATTCGAGAAGCGGAGGCCCGGCCCGGGGAAGGTTTCCCAAACGACGCCATCGCTGGAACGGGCGAAATTCTGTGCCCCGTATCCGTTCGATTGCATCGTGATAAAATGGGTTCCCGCCCATACGGGACGGCTTATAAGGCTTGAAAAATCATAACTATTGTCGCGATTCCAGGTTTGTCCATCGACCGAGGATACCAATACACCAAATTCGGCCATTACGAGGTATCGCCCGTTCCAGATCAGGAATGACGGGCTGTCGTACTGGTCGGAAAACGCCGCGGTCCATGAGGTTCCATCGGTGGATACGTAACCCAGGCCCCCGGAGGCGGTGACCACCCATCTATCCCCGGCCCAGGCGACGCAAGTGAGGTTCTTCTCCGTCGCGAGTTTCGTTTTGGCCCATGTGATTCCATCCGAGCTGCTCGCAAGGTTCCCATTGGCCCCGATCAACATCATCCGGCTTCCGTTCCAGGCTCCCGCCGTGAAGGCCGAGGTAACGCCTATGTTACGATACGTCCAGGAACGGTGGTCCGTGGACGTGTAAACGGCGCCCGCGTCCCCCAATGCCGCTATCCAATGATCCGCCGCCACCAACTGGTCGGGACTATAAGACATGCCGGAGCTTTGGTAAGTCCAATCCGCGCTGTTCCAGGACGTCAGCAATTTTCCTTCTGGCCCCAAGGCGACCCATTCTCCGTCCGCCCACACGACGGAGCTCAAGTTTATTTCCGGATGCGAAGGGCTCAAAGGCACCCAATTCCATTGGGCCATAGCGGCGCCATAAGCGATGGTGGCGAGGAAAATGAAAAAGATGCGCATGGCGAACCCCTTTGTAAAATCGATCTATTTCGGAAAACGCGGCTGCTGAGAGCTTGAGTATAGGTATCGCCGCGCTCTTTTCATAGACCTAATCCATGCCCCAATAGAGGACCGCCTTTAGGGGATTCCCGAACTGATCGTGGCCTCCCAGAAGAAAAATTTTACCCTTAAATACCACCACGGCGGACCTGGACATGCGGCCGAAAATATCGGGGCGGTTATCGAGGAAGGTATGCAGCTTGCCGGCTTTGTCCAAATAAGACGTTTGCGTCGGCGAGATGAGGATCATGCGCGAATCCATTTGGACGGAGCGATAAATATCCAAAAGCGCACCTCCAAGAACGCCGATAGTATAATCGGGCACGACTAATTGAAGCCGATCCCAATCCCGTCCACTTTCCGAAGTGAGGAGAACATAAGAGTAATCCTGATAATTCTCACCGATAAACCAGACTTTCCCATCTATGGTCTGAGTCGCAACGGGGAGCATTCCCTGCGTTATCGCATCCATGCAGGCCGTCATCAGCTCCCAGCCTTTGCCGTCGCTGGATGTCCAACAACCCTGATCGCTTATCACCCATAGTTTGTCCTGGGAAACCACGGCTTGCATATGCGCCGAAAAATCCCGAGGAAGAAAGTGCGAGGCGTCCGCCTCCAGCGTCCAATCGATTCCGTTCGAAGAGCTCCATGCCTCATTCCAATTGCCTCCCAATACCCAAAGCTTATCGTGAAACGCCACCACCACGCCCGTACCGTGTTGAGTAGGTAAATAGCGACTGGGACGATCCGGATCCGTCTTGTACTGGTAGGCGGGAGAAGCAATGACCTGGGACCAGGTTTTCCCGTCCTCACTCTTCCAGATTTCCTGATTATTAAAGCTTTGATTGAAAGCCCAGATTTTCCCCTGGAATTCAAGGGCCTGCCAGGAATCGGAAGCCGGCAAGCCGGATTCATGCGTGGCTACAGCCCAGGGCCTCCGCAGTAAACTGTCGAAATGGGTTTCCGTGCGCAACTCCACGGTATCGAATGCGATGGATCCGATATTGTTCTTGACCCTCAGAATGGCTTGGAATTGGAAGTCGCCCACGGCGGGAGCGACGAAGGTGACAAAGGCGTTTTCAGCGATGGTGAAAACCGAGTCCGGCTGTATTTTCCACGCATATTCCGCGATCATGGTTTCGAGACCCGCAACCGCCTTTCCTTTCAGGGAAACCGTCGCACCGGGGGCGAAAGTGGTATCCGATCCCGCATCAGCCAACAATTCCGGATCGGAAAGCGGGCCGGTTCGGACAAACATGGTATCGTAAACCACCGCTCCCATGTCATCGGTGATGCGCAGGATATTCATTGCTTCCGCTTCATAAGAGTCAGGCGCCGTGAATTGAACCACCCCATCCGAATCCGGTGTGAACACCTTCTCCGAGCCTAGCTTCCAAGCGAATTCCGCGGCCTTTCTCCTGGGGGCAGGGTAGGCAGTGGCTTTTAAAGTTACCCGCGTTCCGGGAGGAACGGTAATATCCACGCCGGCATCCGCCCCTTGTTCGGGATTGAAGAGCGGTCCGGTTCGGACTTCGAGCGAATCGTAAGCGACGGCACCCTTATCGTTTTTCACCCTGACGATCACAAACGAGGCAGAGTCGTTAATCAAGGGTGAGGTGAATAAGAATTTCCCAATCTCTCCGACCTGGAACGCCCCATCCAAGCCCAGCTTCCATGCGGCCTCCACCACTTCCGAACCCGGGGGTGTCGTGGCGGAACCGTGAATGACAACTTCCGCTCCCAAGGGGACCAAAGTGTCTTCGCCCAATATTGCTCGCAATTTCACGTTCTCGGCGCTGAATGTCGGAATGGTCAAGTTGCCGGCCAAGCCGTTGAAGGCCACGGTATCGCTGCGGCCGATCAAAAATCCCTGCGCATCGAAAATATCGACATAGATGAAATAAGCGGCCTCCTTCCCGGAAACGGGGAAGTAGACGAAGCCGCTGTATTCCTCGACGGATTTGTTGTAAAAGAATTCCGTGACTATGGGATGTTCCTGCGGTACGCCGGTGCCAAAAAGCACCGCTTCCACCTTGCCGATGACGGATGCATGGGGATCGATATGCCCTGAAAAATTCCGTTGCACCAGTTTGATATCCGGCAAGGTATCCACCCACT
>JBDSWM010000337.1:0-10326 GCA_039926685.1 Fibrobacteria bacterium | reverse complement strand
CCTTGGGATCCTTGCTGTCGATATTGATCCATTTGTCCAGCAGGGCCGCGGCGGTCTGGGTCTGGTTCAAAGCCAGGGCGATGTCCAGGGCCTTGGCCACCACCTTGACATTGGTTTCCTTGGCCAGGATTTCCTGGTAGACGGCCAAGGCCTTGGCCGTTTTTCCCAGCGTGCCGGCATAGGCGAGCTTGATGTCCATGTCATCCGGGAAGGATTCATAGCCGATGCGGAGGATGTCCGGCAGGTACGGTGAATTATTCGCGGCCGAGTATTTGTAGACCTTTGCGTAAATGTCCTTGTCCTTGGGATTGGCCACCAGCAGATCATGGTAGGCGATGTTGGCCTGCAAAGGCTTCTTCTGCATCACGTATAGATCGGCCAAAGGCTCCAGCAGGGTCCTGTCGTTCTTGGATTCGGCCAGCAGGAATCCCTGCAAGGGCAGCAGCTTGACCTTGGCGTTCTGGCGCAGGTATTCCTTCACCAGGATGCTCTTGCCGCGCTTCCATTCCGGATGCGTCTTGACCAGGCGCTCTACGCCCCCGACGTTGGCGGAGCGTACGAAATCCAGTTCCGCCAATTGGAACTTGTAGGCGTTGTCGGGATTCTTCTCGCGGTTCAACCGGACCAGCGCGTCCATCAGCGCCGTGGTGTCCTTCTGCATTTCCGCCAGCCGGTGCATGGACTTGACCGCGGCCAGGTCGCCGCCGTTGCGACTGACCCATTGGCCGTATTGCTCCAGGGCGCCTTTATAGTCCTTGGCTTTTTCCTTTTCCACGGCCAGCACCAGTTGGTATCCCTTGTACTTGGGATCCACGTTCACGATTTTCTCGACCGTGGCGACATAGCCGGCCTGATTGCCTTCGGCCTTGTAGATGTTGGCTATGCTTTCCAGCAAGGGCAGGTTGTTGGGATCGGATGCCAGGCGTGCCTCGAAAAGGCCGCGAGCTTTGGCGGTTTGGCCGGAACGCATATAAGCTTCCGAAACCATGGGCTCGCTGGTTCCGACGGAGGCGTCGGCCTTGACCAGGGCGTCGAATTCCTTGGCCGCATTGGCATAGTCGCCGGAGAGGAAGTAGGCCTGGGCCAGCTTCCTGCGTTCGTCCACGCTGGGTCCGTTCGCGGCCAGCAGCTGGAACAGCGGGAGATTCGCGCGGATCTCATCCTTGCTGTCTACGGAAGCGGCATAGGCGCGGGCATAGGTCAGGTTGCCTTTGTCCAGCAGATAGGCGCGCTGGTATTTCTCCGCCGCCTCCTTGTCCTTGCGCAGTTTGGTTTCCGTCTCGCCCAGTTTGAACCACAGGGAGGCGTTGGCGGGAGACGCCTTGGAAGCGTTCAGCAGGGATTTCTCCGCCTCTTCATAGCTGCCCTTGGCGAGATAAAGGTTGGCCAGCTCCAGATCATAGCGGCCTCGGTTGGCCGGTTCCAATTGCACAAGCTTTTCCAGGGCGGAGATATAGGTGTCTTCCTGCCCAGGGCGTTTGGCGACCAACGGCGCCAGGAAGCGCCAACCTTCCGCGTTCTTCGGGTTCTTGTCCAGGAAATCCTTGGCATGCTCGATGGCGGAGGCGGTGTCGCGCGCGGCCAGATCGAGTTGCGCCAGGCGCATGGCCCATTTGTTGGCGGCATCGGGATCCAATGCGCTCAGGCCTTTGATGGCTTCGCGCAACTTGTCAGTCGGCTTGTTGGTTGCGATGAAGGAGTTGACTTCGATCTCGCGGATGACCCGATCCTTGTCGTCGGTAAGGAGGTACTTTTCGGCCAAGGCTCCGGACAATTCCATGTTCTTTGCCTCGTATACGGTCACCACGGCCTCGCGCTGGCCTTCCAGCAGCTTGGGGTTCTTGGCATAGGCGTCCGCATACAGCTTCGCGGCCATGGCGTTGTTCTTGCGCTTCGCATAGCCGCGGGCCACCAAGGCCTGCAATTCAGGCTTTGCATTGGGCTGGATGGCGGCGCTTTGCAAGGCCGGGAAATGCGCATCGACCTGCTCCTCGCTTTGCACCACGGATGGCAGCAAGGCCAGGTATTCTGGATTGGCGGGCTGATTGCGCAGCGCTTTGGCGAGGTAAACGTAGGCCTTGTCCTTGTCGCCGTCGGCCAGGAAGGCCTTGGCCAATTGGTATTGGGCCTGATGGGCGGTGGGATCGGCATCGTCCATCTTCATCAGAAGCGCGCGCAGTTGCGCTTTATCGTCCTTGGCGGAATACAGCTGGAACAGCTTGGCCTGCACGGCCTTATCCTTGGGATCCGCTTCCAGGGCGGCGACATAGGTTTCCCCGGCCTTATCGTTCTGCTTCCTCTCTTCATAGACGCCGGCGAGACGGAGCGTGAGCTTCTTATCCGCCGGATCGGCGGAATGCGCCAGTTCGAAGTATTTCACGGCATCGTCCTTTTGGCCGGATGCATAGAGCAGTTCGGCGGCCTTGAGGTTCAGCGCCTTGTCCGCGGGCGCATCCTTGGCCAAGCGCTGGTAAATCTTGAGCGCGGCCGGGACGTTGTTCCTGGCCTCGTAGGCCTGCGCAAGCGCCAAGGATTGCTTGGCATCGTCCGGATTCTGCTGCAGGTAACGTTCGCGATACTCGATGGCCTTTGGGCTGGCCTTGTCGGTCAGGGCGATGAGCTCGGTGAGCAGGGCCACCTCCTTGGGGTTCTTGGCCAATTGCATTTCCAGCTTGGGCACCAGCTTCTCCTTCTGCAGAGGCTGGCGGTAATAATCGACGAGGAAGGACAAAGCGTCGTCCGCATCTGGGTACTTGGCCAAGTAGGCCTCGTACTGGGAGGCGGCCTCGGGGCGTTGCTTGTTCTCCAGCAAAGTCTTGATGTATTTGCCCCACTCCACGCGATCGGCTGTGACGGTGGGATCTTTCTGGAAATACTTCAAAGCGTTTGCATAGTCCTGCAGTTCGAACAGAGCCAGCGCCATCATGCGGTTGCCGGAGGGGGAAAGCACCTTGACCTTGCGGAGGCTTTCCACCGCGGGACGGAAATTCCATTGATGGAAATGGATCACGGCCTCGGCCAGCGGCAACCGCTGATCGGGGACCTTGGTGGTGGCGCGGCGATCCTGGATTTTGCCCAGCACGGCGGCGGTATCCATTTTCATCGGCTGTTCGGCGACCAAGGCGGCAAGCTGGTTCTGGAACAGCTGCTCGGCTTCCGCGGCGGCGCGGCGATCCGCTTCCACCCTGGCTAGGCTGTCCGCCTTCGCTTTGGCGCGGCGATCCGCTTCTTCCTTCGCCAGGCGCGCGGCCTCTTCGCGGGCCAGCCGTTCCGCTTCCGCCTTGGCTTTGTGTTCCGCTTCCACGCGCACCAAGCTGTCGGTACGGGCCTTGGCCCGGCGTTCGGCATCTACCTTGGCGAGCCGGGCCGCTTCTTCAGCCGCCGCTTTCTTTTCGGCCGCTACCTGGGCCAGGCTATCCGCCCGCGCTTTCGCCCGGCGATCCGCCTCTTCCTTCGCAAGCCGTTGCGCTTCCGCCTTGGCCTTGGCTTCCGCCTCCGCGGCCGCCTTCTTCTCGGCCGCTACTTGCGCCAAGCTATCCGCCCGGACCTTGGCTTTGGCCGCGGCTTCTTCCTTGGCCAACCGCAGCGCATCCGCCTTGGCTTTTGCTTCCGCTTCCGCAGCCGCTTTCTTTTCCGCGGCGACTTGCGCCAAGCTGTCGGCACGCGCCCTGGCCCTTTGGGCCGCTTCTTCCTTGGAGAGCCTTAAGGCCTCTTCCCTGGCCTGCTTCTCCGCCGCGGCTTGCGCCAAAGCGGCGGCCTTGGCTTCCGCATCCGCCTTGGCCTTGGCTTCCGCCGCGGCTTTTTTCTCCGCCTGCACCTGGACCAAGCTGTCCGCCCGCTCTTTGGCGCGGCGGGCGGCGTCTTCCTTCGCCAGCTTCTGGGCTTCGGCTTTGGCCAGGGCCTCCGCCTCCGCCGCCGCTTTCTTCTCCGCTTGCACCTGGGCTACGCTGTCCGCGCGTTCCTTGGCGCGGCGGGCGGCTTCTTCCTTGGCGAGCTTCAGCGCCTCTTCCTTGGCCTTGCGCTCCATTTCCGCTTGCGCCTTGGCGTCCGCAGCGGCGGCGGAGTCGGCCGACTTTTTGGCGGCAGCGGCGACGGCCAGATTATCGGCGCGTTCTTTGGCTAGACGGGCGGCCTCCTCTTTGGCCAGGCGGGCCGCTTCCAAGCGCGCCTGCTTATCCGCTTGGACTTGCGCCAGGCTGTCCGCATGCGCCTTGGCTTTGGCTTCCGCAACGGCGGCAGCAGCCGCCTTCTTCTCAGCCTGCGCCAGGGCTACGCTATCCGCATGTTCCTTGGCATGGCGGGCCGCTTCTTCCTTGGCCAGTTTCTGGGCGTCTTCGCGGGCTTGCTTTTCGATTTCGGCCTTGGCCTTGGCATCCGCCGCCGCGGCCAGATCGGCCGCTTTCTTGGCCGCGATGGCTTGCGCCACGCTATCGGCATGGGCTTGGGCCTTACGGGAAGCTTCTTCCCGCGCCAAGCGCGCCGCATCCTCATGCGCCTGCTTATCGGCTTGGGCTTGCACCAAAGCGGCGGCCTTGGCATCGGCATCCGCTTTCGCTTTGGCATCGGCCGCGGCCTTCTTCTCCGCCGCCGCGACTGCTGCCGCATCGGCTTGTGACTTTTTCTCGGCTTGCGCGCGGGCCAGGCTGTCCGCATGCGCTTGCGCCTTTGCATCGGCCAGGGCCTTCTTATCGGCTTCCACCTTGGCCTTGGCGTCCGCATCCGCTTTCACCTTGGCATCGGCCGCGGCTTTCTTCTCCGCGGCCGCCACTGCTGCCGCATCGGCCTGGGACTTCTTTTCGGCCAGCGCCAGAGCGGCGGCATCCGCCTTCGCTTTGGCATTGGCATTGGCATCCGCCAGGGCTTTCGCGTCCGCATCCGCCTTGGCTTTGGCATTGGCATCCGCCAGGGCTTTCGCGTCCGCTTCCGATTTGGCTTTGGCATTGGCATTGGCATTGGCATCCGCCAGGGCTTTCGCATCCGCATCGGCTTTCGCCTTGGCATCGGCCAGGGCCTTGGCTTTCTCGGCGGCGGAAGGCCCCGAAGCCACGGGAGTAGAAGGGACCGAAGGTATGGCAGGGGTTACCGGGACGGCAGGAGCGGTGGCGGGAGTGGTGGCAGGTGCGACGGGTGCAGCGACCACGGGTGCGGCGGCCGGAGCGGTGGCGGGAGTTTTGCCCAGCGCTGCCAAGGCCTTTTCCAGCTTAGCCTTATCCGCAGCTTGGGACGTGTGCGCAATAGCCTTCTTATAGGATTCCCGCGCAGCGGTAGGATCGACCTTGGCCTGGGCATTGGCCAGGCCGGCCCAGTATTCCCCGGATTCGGGGCTGGCGGCGACCAGTTCCTGATACACGCCTATGGCTTTGGGAAAGTCGCCGGTTTTGTTGTAGGCGCGCGCCAGCTTGGCGGTGTAGGTGGGATCGAAATTCGGGAGCCTGCGGAGATCCTCAAGCACGGCGATATAATCGGCGACATGCTTTTCCCGACCCGCCGCTTCGATGAGGGTCAGATATTTTATCCCCGTCACCATGTCATTTTTATTCAGGTTGAACAGGGTTTTGAGCACCGGGAGCTCGTCTTCCTGCTTGCCCGCGCCTTCCAGGGCATTGGAGTATCCCAGCAGCACGGTATAATCGTTCGGCTTCAGACGCACGGCGGTTTTATAGGGTTCCACCGCCTTGGCGAACTCGCCCGATTCGACATAGGCCGCGCCAAGCAAGGTCAGCGCGTCCAGGTAATCGGGCTTAAGCTTCAACGCTTCCTGCAAGGAGCCGATGGCCTCATCCACGGCTCCTTCCTGATACATTTCATTCGCGCGCTTGAACCATTCCTCGGCGGTCTTGGGCCCTTCGGCGTAGCCCGAACCGGCCAAGGCCAGCATCAGGCCGAGCAAGACGGATAGCGCTCCGCTTGTTCCCCAAGCCGGCGCGCTGCGGATATAGGAAGGTTTGCGGTTGAAGGAAAAGTTTAACATGGTATCTCCAACAATGAGAAATCAATCATCAACCTGAAAATTTGCCCAACGAATCATGACTGGGGAATCGCCTTCCCCCAGGTGAACGCGCCCAACCAGCAGGCGGATAATCGTCCAGGTCCACGGCAAAAAAGGGTTTCCGGAAACCCCTGCAAAGATAACTATTTTAGCCGAACGGGGTAAAAATGGGAGCCGAAGCGGATCCCATTCCCAGGAACCCGATCCCTAACAGGCATTCCAGGGAAAGGCGAGGACGGAAGCGATGTCCTTCCTACCCATGCCCAGCAATAGCAGCCTATCCAGACCTACCGCCACGCCCGCACAAGGGGGCAATCCCAGCCGCAAATCCGCCAACAAATCCAGGTCCTTGGGCAATTCGGGCTTGCCGCGCAACCTGCGTTTGGCGTTTTCCTCCTCAAATCGGCGCTCATACTCCTTGGCGTCCGTCAGCTCAAGGTAGCCGTTCCCCAATTCCATTCCGCCTCCGTATACCTCGAACCGATGCGCCAACCGGGGATCTTCGGTATAGACCTGGGCCTGGGCGGCCTGCTCGGCGGGAAAGCCATGCACGAAGGTGAAAACATCCGGATCGAATCCCGGCTCGATCAAATGCGCCATGATGAAATCCAGGGCGTCGGTCTTGGTGGCGAACGCCCCCCGGGAGGGCAAGCGGTCCCGGAGCGAGGGCAAAGCCAGGATGCCGTCCAAGTCCAAGGCCAGTGGATCCGCTCCCAGGGCGGTTTGGAAAACCTCCGTGTACGCGCGCCTGCGCGAGGGTCGCAGGCCGGCAATCAGCGTGCATACCGCTTCCACGTCGTCCATCATGCGGTCCAGGGAGAATCCCAGGCGGTACCATTCCAGCATGGTGAACTCGGGATTATGCTTTTCCCCATGCTCGCCGTTGCGGAAGGCCTTGGCGATTTGGTAAATGTCCGGGAATCCATGGCAGAGCAGCCTTTTCATGTGCGGCTCAGGGGATGTCTGCAGATAATAGGCTCGGCCTGCGGCGTCCGATCGATCCGCTCGCGCATACCCCAAAGGATGGAAGGCGGCGCTGAAAACATCGATATGGCAATCCAGGGAGATGCCGCGCGAAAGCGCGGGGGTATCCACTTCCAGTACGCGCTGGGAGTCGAAATAGGCGCGGACTTTCCGGAGCGAAATGGCGCGGAATGCAGCCGCCTCGGGGTCGGGACGATGCGCCGGAATGAGGCTCATTCCAGCGCCATGCCCTTTTACTTCGCCCGTTCCACGTATTCGCCGGTGCGGGTATCGATCTTGACGCGATCGCCCTGGCCGATGAACAAGGGGATTTGCACTTCCGCGCCGGTTTCCACAGTGGCCGCCTTGGTCACGTTGTTGGAAGTATCGCCTTTGACCGCGGGTTCGGTATAGGTGATGGAGAGCTCCATGAAAACGGGAGGCGTGACAGAAATCGGCCGGTCGCCCCAGAAGGAAATATCGCACTCGGTGTTCTCGAGCAGCCACTTTTCCGCCCCGTCCATGTTCTCCTTGCTGATCTCCACCTGTTCGAAGGACTTGGTATCCATGAAAGTGTAGTTCTGGCCATCCGTGTAGAGGAACTGCATGGTGGTATTGGTGATATCGGCTTCCTGGAAGGAATCGCCGGACTTGAAGGTCTTTTCCAATTGCCGGCCCGTGATCAGATTCTTGAGGCGGACTCGGTTGAAGGCCTGGCCCTTGCCGGGTTTGACGAATTCGTTTTCCACGATCATGCAGGGCTGGTCGTCCAGCATGATTTTCAAGCGCTTCCTGAATTCGTTGGTGCTAACCGTGCCCATTGGCGGCCTCCTGGTCGATTCTGATTATATTCACTAAAATTGGGCCCAGATATATAGAAAAATCATGCCTTTAATTCCAAAAGCCGACTATACTGCGCCCCAGACGCTTCCAGGGGCCTGGCAAAAGGATATGCAGGCGGCTTTCCGTTCCCTGGCGCCCTTGCTGGCTTTCCTGGAATTGGACCCGGCCGAGTCTCCCGAAGGTTTGGCGGTCGATCCCGCCTTTCCCCTGCTTATACCCCGAAGCTTCGCCTCCCGCATGCGGAAAGGCGATTGGCGCGATCCGCTGCTTTTGCAAACCCTGCCTTGGGAGCGGGAAAACCACGCCACGGCCGGCTTCGTTGCGGATGCGGTCGGCGATCTACCCTCCCAAATCGTGCCCGGGCTCCTGCATAAATACAGTTCCCGCGCCCTGTTGATGGTGTCGCATCAATGCGCCGTTCATTGCCGGTATTGCTTCCGGCGCGAATTCCCTTATGGCGATCTGCCCCGCGGAGCGGAAAGCTGGGAAGAGGCTTGGGCTTATCTGGAGTCAGCCCAAGGGCTGGATGAGATCATCCTGAGCGGCGGCGACCCGCTCTTCCTGGACAATCGCCGCCTGGAACGCATTCTGGAGCGGATTCCCGCGCTCCCGGGCATTCGCACGCTGCGCATCCATACGCGTCTGCCCATCGTGCTGCCTTCCCGCATTGAACCCGGGTTGTTGGCCTTGCTCGGCGCGGCTGCGGAGCGCATGGCCTTGGTCATAGTGGCGCATGCCAACCATGCGGCCGAACTCGACTCCGAATGCGGAGAGGCTTTGCGCGCCTTGCGGTCCACAGGCGCTTTGCTTCTGAACCAGTCGGTTCTGCTGGCGGGCGTCAATGACGAGGCCGAGACGCTCGCGGATCTGTCCCGCGCATTGATCAAGCATGGCGTACTGCCCTATTACCTCCATCAACTGGATCGGGTTTCCGGTACGTCGCATTTCGAGGTTACGGAAGCGCGCGGTCGCGCGCTTATCGAATCCTTGCGGGGGAAACTTCCCGGTTACGCCGTCCCCCGCTATGTGCGGGAAATCCCCGGGGAAGCCTTCAAGACCCCGTTGGCGGGCTAGCCTGGCCCGGATTGGCAGCCTCCCGCGACAGAGCCCCCGTCAAAAATTATTGGTGACGCTCAGGTGCACGAAGCCGTCGCCGAAAGCGCGATCCGGATTCAAGGCATAGCTGACGCCGAAGGTCCAATCCTTGGCTCCCGATTCCAGTCCCAGCCCGTAGCCTACCACCCTTTGCCAATCGACATCCCCGCCAAGGCGGTTGATGAACGCCGGCGTCGCGAAAATCGCGGCCCGGCTTTTGGGCGCGAGCAGGAATTGCAATTCGAAATTCCCGTACAAGAAGAGATTGGTGAGGAATTCGCGTTCGCGGAAGCCGCGCACCGTGTTCGCTCCGCCCACGGGATAGAGATCGCCGCGGTTGGAGCGGCCTTTCAGGGGCCAATTGCCGCTCCCGGAAAACAGGGCATGCCCCACCCAGCGGCCCGCATTCTTCCATAGCGCCAGTTCGCTGATGTTCTGCACCAGGAAATACGCGGTGTCGCCCAGGTCGCGATGCACGCCGTTCACGCGCAAGCTGAAACGGAGGCCGTTCAAGGTGGAGGGGACATGATCGCGGGCATCGTATTGGAATCCCAATCCGGCTATCTCCGCATCCGATTCGGTATCCGCCAGGAAGTCATGGTTGCTTTGCGTTGAGAAGGTCAGCAGGTAGCGGGAATGGAAATCGAAATCCTGGAACAGGGTCAGCCCCAGGCTGCTTTCGGTATAAACCGAATCCTCCAAGGTGATCTTGCCTTCCACATGCGCGCCCACGCGGGTGGTGAGGATCCAAGGTTCGGTATAGGCCAGCCTGGCTTCCCGGGACTCGACGGCCTGGGCCGTTTGCTTGCTGTCGAAGGTGAAATCCAGATCGCGGGCCGTACCGCGGAGATTGATGAGGTGTATGTCCAGGTAGCCGTTCAATCCCTGCGAGCCCTTTTTTTCCGAATCGTATCCCAGGATGCCGCTCAAGCGGTTGCCTTTGAGATCGGTGAGCGCCATGCTGGGATAGAGAAGGTTGCGGGTGGAATCCCGGAACAAGGCCCCGGGCACCACCGCCTCGAAATACCCGGTGCGGGACAATCTTTCCGAGGCCAGCCGCAAGCGCGCTTCGCTGAAGGTCTCCCCGTAGCCCAGAAGCGACAGGCGATCCAGCACATCCGGCCGGGTGCGGCTGCCGGCTTGCTTGAAGCCGCCGAACTTGTAGCCCTCGCCGCCGTCGATGAGGATGAAAAGATCCGCCACGGGCCCGTCCGGCCGGGTGGTGAAATCGATGGACACGGTGGAGAATGGCTGTCCGTTGTCCAGCAGGAACTCCCGGATGCGATCTCCGATGGCCTTGAGATTGGCCGCCGTGGCCGGTTCCCCCGGATAGGCGTTGATGCCGAATTGCGCGGCCGTGAACGGGGGGCGGCTGACGATGCGGATATCGCCCAGCTTGAACGCCGGTCCTTGCTTGAGGGCGCCTTGGCAGTCCC
>JBDSWM010000336.1:0-19292 GCA_039926685.1 Fibrobacteria bacterium | reverse complement strand
AGGTAATCCAGATCCTGTTTGTATTTATCGGGGGTGTTCTGAACGAACAGGTCCCATTCCACGCGGCGGCCTTCCACCTGGCTCTGGTACATCGCGAATACATCGCTGCCCCACTGGGGTTCGTAGGTCAAAAGGGATCCGGGGGCGTGCAGCACGCAGGCGGGCACGTGCCAGCCGGTGCCGGGATTGAGGCGGTAAGCCTTGGACAAGTCCAGGATGCCGTTGTCGCCCGTGTTCCAGTTCTCCAGGCAGCGGCGCACGTCCTCCTTGGTGACGCCCGGTTCCAGGCCGAAATAAGTATGCGGGAAGTTGTTGCCGATTGAGTTCAGTTGCGGCGGGAAGTAGTAACATTCGGGTTTCCCCTCCTGCCCCACCTTGGCGGCCTGGTCCTCGTTATGGTGCATGTGGTGCGGGATGGGTCCCATGTTGTCGAAGAACTTGGAATATACGGGCCAGCGCTTGTACTTGTCCCACATCTTCTTGCCGATCAAGGACGGCCCTTCGGCCATCACCGCTTCCAGCAAGGTGAAACGCTCGCCGTCGCTGACCACGTAGCTGAGGCCCTCGTCATGCGCGCGGTTGTCATTGCCAGCCTCGGTGGTGGAGGCGAACCAGCGTTCGTCGATTCCGCCGCGATGCGCGCCCAGGGCGTAATAATCGTCCGGGTGCAGCTTGAGGCGCTTGCCCGGCATGAGGAAGGAACGGGGAACCCAACATGGGGCAAGGCGGAGAATCCCTTCCCCCGCTTCAAGGGCGGCCTTGACATTGGGTTTCTTGCTCGTCTTGGGTATCGCGACAGCTTCGGTCATCGAAAACTCCTTCAGGTTGAACGCGGCGTTTCCGTATCCCGGCCGGACCCTAAAGTTAATCCGTCAACGTAATGGGAGGCTAGGCCTCCCATTACGAATTTATGACTTGATTGACCGGAATGATTCCCCGTTTCCGGCGCGCCGGAACCGTTTATTTGCGGATGTTTTTGAAAGCGCCTACGGCAGGCGCATCCGGGCACGAGTCCGGACCGAAATAACGCAGGACCACCAGCGGTTCGCTGCCGGTGTTCTCATAGGTTACGCCCCGCACGGCCGCATCGTGGGATACGAAGGCTTCATCCTCCGTCATCTCGCCGAAACGGATCATGGACGGGCTTTGCAAGCGCAGCTTGCCGACCCGGCCCACGCCCTGCACGGTGATGAGACCGTAAGCACCGCCGTCCTTGACGGTGACTTTGACGCCGGGATCCAAGGTGAGCTCCTTGGACGTGAACAGTTGCTCGCCGTGGAAGTCTCCGTACACGACCCACTTGTCCTGGTAGCCTTCGGTCCAGGAATCGGCCACGTTGATCGGCTCCAGGTAATGGTGATCGCGGAAATGCGTGTCCACGTTGGCTTCCCAATCCAGCTGATCCACCAGGAAGTCCAGATCATGCGCTTTGTCGGCCGGGAAATCCTTGGAGAGCAATTCCCATTCGATGCGGCGGCCTTCCACCATGCTCTGGTAATAAGCGAACACGTCGCTGCCCCATTGGGGTTCGTAGGTCACGAAGGATCCCGGCGCATGCAGGATGCGATCGGGCACATGCCAGCCGGTGCCGGGCTTTAGGCGGTAAGCCTTGGCCAAATCGATGATACCGTTGTCGCCCTTGTTCCAGTTTTCCAGGCAGCGGCGCACGTCTTCCTTGGTCACGCCCGGTTCGAGCCCGAAATAGGTGTGCGGGAAAGCGTTGCCGATGGAATTCAGCTGGGCGGGGAAGTAGTATCCTTCCGGCTTCCCTTCGCGGCCGACCTTGGCGGCCTGTTCCTTGCTTTGATGCATATGATGCGCGATGGGGCCGGCATTGTCGAAATACTTGGAGTACACGGGCCAGCGCTTGTATTTGTCCCACATCTTCTTGCCGATGAGGGTGACGCCTTCGGCCGCCACCGCTTCCAGCAAGGTGAAACGTTCGCCATCGTTGACCGCATAGCTCAGGCCTTCGTCGATTTGGCGGTTTTCATTGCCCGCTTCCGTGGTGGAGGCGAACCAGCGTTCGCAGATGCCGCCGCGATGCGCGCCCAAGGCGTAGATGTCGTCCGGATGCAACTTGATGCGCCGGCCGGGGATCATGAAGGAACGGGGCACCCAGGCCGGGGCCAATCGCAGGATGCCTTCTCCCGCTTCGATCGCTCCTTTGATATTGGGCTTTTTACTCACCTTGGGAACCGCCACTGCTTCAGCCATTATGAATTTCTCCGCGTGATGATGATGGCCCTCCAACCTTCCCGTAAGGGCCGGATAGGGGGCAAAATGGGAATACCCAACATGCTTAAATCCCCGATTTGGAGCCATAAGCAAATTGTTGACTTGGAAACCCTATGTGATTCCACCGTTTCCGGGGTCCGGAAAAAGTCTCAACCGTGCAAAAAGGCCCAATCCACGGGCACGCGAACGGCTTTCCCGTGGGAACCCGTCACTATAATATAGGTGCCCTTTTCACCGCGCTCGACCTTTTCCACCCGTCCAAACCCGCTCCCCACGGGATGCACCACATGGATATTACGGATGGATTTCGCCTCTTTCGATTTGAAGGCCAGGGTAGTGGCCACCCCTTGGGCCTTCAACAGGTTTTTCCGGCAAATCTCCAAGCCATCGGAAAAGTACCCGCATACCTCCTCCAGCGCTAAGCGGCGCAAATGGCGGCCGTTCCAGGGCGCGCCATGGCGGCCGCCATTGGAATGCCAGAACAGGGTATTGGGCAAGGTGCGAGGATCCTTGAGGGAAAGCCAGACATACCCGTCCAAGGTCGCCGCCGTCCAGGCGAAATCGCCCGGTTTGCTGGCCACCATGATCAAATCCTCGAAGCCCTGCCGGGCCGGGTATTCCTGCAAGGTGGTGAAGCCCCCATTGGCGAGCGGCACCTTGTTCAGGTTGGTGAACCGCCCGCCGGTCTTGAGCGCTCCGTATTCGCGCTGGAGCGGATTGGAAAAGGCATCGGGCTTCACGCTCCCGTATTTGAAGGGGCTGGTATTCACATGGAAGGGGCCGCCTTTTTCGGGGAATTGCAGGATGGCATGATGGCCGAAATTGAAGCGGCCCTGCAGCCCTTGTATGCGGTGATCCTGGTAGACGGCGCGCTGGCCTTCCTTGATGCTCAGGGTTTTCGTCACCTTGCAATCGGGTGCTTTGACTTTCATTTCCAGGACCAGGCGTCCCGTCCCGTTTTCGATCGGTTCCCAGGCTTCGTTGGCCGTCTCGCCATGGCCGTAGCGGATGCCCTTGCTTTCGCCGAAGGGAAGGCAGAAATAATCGCCGCGCAGGACGCGCAAGACGGGAGGGAATTCCCGGCCCAGCTCCTGGGGCAGCCAGGGAGCCAGGGCATACGGTTGCACCCAACGTTTGCCGAGGCGGAAGCGGACCGGGCCCATATGCCCGCCCAATCGCGTAAGCGACAATTCCACATCTTTGTTGCTCAGGGCGAAAGACGGTTCGCCGTGGACCAGGGGCAGTCCTGCCGTTTCGCCCTGGTCGGCTGCGGAATCATCGGGCTTGGATTGGGATTGGAGATTCGTCATAGGTCTTGGAAAGTAGGCGAAATCGCGGGCGGGCAGCTTCCCGGACCTTTCGGATTTTGTGGACTTCGGATCCGGTCATGATTCCCTGTTTCCGAGACCGATACAGGCATTGTCAAAACCCTACGCGTGCGCAACCCGGAAAACGGGTGAGGCCAGCCTCGGTACGGATGCGGATTTGATAGAGCCCCGGCTGCAAGCGGCCTTGCAGGGAATGTCGGCCTGGTCCCATGCCCGAAATCGCAAGTGCCTGGCGACCGGCGGGGGTGAAGAACTCCAGCGTATAAGCCCCGGCTCCGGTCCATCCCGCTTCCGATCCCGTGAACCTCAATTGCGCGGCCGCGCCCCCCGGATAAGACCCTTGTCCGGGGCGGGAAATCGCCGTGGCCGCTTCCAGTTGGCCTCCGGCCCATTGGATGGCGCGCAGGAAATGCTGGGTGGCGAAGACGCTGCCGAAGGAATTGAGATCATGCCCGATGCAGGAATAGAACACCTTGCCCTTGCCGGCCAGGCCGCCCTCGCGGACCCAGGAAATGGGGTGCACCCATTTGCCTTGCGGATCCGCCATGGGGAAGCCCGGCACATTGTTGCCCTCGGAGGCGTTCTTCTTATGCGTGGGGTCATAGGAACTTTCATCCACGGCGAGCATCACGGAGATTCCCGCCACCGTGTCCACATTGACCATGAAATTGTTCCATTCGTCCGTGAGCTTGCCCTCCTGCAAGGCGCCCGCGGAAATGGGATGATCCTTGCCCTTGGGCGGGATGAAAACGCGGGCCTCCTGCATGAAGGCATCGTAATACCAATCCGTTCCCAAGAGCTTGATGTACCAGTCCCAGGTCCCGCGCACCACGCCGGAACCGTGGAAGGCGACCACGCCTCCGCCCCCTTCGATCCATTTCTGGAAGGCGTCCCGCTGGGCGGTCACCTTCACGGAGGTTCCCATCTCGGAGATATTGTTGAGCACCACCACCTGGTATGGCGCCAAGGTGGCGGCGTCGAAAACCTTGGGATCGGAGGAGACGGTCACGGTAAACCCGTTGTCGGCGCCCATTTTCTTGAGATGGTCGTCGATGACGCCGATGTCCGGATGCACGAACCACCCGGCATGGTCGTAGACCAGCACCTTTTTGACGGGAGTCGCCGCCCAGGCGCCCGCGGCCGCAAAAGTAACTATCAGGCCTACCGCCAGCAATCCTCGCAAAGCTCTCTGTCGCATGCGCTCCCCTTCCCCTTGTCTGCCCGCACAAGTCCAACCTAACCTATACGGGAAAACCCGCTGTGGCGGTGGGAAAAAAGCCTATTTTTCCTCCCATCCCATGAATACCCGCTTCACCCCCTATCGGGGCCCGCTTGTCATCCTCTTATGGTCGCTAATGCCGCTAGGCCTGGCCGGATGCGGCAAAGACCGCATCGAAGCCAAATACCCCAGCGGAAAGCCCAAGGTGATCCGCACTTACGGCTTCTCCAGCCTTTGGAGCGGCGCCCATACCGGCAACCTGATCCGGGAACAGAAGTTCTATTACAACGATCACAAGGAGTCGGACGCCCGGTTCCGCCATGGGATCCTCGACGGGCCTTACCAGGATTTCTGGCTCAACGGCCAGAAGAAATCCCACGGCGTGTATCGGGAAGGCAAGAAGGAAGGCGAATGGGAGGCGTACTTCAACCAGTATACGCTCGCCTCCAAAGGCCGCTATCAAAACGGCCTGCAGGCGGGACAGTGGAACAGCTTCTGGGAGAACGGCGCGCTCAAATCGCAAGGGGAGTACGCGGCGGGAAAGGAAACGGGGACTTGGAAAGAGTGGGCGGCCAAAGGCGAACCCTTAAGCGAGAATTCCTGCTTCGAGGCCAATGCCGTAGGACGCTATCTTTCCTATTACGCCAACAAAACCGTCAAAGAGGATTACCTGTGCAAGCGCGGCGTGCCCACGGGGGCCTATCTGAAAAAGGATCCGGACGGCACCGTGGTGGAGCGGGGCGCCTTCGACGCGCAAGGGCGCAAAGATGGGGCTTGGGAAGCCTTCCACCCGGGAGGCGCCAAGGCTTCGCTGCGCCATTTCGCCGGCGGTCTGGATCAGGACAGCGCCTACGCATGGGATGAAGCGGGCCGATTGCGCGAGCGAGCGCATTTCGATTCGGGCACGGGCGAGCGCTTGAGCTACGATAGCCTGGGAAATTTGATCGAACGCAGGCATTTCCTCAAGGGTCAGCCGGACGGCGAGTCCTGGGCATATTGGCCCATGCCGGGAACACTGGCGGGGACGCATTCCCGGTCGGGCGCCGGCAAAGAAGGCCAAGGCCCCAAGCGATCGATGATCCGATACGCCAACGGCAAGCCCGTGAGCATGCTGAAATGGTACCCGAGCGGCAAACCCATGGCCGACGGCATATTCGAGAACGGGCATCGCGCCGGCGAATGGAAGGATTGGTGGGAGAACGGAAAGCTCAAGGAGGTTTCCCATTTCCAGGACGGCACCTTGCACGGCGAGCGCTTTTTCTACGATGAGCAGGGTAAGCTGCAAAGGACCCAAAGCTATGAGCATGGGTTTCCGTCCAAGGGAAAAATCCCCAAAGGGCTGGGCGCGGTAAGCAACCCCAAGGCGGCGCCATGAGGGGCATCGGGCGGCCGGAACGGGGGCGTTGGATAGGCAATCGCTGGATGGCCGTGGCCGCGCGGGCGCGGGACGGGAGGCGCTTGGGCGCGCTCATCATCATCGCATCCGTCGCTTGCGTGCAATTGCTGACGGCCTTTTCCCGTAAAGACGAGGAGAAACCGCTGCCTTCCCAACCCCTGCGGCAACGCGAGACCGGGCTGCGGAGGGATTTCGAAAAGCGCGACCGGACCGGGATGCATTCCGAACGGACGCGGAAGGATTCCCTGATCCGCATCCGCGCCAAGGCGGAAGGCATAGAGTACCTTTGCCAACCTGCGGATCCGGAGTAGCATAGCGACAATGGAAACGGGCACCCTTAGCTCAACTGGATAGAGTACTGGCCTTCGAAGCCAAGGGTTGGGGGTTCGAATCCCTCAGGGTGCACCCCCTTACCGCAGAAATCCGCGAAAACCAGCCGATTCAGAAGAAAGTGGTTCAGGGCGAGGGCGCCTTGATGCCCCTACCTACTTTTATCCCGCAAAAGTGGACGCGAAGCGGGCTTCGGATTAATATCATACCGGGATCGAGTTCAAGAGTTGCAGCCCCTCGACCTTGCAGTGGAAGTGCCTTTATTCACTTGAAAATGGCCGATTGAGTGTATCCTGCAAGCCCCAAATAAGGCCGTAGAGCTCGATGGATAGATGTCAAAAACGACAGGCGACAGTTGGAAATCGGACCTATATTGACATCAAACATCATTTAATACCCCAGAACGGGAAATGGCACCCTGAGTGTCCTAGTTCCCCGTCGAGCCCGATCAGGCCGGCTTGTTGGATTCACTCAAATGGAGGATGGTTCTATGCGATCGAGTATGTTTGGAAGCCTGGCGGCGGTCCTGGTGGGTTGCGCAGTCAATTTGGCATTCCCTCAAGGTTGGACGACGGCTTACACCTCACCTACGGCCACGGGCGAGTGCGGGGGGCTACCAGCCGGCCTGAATACTGGCTTCGCCGTGACTCCGATAGTCAGCCGCGCCCTATTCACGACCGTGGCCCCGGCTCGAGTGATCAAAATGGCCTTCTTCAAGCAAGCCGGTGTCAAGAACACCGACATTTACATCGCTGAAAAAGGGGCAACGGGAACGATGGCCCGCGTCCTCCGATACAATGGCTCGGACGCCACGCTTACCGCGATCGGTACCCTTCCAAGCGCCAACTACGGAGGCGGGGGTGTCGAGGAGCAAGGCCTGGTCGGCATCGCCTTGAATCCTAAGACTTTCGCGACTGATAATTTCCTCTACCTGTTTTATACCGCCGGTTCAGCCAATATCGGCTCCGCGAGCGTCGGCTTCAAGCTTTCCCGCTTCACGTTGAACGCCACCACCAAAATGATCGATTTCGCTTCGGAAAAGGTGTTGCTGCAAATCCCGGCGGGAACCACCGGCCGCTGGCATACCGGCGGCGCCATGCAATTCGACAATGCCGGCAACCTGTACATCTCGGTTGGCGATAACGAATCCTTGGCCACCGGCCCTGCCAATACCGCCGATTTACGCGGAGGTATCCTGCGCATCAAGCCCGATGCTGCGGACCCGAAGGGTTATACCATTCCCGCCGGTAACTTCGGTGAGTATTGGGCCGGTGAGTTTCAGACCCAAGGCTTAACCGGCTTGGCCACCCAATATCGCGACCCCGCCAAGGTCAGACCGGAGATTTATATCAAAGGCACCCGTAATGTGTACTCTTTCAGCGTCGACAAGACCCGTTCGGGTATGGTGGAATACTCGCAATGCGGCCCGGATGCCCAGCGTGGTGAGACCCACAGCCTCACCACCAAACCCGCGTTTGGCGGCTGGCCGTTTTGGGTTTTCAACAATGGGAGTTTCGTGCGCCAAACGGCAAAAGCGGCCGCCTACGACGAAGCCGGGGAGCCGAGTGCGACCGATTGGGCCGCCTTCAATCCTGCCAGCATGAGCACGGATAGGCCGGTGAACAATTGGAGCGGCAATACGGGAGTGGATACCCTACCCCCTTATAACAAGCCTTTTTACGGAGTCTCCAACTCTTGCGCCGCCGGCGGACCGATCATCCACTATGACGGAAGCCTCGATAACCCCGGACAAATGCCGCCTCAACTCGACAACACGGTGATGGTCACCGATGCGCAAGACGGTACAGGCACGAATAATATTTCTGCGGCCAAGGTGAACCCGACCACGGGTGCCATTATCGGATCTCCGACCCCGGTCTTCACCATGGCCCGTAGCGGACGTCCCAGCCTCTACAACTCGCTCGATTTTCAGCAGGGTGCCGACGGGGCCTTGTACATGGTCGACTGGGGCGCGGGTTGCTGCAGCGCCACTCCTCCAGCGGCGTCCAACGGTATCGTGCGCATCACCTATACAGGTACTTGTAAGGACCCGGCTCTCACGAGCCGCGCGACACCCCATGTCTTTCATAACAGCCGTGTGGACTGGTTGCTAGTCCAGGCCGGGCGGATAACGCTTAAGGACGATGCTACGGGCCTTATTGGAACCGGCAGCCACACCATTCGCGTCATGGATGTCCAGGGCAAAGTTCTGTATAAATTCGAGGGCGTAGGCGCGAAATCTTATGACCTACCCCGGATGCCGGCAGGCCAGCTTTATATTCTCAGGGCCGAGACTCCGATTGGGTATGTGCAGCGGACTTTCAGCCAGCTCTAAGCGATTTTAATCTGAAACCCGGGGTTGGTCGCCTTTACTTTTAGGCAGCCAACCCTTTTCTTTTTTAGTCAGCCAACCCATTTCCGGGACCCCTCAGGTTACGGTTGCCATTTTGCCAGGGCTTTGGGCTCAACATCCGAATAATTGTGGCATCCATTTTAAAAGTAGATGGTAGATTAAGAGGGTTGAAAACCCGTGGTCGAGAGCGTGCACGGCCGAACCAGAACATTTAGGAATTGAAAATCATGAAGAATGTCAATCCAGCCCTTGCCTTTTGTCTCGCTTTGGGATTGTCTACCGTTTGTCCGGTGATCTCCGATGCTGCCTTCAATTATTTCGATCCCCTCGACAACTCAAAGGCTCCCGCCTTGCTTTCCGCTACCGGTTTTTATGACAACATCGCCACCAAGCAGATTACGGCACGGGCCTTTTTCTACGATGTGAACACCCAGTTGTGGAGCGATGCCGCCCAAAAGCGCCGGTGGGTCATCCTAAAGCCGAACGCCCATATCCGCTATCAGGCGGCCACGGATTATTACACCTATCCGGATAGCGCGGTATTCGCCAAAGAGTTCGCTATCGATACCGTTCCTGGAAATCCCGCCACGCGCATTCTCTGGGAAACCCGTTTCATGATCCTTAAAAAGGATACGGCTGCCAAGGTGGACCAATGGTATGGCTTTACCTACCGATGGAATGCCCAGGGCACCGATGCCCGGCTCGTGAATTTGGCTGAAGGTGAGTACGCCACGGTGAAAACCTACCCAAAAGGCCTCGGTCAACCCGCTGTGATGAAGAAATGGCACTTTCCTAGCCAGAACGACTGCAATAATTGCCATCGCCTTACCGGGGCCACTTCGCAGGCACGCGGCGTGCTTGGCTTCTTCACCGCTCAACTGAACCGCACTGTGCCCGGCACCAATAACCAGCCCATCGACCAGCTCGGCCACCTATTCGATGCCGGGGTATTTGAAACCGTCACCCCCCGACCCAGCTTTGTCACGGCTCCACGCTGGGCGGCCCTCACGGATACCACCGCGTCCCTGGATTTGCGTGCGCGCAGTTACCTGGGCGCCAATTGCTCCGGCTGCCATAGCCTTCGAGGCGAGGAGAATAATGCATCGCACGTTCTCGTCAATTTCGATTTTTACGATATGAAAAAACCCGAGGAATTCACGGATAACTCCCGAAACGGAGCGCTGGAATACCAGCAAACCGGAGCCGGAAACCCGGATACCAAAGACAGCAATTCCATCGTCCGACCCAGGCACCCCGAGTTCAGCGCCATCATTTGGCGGCTGAAAGCGGAAACCAATGAGCCTGCTCCCGCGGATACCTCAACCTGGATCTTTTCAACGGCCTTCCTCGTCAATCCGGCATCCATGCCTCCGGTCGGCCGTTATGAGACCGACACCGTTGCGACCAAGTTGCTGACTCAATGGATCAATACCTTGCCGGAACGGGCGGCTAGCATACGCAATAGCCACCGAGAGTTGGCCTCGATGCCGAGAATTCTGGGTGGCCACATTCAATTCAGCGACGTGAACGGCTTGCCGTCCAAGGTTTGGCTGGTCGATACGCGGGGAATTCGCCGGCAATTGCTCGCGGCCGGGGCCGGCAGTTATTCCATTCCGGTTGGTACGGCTCCGGGCGTGTACAATCTGGTCTTGGATGGAAAGCGCTCTTACCGCATCTTGCTGCCTTAATAATGCGTCCCATGGCTACACTGGAATAGCGGTGAATTCCAGGTAGCCGTCCGGGCGATTTGGTCGCCCTCTGCCACTCAGTCGCCCTCTTCCAGCACACGGTATCCATCTATCCCTGTGGCGCACCCCTGGGTGTGCGCTGGTGAGGGCCGTTAATCCAGGATCAGGAACGCTCCGGAGAAACGCGGGCGCCGCCCCAACACGTCGGATGCGCTCCCGTCGCGGTCCCTGAACCGCAAGGCCGGTACGCGATACTTCGACAGGCCCTTTGCCATGGGGCCTCCCTGGCTACTCTCTCCGGAGTTGCCGGGGTCGGCCAGCGAGCTGGTTGTGACCGTGAAGAATCCCTGCTTATCGAGCCACTTCAGGCTGGAATCGCACCAGGTATGCAGGTCGGCGTCATTGACCGCGCCCCCCTTGCCATCGGCCATCCCATAGCCATGTCCGCCATGATTGAACTTCATGAACGAGGCCGGGATATGATGCTTCAGCAGGGAATCGTAATACACCTGGGAATTCTTGATCGGCACCAGGCCGTCATCGGTGGAATGGAACAGGAAGGCGGGCGGAGTCTTGTCGTTGACCTGCTTTTCGCTCGACAGGGAATCGATCATGACCTGGCTCGGATTCGTCCCCAGCAGGTTGTCGCGGGATTGCCCGTGGGTGAAGGACGATTGCATGGTGATGACCGGATACCCGAGCACGGAAAAAGCCGGGCGGCAGCCTTGCTTATCGACGGAATCGGCCGCGCCGGGATTGCCGTCATCGTAATGCGTAGAGACGGTGGAGGCGAGATGCCCCCCAGCGGAGAAGCCGAGGACGCCTACGCGGGCGGTATCGATATGGTACTGGGCCGCGTGGGCGCGAACCCAGCGGAGCGCGCGCTGCCCATCCCACATCTCGACGGGATGCCGGTATCCGTTCGAGCCCAGGCGGTATTTGACCACGAAGGCGGAAACGCCTTTGGTTGCGAGCCATTGGGCCGGAGTGGTGCCTTCATAAGCCGTCGCCAGACCCACATAGGCTCCTCCGGGGAAAACGACCACGGCGGCGCCGTTGGGATTGGCGGCGGGATAAGGCGTGATGCTGGGCTTATCCGTGGCGGCCGTTCCCGTGGCCCGGGGCGCCCCGTTTGGCCACAGTAGGATTTCCGCGTTCTGCGCCGAGGCCGGGGCGAATGCGGAAAAGACAACGCTCAGGGCGGAGGCCCAAACGGGCGTGTTACGGAAGAGACGTAGGCTTTTCATTTCAAGGGGATGGCCATTTGGCCTTCGGGAATCGCTTTCCCGTCCTTGGATTTCAGGGTCCCGAGGATTTTCCCATCCAAGGAAATGATCTTCAAGTCATCCCCCGGGAATTCCGAGCCGGGCGCATAGGGTTTCGCCAGCAGGTTCTTCCCGCTGATGGATACGGTGCCCTGGCGGGGCACCGAAGCCTGATCGGCGACGGATAGGAACGCCTTGGCGTAGCGGATGCCCAACTCCTGGAAACTGGCCGGGGTGAAATGCCAAACGTCCCTGCCATTGCCCACCAAACCCTGACTCGAGGCCACGGCGCATTTCTTGTATTTGGCGGGAAGACCATCCACCAATTTGTTGAAGTTGGTATTGTTCTGGGACGGGCTGGTGGCGTCCGACCGCAGTTCGCCGACGACCACGGGCGTGTTCTCGTCGAGACTCAGATCCTTTTTGATATTATCGAAAATCTGCATGGCCATGACGTCCCAGGCCGTGCTGGAACCCGAACCGCTTTCGCCTTGATGCAGGAGAATCCCTTTGATGACGCCGACTTGCTGGGCCTGTTTGCAGCGTGCGATCATCCAATTGTAAGCGTTTTTCCCGTTAGCGGGACCCACGGTCGCATTCGGTCCATTGGGGAGGAAAACGTTCAAGGCCATCCCCGACAGGGCGCAAGGGATAAGCCCAATGGTAATGTCGGATCGAACCGAGTCCAGCAGGGTTTTGGCGAAAAAATCCCCCGGGCAAATGCCTTCACTGCAATCATGCAAAGGCGGAAAGGCGGTATACCATTTATCCGCGGTCCGGCCTAAGGGGATCTTGCATTCCGGGCTTTGGCCGTTGCAATTCATAAAGGCCATGACCTTTACCCGCGCGGTGGTATCGCATTCTTTGGCCAACACCGGGCTGGTGGCTCCTCCGCCCGCCATGTTCGATTGCCCGAAAAGCAGGTAGAGGTGGTAATTCGGATCCGGGGCGGCATAGAGAGCGCCCAGCATACCGGCGGCGAGAAAAATCGAGGCGGAGGGGATAAATCGCAATTTCATGGCAGTTTTCCGTTCTGCTTCAGGCGCCACTCTAATCGGGGCCGCCTATGTCGTTTAGATCTTTGAACCTCGAGTCGAGGATCCCCGATCGCCCCTAATCTACCCTTGCCCGGCCAAAACCGCTGCAGGGGAGTGGATCTCCTTTTGGGGGATTCTCCGTAAATCCAGGGAAAATATTCAAAACCGTTACCGGCATCCGGCCTATCAGCCTGCCGGCATGGTTGGACCCAATCACAATTCCGGTTTCAGGGAGGTGGCGTATAAATCATACCCGCCTTTTCCGCCGGGCCGATTAGAGCTGAAGAACAAGGCATCTTCTTCCGGATACAGGTGAAAGGCCAAGGGACGATATTCGTCATAGGTGGAGTTGATGCGCGATCCGAGGTTTTGCGGCGCTCCCCATGCGGTCCCGCTCCATACGCTCCGGTAGATATCCAAGCCTCCGAAACCTCCCGAACGATCGGAAACGAAGTAGAGGGCATTGCCGAGCAGGAACGGACAACGCTCCTGCCCGTCGGAGGAAAGCCCTTGGACCCGTGAGATCCGCACGCCGGAATCCTTGGGGTTGCGAAGCCAGACCCCGAGCCCATTTGAGTCCAAGGGGATGGACGCCTGAAATAGGCCATATATCCCATCCCGATCGGAATGGAAAAAAAGCAGACCAAGCTCCCGGCTCCAGGTAGCGTAGCCTTCGTCCTTCGGGGTATTCAACGGCGTGAGGGGGATTTCGAACAGGCTATCCGGAGGATAAAGAAGTCCAACATAGGAAACCGTAGGGTTGTCCGGAGACAAGACCCACAGGTCATGGTTGCCGCCGTTTCCGCGCGAGAAAATAAGGACCTTGGGGCTCCTTTGCTTTAAATCCGACTCGCTGGCGAACCAGAAAGTCGGTCCCAGTTCATCCTCCCCGGTATTGATCCGTTTCGCAATCGCGCGGATGGCTTCCGACGCATTCAGTGAGGTGTCCATCGCGAACCCGTCTTCGCCTTGGAACCGTATGGCCGTGGGGAACACGTCGAAAGTGCCGCCAGAGGTTTTCCGATTGGTTGAGAACAGGAAAGAGCCATCGCTTTCCCACTCGTCCCAGGGAGCGCCGCAATTCCAGTCATCATAAGGGCTGTTCAAGGCCGCCAGATTGACCAGGCTGTCCGGGAAGATGATGCGTCCAGCCGGCTTACAGTCGAGGTCCAGGTTGCTGCAGCCAGAAAGCGCCCATAAGAGTAGAGGTACTGATTGGGATATTCGCATGGGAGATACTCCGTGAAAGCGGGCGCGGGAGAACGGAATAGTAGCCACAACTCCTCGTAAAGCAAGCTCCAGGGCGACTCTCCGGCGGCTATCCCGGGTGTTGCTAGCTTTGCTGGCCCATGACCAATCCGAACCTGTTCTCCCGCCTGCACCTTCCCGCCGCCCTGCTCGCCAACCTGGAAGCGCTGGGTTATGCGGTCATGACCCCTATCCAGGCCGAAGCATTGCCCCTCGCCCTCAAGGGCCGGGATGTCATCGCCCAGGCCAAGACCGGCAGCGGCAAGACCGCGGCCTTCGTCATTCCGCTCTTGCAAAGGTTGGATGTCCGGAATCCGGGAACCCAGGCCCTGATCCTCTGCCCCACGCGTGAGTTGTCCCTGCAAGTAACCCAGGAGTTACGCAAGCTGGCGCGCTTCCTGGGGAATATCAAGGTGGTTTCCCTGTACGGCGGACAGGAGATGGGCTTGCAGAAGACCGCACTCAGGAACGGATCGCATGTTCTGGTGGGAACCCCGGGGCGCATCCTGGACCATCTCCGCAGGGAAACCCTTTCCCTGGATGCGGCGCGAACCTTGGTCCTGGACGAGGCGGATCGCATGCTGGACATGGGGTTCCTGGGGGACATCACGGAAATCATCGCCGTCCTGCCCGCGGAACGGCAAACCCTGCTGTTCTCGGCGACCTTCCCGGAAGACATCAAGGTCCTGAGCGAGCGCTTCCAACGCGATCCGATCCATGTGCGCATCGAATCCGATCCGTTGGATTCCGGCATCGCCCAGAAATTCATCCTCTGCGAAAAGGAAGGCAAACCGGCCGGCCTGGCCGCCTTGCTTTCCCGGCTGCGGCCACGGAGCGCCATCATTTTCTGCAATACCAAGGCTGCCGCCAAGGAAGTGTTCCAGAACCTGTCCGATTCCGGTTTCGCGGCTGCCGAATTGCATGGCGACCTGGAGCAGCGGGATAGGGAGCAGACCCTGATGCGCTTCCGCCATGCCAGCGTCCGGGTGCTGGTGGCCACGGACGTGGCGGCGCGGGGATTGGATATCGAGGATCTCGCCGCGGTCATCAACTTCGAAATGCCGCATGATATGGAAACCTATGTCCATCGCATCGGCCGTACGGGAAGGGCGGGTAATTCCGGGTACGCCATCACCCTGGCCTTGCCCACCGAACAGCATAAGATCGCCGCCGCGCGCGAATTCCTGAAATTGGACGTGCCCTGCGAACCCCTGGAATGGACCGACAGCGCTTCCATCGAGGCGCTAAAAGCGGATCAAGCCACCCTTTGCATAGCCGCCGGCCGCAAGGATAAACTGCGGGCCGGGGATATCCTGGGGGCCTTGACGGGCGGAAGCGACGGCAAGGCCGGTTCAGGCGGCTCCGGCGGCCCGGATGGAAAAGGCGGGCAAGGCCTCGACGGCAAGGCCGTCGGGAAGATCGATGTGATGGATTACGAGGCCTATGTCTCCGTGGATCGGAAAGACGTGCAGTGGGCTTTCGCGCGGCTCAGCGAGAACAAGATCAAAGGCCAAAAGCACAAGGTGCGGATTCTAGGCTAAGGCGATAGGGGGCAAGGGCGATATGGCGCTATGGCGTTTTGGCCTCAGTTCGGGGCGGCGCTTTTCCGATCCAGGCATTCGCGGATCATTTTCGTCAGCTCCAGGCGTTGGAACGGTTTGGGTAGGAAGAAAGTGTCGCGCTCCAGCGGCGTTTTCATATTGATCTGTTCGATGCCGTACCCGCTGGTATAGATGATATTGAGTCCCGGTTGCTTGATTTTCAAGAGCGCCGCCAATTCCTTGCCCGTCATCCCGTCGGCCAGGATCATATCGGTCAACACCAGGTCGATTCCCCCGCGGTGATGCTCGAACAGCTCCAGGCTTTGCCGCCCCGAATCCGCCGTCAGCACCTGATAGCCGCTTTCTTCCAGGATGATATGGACCAGCTTCCGCAATAAAGGCTCATCCTCCACCACCAAGATGGTTTCGGCCCCACGCGTGATATCGGCATCGCGGGCGGCGGGACTTTCCGGAGCCGCCTTCTCGCGGCTGGCGGGAAGGAATATCCTGAACTCGGATCCATGGCCTACTTCGCTTTTCACCTCGATCCAGCCTTCGTGCTGTTGCACTATGCTGTAAGCTCCGGTAAGCCCCAGGCCCGTGCCTTTGCCGTCGCCCTTGGTGGTGAAGAAGGGTTCGAAAAGCCGGGCCAGGACTTCCCGGGATATGCCCGTTCCCGTATCTATCACCGATAAGGTGTTGAATTCGCCCGCGCGCGCCCCGGCCTGGAAGCCGATTTGCGTCCCGCCCAAGTCCATGAACCCCGAACGGATGGTCAGGATCCCCCCCTCGGGCATGGCGTCGCGTGCGTTGACTGCCAGGTTCATGATCACCTGTTCCAGCATGCCCAGGTCCGCTTTGACGAATGGGAGATCCGCGGCGCATTCCGTGCGCAAGGTGATATTGGCGCCGATCACGCGGGTCAGCATGCCCGCCATGTCGAGGATGACCTGGTTCAAATCCAACTGAACGGCCTGGAACGGTTGCTTGCGGCTGAAGGTCAGCAATTGGCGGGTCAGGTTTCCGGCGGCTTCCGCGGCACGGTGGATGTTTTTTAGCGAGTCCCGTTGCTCGGGAGGGCCGCCGTTCCCCAGCAACAATTGCACATGGCCCAGGATGACCGTCAGGAGATTGTTGAAGTCATGCGCCAATCCCCCGGCCAATTGTCCCACTACCTCCATCTTCTGGGCCCGGAGGAATTTCTCCTCTAAAAGGCGCCTCTCCTTGCGTTCGCCGCTTTCACGCACGGCCCGCCGCACGGAAAGCGGAAGCCTTTTGAGGTTCTGCTTCAAGACATAGTCCGTGGCGCCGCTGCGCAGGCTTTCGATGGCGGTATCTTCGCCCATGGTGCCGGACACGAAGATGAAAGGCGTGTCCGGGCATTTTTCCTTGGCCAGCCTGAGCGCCGAAGGCCCGTCGAAATCCGGCAAGGAATAGTCGGAGAAGATCAGATCGTATGCCGGACCGTCCAACGCCTCACGGAAAGCCTTACCGTTCTGTTGCCAGGAGATATCGCAGGCTATCCCTTCCTTTGACAGCGTCGCCATCACCAGCTTCGCGTCTCCCGCATCATCTTCCAAGTGCAGAATCCGCAATGACTTTTCCATGCAAACGCTCCCCACGCCCGGCGCATGCGATAGCCGCACGACCTTGCCGCAATCCCACGGGCGAAATCCGATCCCGATCATAACAATTATCAAAATGGAACGCCAAATGGTTCATACTTACATTATGCACGTGAATTTGAGAGTCATCGTAACCGGAAGGTGGTGAAGCGCACAGACTTTATAAGGACGTCGGCGAGTCTTTATAAGGACTTCGACGGCGGGATATTTTCCCTATATTCGAAATCGTAATGGAGCGCAAGTGAAAATCGTCGGGAAATCCGGGGGGGCGCGCCATAGTCATTGCTTTTTCGTTCCCGGAATGTGAACACTTTATCTAACCGGGCTTCGTTCCCAATGCGGGTTTCCGGCACTTGTTTTTTTATTTTGGGGCAGCGCGCCTTTCTAAAATATCTTGCGAGGAACACATGGATACGATCGTTCCCGAAATCCGGCGTTTTCCCATCGGACGGTTCAAGCGTCCCGATGGCTATTCGGCATCCGCCGTCGCCTTGGCCGTTTCCGCCATCGACTGCTTGCCCCGCAAGCTGCTGGCTTCGGTCTCGAACCTTTCCCGCACCGATTGGGAGCGCCAATACCGGCCAGGATCCTGGACCATCCACCAATTGGTCCAGCATATCGTTGATGCCAACGTGAACAATTATACGCGATTCAAATTCGCCCTCACCGAGGACAATCCGATCATAAAACCCTATTTGGAGGATCGATGGTCGGAACTCCCCGATGCCCGCCAAGGGGATATGCGGCCGGCATTGGATCTCTTGAGCGCGATCCACGCCAAATGGGTGCAAACCCTACGGACCATGGGCGAAACTGAATTCCGCCGCACCTACCACCATCCCGATCAGAATCGCAGCGTCCATCTCTATGAGGCGGCCGCGATGTGCGGATGGCATGGGGACCACCATCTTTCGCAAATCCGGGTGGCGTTGGATCAATGACGGGTCGGCAGCGCCGGCCCTTCGCTTAAATGCCGTTATGTCCGTCTTCGGGTTCCGTCTTCTTTTCGTTGAAGACCCTCAGTACGATCCTGGCCACGGCGATAATCACGCCGATAAGGGTGAGAATCCCCAAGGTTTTAATGATTTTGGATCCCTTGTTCGCGACTAACTGAGACATTAAAGCAACCTTCCTTAAGCGATCGAATGGCCAATTGATATCGGAAAGATACCAATTGCCCGAAGCTTCCGGCAAAGGTCTCAGCCCTTGCGGGCCCAGCGGGTCTCGATGGAATCAGGGCCGGGGGATTTTTGAGGAGCGGGAGCATCGGCGGGGCGAGGCGGCATTTCCTTGTCTTCGGCATCCATCATGGCTTCCAAGATCTGCGCCTGGCTACGCAGCAGATTCCGGAAGCGGGCGAAGAACTGCATTTTCTGGTTCTCGAGAACGTAGATCTCGGCGCGCAAGCCCGCCACATGTTCCCGGGACCCGGCCATCTCGTCAGCGGCCTTCTGGCGGGCATCGGTGATGATGGCATCGGCCTCCTGGTGGGCAACCTTCCGCTTCTCCTCCAAGGTGTTCTGGATGGTGATTACGGCGTCCTGAAGGGTTTTTTCGATGAGCCGATAATGGTTGAGACGCTCTTCGGCGATCTTAAGCCGCTCGGATAACTGGATATTCTGGCGGGTCATCTCCTCGAAATCCTTCGCGATGGATTCAAGCAAAGCCCGCACCTCGTCCGTGTCATAACCCTTGAACCGGGTCCCGAACTCATGCTTCTTGATGTCCAACGGTGTGATCATGCTGGCTCCCTTCCCTGCAATGCTTGACGGGATAGGCTATAAAGGTAATCACTTTGCTTTGTGCAGGCTTATCGAGGACGGGGGATCACGGAGGCGGGAGTGGGCGGCCGGGGCCTCAGAACGGGCTCCGGTTCAGGCGTCCACTCGCTGGGTTTTCCGCGCATGGAGGCTTACGTGGCACTGTGGTCGTTGCGCGGATGCGCCGAAGGGCGACGATTGACTGGGTCGCGCACAGCGCATTCACGCGCGCCTCCATGCTCCGCCTTCGCCTCCGCCCGATTC